>CAYVQU010000045.1:0-32830 GCA_964453155.1 uncultured Anaerolineales bacterium | reverse complement strand
TCCAATCCCCTCTTTTTTCAAGCCCTTTTCACACTATTCCGTATACTTACCATTCGTCGATGACCTGACTGAATCGGTCGTTTTTTATACTCAGGTATTGGGTTTTATCTCTGGTGGAGAGCACATTGATGGGTATACCCCGCTGGCATACGGAAATATCAAGATCGCGTTGAACCTCCGCAAAAATCTGCCTGTTGATCATCCCATACAGGCGCAGTCGGGAGAAAGATTGGGGCGCGGCGTTGAATTTGTTCTCGAAGTAAATGATATTCAGTCGATCTATGCGCGCGTGAAGGCTAGCGGGTGGCCATTATCTGATAGCTTGCAGACTCAACCGTGGGGGTTAACCGATTTTCGATTAAAGGATCCCGATGGGTATTATTGGCGGATAACTACCCGAATAAACTCAACGGATAGTCTGAGTTCAATAATCCCAAACCGCTACTTACTTAAATAACTCATGTTCCGCATGACAGAAAACTGCGCTAGAAAAATCGTCCTTAGTAGCGATAGCTTATCGAAGGGTGAGTTTTCGAACAACCCGCACCCTTCGATATGATCCTTCGGATCTACTCAGGATGCTAACTACATAACATGAGTTAAATAACATTGGTTTTAATATCCCCTATCAACAAATGGCGGATTCGGTCTTGATCACAATGGCGTAATCCCAGACTGGCCCGATTCAATTTTCCCCGGCGGAGATTGGCTAATACATTTTCTTCTAGCCAGGGCACCATTACGGGAACGCCATCTAAATCAATGATCTCCCGAGTCAAATTCGTTGTTGGCACCCAATTGCCATTTTCACAGCGTTCTAAATCTCCCATAATATCGATATCTTGACCTTCGATCTCCAACTGACCGAAATGGGATCGATATATTTCACTGCTCGAATACGTTACTGGATTCGTTACATATTCTGAGAAAATTTCCTGGCAGCGGTAGGCGTTAGCAGTTGACAACTCGATATCGATATCACAGACCTCGATTGGAATACCGTGCAACGCAATTGCGGTACCCCCAACAACGCGATAATCGATCCCCTCCTGATTTAGTCGATTTGCCACGAAAGATAAAGCTGCCCGCCAGCAGGGTTTTTCGGCCAGAACCAATAGATGCTCGGCGGCGCCATGGACATGGTGATTGGAGGCCACTTTCGTATTTAGGTCCACCCAGGTTTCCCAAGCCTTACCGGTGAGATCATTGATCTTTTCTTCCGTTTCACTGACAAAGCCCTCCACCCCAAAAATTTCTTGGACAAAAAACCCTTGGGCTGATATCAACGGCTGGACTTCGTCGGGATGGGCAAAATAGGCTACAAATTCTGGTTCAGTGGTTCCTGCGGGGGGTTTTTGCCCGGTTTCCCAAATTTGATGGGCCGCGGTTGGATTTTCCACAACCCAATTCGGATCATTGGCCGCACACCACTTTAAAGGGGCAAAGCGCGTAATGAAGGCGGCCCAGAGTTGACCACCCGGTTTCATTACCCGATACACCTCTCGAAGCGCCTGTTTCCGGTCAGAGGCCTCCAGTAGATGGTACAACGGCCCCATAACCAAAACGATATCAAAAGTCTCGTCCGGAAACCGCCCTAAATCCAATGCTGAACCTTGCTCGAAGTTCTCTAGCGGCGCTCCGATTTCTTGGGCTTTTTGGCGGGCCAGAGCCAAATTCCCGGCGGACAGATCAAACAGTGTCACTTCATAGCCGCGTTGCGATAATTCCAGCGCATATCGACCTGGTCCACCGCCACAATCGAGAATCTTGGCTGGCGGTGGTGGTAAATGGGCTGCCATCAGCTTTGAAGTTACCGCGAATTCAGTGCGATGCCGATCTAGCCGTTCCCATTCATTAGCTGGATTTGAGTCGTATAGTTTGGAAATCTCTTTTTGATATTTCATGGCAGCCGATCTAAAAAAGAAACCTGATCCGCGGGATCAACCTGCGTTTGGATATGTGTTTCGAAAGCCAAATATGAAATTTTGGAAGCCTCGAGGACAAAATCATCATATTGTTGCTGGCTGAGATAAATATAGGGCCGTTGATAGGCCTTTTGAACCTCCTCATCTTTACGCTGATAGAGGTCTTGAATATACTTGATCCGAAGGTTGATCGCGGCGGGCGGCAAGAAATCAAGATAATTTTCGGTATAGACACAGTTTAGGAATATTCGCCAGAATAGGGAATTGGGATGGTCGCGTACGTAAATAAAATCCAATCCATACCAATCTTTTTTGACCTCCCAAATAAATTGGGGATCCGCTGCAAATTCGGCGGCGAATTTAGACTGGGTGACTCTACCGATCCGTTGTCCCCAGAGGTTGTCTGTGATTAGATGAAAAAAATATCCCAGCAAAAATGAGAATTCGGCTGAATCCATTCCCGGCCAGGATTTTCCCCAAAAGAATTGACGAAAAAAATCTAAATCCGCGGTTGCTGATAAATCGCGATTGGGAACCTGAAAATGGGTTACCTTCACCGGGGGAGAAAAAGTTTCCCAGTTTTTATCGGGTATCCCCGAATCAGGGGCAATATTCCCCATGGCAAACCAGGTCTCATTGAGACCTTCTATTTGTCCAATTAAATTTTCAGCTATGCGGAGGTGTGCAATCCAGGTCGCCACAAGGACTTACCATTGCTCGTATCGAACCAGATCAGCCAATGGTTTTCGTTCTTTTTCCTTCGGTTCATCCGCGGGGTACCCTAACGGGGTGAAAACCACCGGCTCGACGGAATTGGGTAACCCCAAAATTTCCCGGGCAGTTTCGGGGTTGAAGGCTGCAATCCAGCAGGTTCCCAGCCCCAAATCGGTTGCCTGTAAGATCAAGTGATCCATCGCGATGGCAACATCTACTGAAGTGTAATTGGCGTCGTCATACCGCACCCAGGCTTTCTGAGGGGTCCCTACGGCGCATAAGATTAGTGGGGCTTGTGTGAACCACTCGCGGTTATAAATCCGCCGTAGCTCTTCTTCTCGTCCTTCGGTTTTGATAACGATGATTTGAAACGGTTGCCGATTCGCCGCGGTGGGTGCTAATCGCGCTGCATCTAATATTTTTTCAAGAATTTCAGCGGGTATCGGGTCGGATTTGTAAGCCCGGACGCTGTACCGTTGTTTAGCGAGCTCTGAAAATGACATAAGTGGCCTCCAATTATGTTTGCAGTGGGTAGACGAAAAAAGTGGAACGGGTTTGGTTTGGTGTTGACGGTCTCTGCTATTTTTAGGCTAGGAGAATATTGTAGTTCATCCGCCAGATTCGGATAATGGTATCGTCCTCTCCTAAGGTAGCGATCACCGAACCATCGGGGTGGAAAGCGGGGGGCGGGGTCGCGGTGCGATCGGCGGATTCATCCAGAATGGCGACGCATTCAAAATTATCGGTCCGCCACAGCCGGACGGTACCATCCCAGGACTTGGTCGCCATAATGGGTTTGAAGTAAGAGAATCTGACGGAATGAATCCCATCAAAGTGACCTTCTAAGTGCCCCAAGATCGTTCCCGTTTCCCAATCCCATAGGATTACTGTCTTATCGGACGATGCCGAGGCCAGAATGCGGCCGTCTTTCGAAAAATGAACGCTCTGAACTTGATTACGGTGCCCTTTAAGGGTTTGGAGCCGGTTTCCGGTTGCGGCCTCCCATAGGCCGACATTATGATCGCCAGAAGCTGAAGCTAAGATATTCCCATCTGGTGACCAGGCCAAACTATGGATAACAGCCTCGTGGCCCTCGAGGGTGTGTAGTACTTTACTGTTTTCGGGATCCCATAATAGCACCCGGCAGTCTTGGGAACCAGAGGCCAGGATGTTGCTGACTTTAGACCAGGTCACATGGGTAACCGCGCCATCATGTCCATTGAGTTTTTTGACCAGGGTGCTGGTGGACGGTTCCCAGATGAAGATATTCCCATCGATATCACCAGATGCCATTTGGGTTTCATCTTTTTTCCAGGTCAAGCCGAAAACAGCAGCGGAATGGCCCTCTAGCAAACGGCAAATCTTGCCGCTGATCGAATCCCACATGATGATTTTGCCATCGGTGGAGGCTGATGTAATTGAGATGCCGCGCGGGGCCCATACGATATCGTAAATTTGCTCTTGATGGCCGCGAATGGTATCGAGTAGTTGAATACTGGGGCGGGGTTTTCTATTTCGAATTGTCATACCAATAAAGTTGGGGAATGGTTCGATAGTTGGCTAATTGGTTTCTTGGTTGACAAACCACCAACAAACCAACTTACTTATTTTCATCTCCTTCTAAAGGCAATACCTGGCCTTTAGTCTGTTCCCATTGCTCGTCATTGACCAAAGTGACTACGCGGAAGGCTTCGGCATAGTCCATTTCTTTGCCCTGGCCGCGCATTGCTGCCCATTCTTTTACTCGTTCTTCAGGATCCCAATCTTTCATCTGGGATTTGTGGGCTCGGAGGGCTTCGACTTTTTTATCGATGGTGTCAGTAACGTTTACATAAATATCGGCTTCATCCCAGGTTGTTACGTAAACTTTGCGGGGTTTGTGGGCGAAAAAACCTTCTTCAGCAATTTCTTCGAACAAATTGGGTTGGCCGGCGGCAGGGAAAGTGGCATCTAAAGCGGCGGCGGAGGCGGCCCGATGATCGGGGTGGTTGATATAGCTGTTGCCAGTCCAGACTCGGGTGGGGTCACCGGTGATGACCACCTCCGGGCGGAAACGGCGGATTTCGCGCACAATTTTCTTGCGGAGTTCCAAAGTCGGCTGGAGCATACCGTCGGGTTCGCCCAAAAAGACGACTTCTTGAACGCCCAAAATCTTGGCGGCGTCGCGTTGTTCCCCTTCTCGGATTACGGCGGCTTTTTCTTTGGTCATCCCGACCTCGGCGATTCCGACATCGCCACTGGTGCATAAAACATAGCAAGCTCGGGTGCCTGCCTGAGTCCAGCGGGCCATCGTACCAGCGCAAGAGAATTCAGGGTCATCAGGGTGCGCGACAACGACCATTACCGATTCGGGGACGTAGAAACTATTGTTTGTTGGCATTGTTTTTTCTCCAAGTTTTGATTGCGATTGAATTATACAATTGAATTGGGATAATTGATATGACTAATGTCAAAAATCAAAGACATATTTACCGAATGTGATTTGTTAGGAATCTTTTTCGAGTAGTTTTTCCTCATAAATCCGACGGATGGTGGCTTCGATTTCGGGTTCCCGCACGCCTAAGTCGTGAATGCGGAATTTGTCTGAAAGTCGGCCGATGAGGGCCGAAGCCGTAATAGACCCCCGCGTAAAATTGTAAGTCACACGCTGCCTATCTTGGGCAAATATCTCTGCTCCTGGCACTGAGTAATCGGGGTAGGATTCCGCAAATTCCACCACAAGTTGACGATTCCCCCCAAATTGCTCTCGCAAAATGGCTAAATCCCCATCGAATAACAACTTGCCATGATCGATAATCATTACCCGATTGCACAGTTTTTCGACATCTGAGAGATCATGAGTCGTTAATAAAACAGTCGTGCCCCGCACCCGATTGATATGGGTGATGAATTGACGAATGCGTTCTTTGGCGACAACGTCCAATCCGATCGTCGGCTCATCCAGGAACAAGATATCCGGGTTATGGAGCAGCGCGGCGCAGATATCGGCTCGCATTCGCTGGCCCAGCGACAGCGACCGCACCGGCGTATCCAAGAATGGATCGAGTTCGAGTAAATTGCGAAATTCGGAGAGATTATGTTCAAACCGTTGGGTTGGGATTTTGTAAATATGCTGGAGTAAACTCAGCGATTCGATGACTGGTAGGTCCCACCACAGCGTGGTCCGTTGCCCAAAGACGGCCCCAATGCGAGCAACATAGTCCTGGCGTTCTTTCCAGGGGAGGTGTCCATTGACGGCTATTTGGCCCTCGGAGGGGACCAACAACCCCGTCAACATCTTGATCGTCGTTGACTTTCCGGCCCCATTAGGACCAATGTAACCGACTAATTCACCCGCCTGTACCTCGAAGCTAATTTGATCTACCGCCCTGACGACGGAAAATTCGCGGGAAAATAGATTTCGAACCGCCCCCAATGTACCCCGGTGATGTTTGAAGACTTTGAAATGCTTTGATAGGTCGTTTACTGTGATGATTGCCATAGTTTGCAATGGGTTAGTGGAAGGTTGTGGGTTGAGGGTGGAATTGATCCTTTAACCCACCCCTCAATTCCTACGTTCCTGTACTTTGATATTGACGTAACCCAACCTGCCAAAACAGGAACGCGGCGGTCAGGATAATGATTCCGGCGATGGGTGCGAAAAATGGGGCCCAAGCTGGCATATGAAAAGGATCTGGTAGCTCAAAAATGTACACCGCAGGGTAGTAGTTTAGAAAGATGGCTGGCACAATGAAGGTAAAAAAGCGGCGTAAAAAATTGGGGTAGATGTGCATTGGGTGCGAGATCATATAAGTGCCGCCATAAGTGAAAATGTTGATGACTTCGATCGATTCAACCGTCCAAAAAGTAATCGTGGCCCCAATGACGAACAGGCCTCCGAAAAATAATACCTGGCTAAAAACCATGGTCGCCACCAAGTAAATCTTGATCGGATCCCAACTGATATCAACGAGTTGAATCGCATAAGCGAAAATGCCAATCCCTACGATGATCTTCCCAATCCGGCGCAGAACAAACTTAGAACCGAAAATTTGCAAGGTGATGTTAACGGGACGTAATAAAATTTGATCAAAACTTCCCCGGCGCACTTTCAACCCAAAAACTCCCGGATCAAAACCGCTGAAGACCATATCCATGATCCCAAATGCCAGTTCAGCCAATCCATAAATAAACGCGACCTGGCCTAAGCTCCAACCTTTCAGATTTTCAAATTGATCAAAAACCATTGCTAACGCTCCGTATTCCAGCGCGGTAATAAAAGCAACGGTAACGAATTCCAGTAAAAAAGGAATCCGATATTGCATTTGAGAGCGAATTTGAACGCTGATTAAGCGCCGGTAGAGGTTGAGGTTTGCGATCATTTTTAGATAAGAAATCAGTAATCAGTAATCTGTGGCCAGAGAAACTGATTACCGATCACTGTTACCATTTCATCCTCCTAGAATCACCAACCGCCGCACCCCTGCCCGCAAGGTGATCTGTCCGGCCAAGAATAATATGACAATCCATAAAATTTGTTGACCGATGGCTCCAAGTAAGGCTGGGCCCTGGATGATGCCCAAATATATCTCAATAACGGTGTTGAACATGTGGGGAAATGGCATTAAATAGCTGATATCGACGACCCATTGAGGAAAGAAACGCAGCGGCATCAGAAATCCGGAGAAAAACCAGGATAGCACAAAGACAAACCGCAAAATGCCCATTGCATTCGGGGTCCAAAAAGCCGCCAGGTTGACCAGAAAGCGGAAGGTAAAACTGACTAACCAGCTAAGACCAATACTCGCAATGAGGGCGACAATCGTTGGCCACCCCGTGGGCCAGACCAAATCATAAAACACGGCAAACCCAATAAAAAGAGTCACCCCCCGGAGTAGAAATTGGACACTGGCCCGTCCTAGATCTTGCGCGAGCCAATAGGTGAAATAATCCATCGGTTTAAGCAAATCTCCGGCCACGTCCCCAGTATAAACAGAGTTCATGAGATCGAACCAATGGAACATACTCAAATATCCAATTAATGCCTGTCCCAAAGCGGCATAAGTAATCGCTCCTTGGACGGTGATCCCCTCCACGATTGAACGGTAATCGTATAAGGCCACAAAAATGGTGGCGCGTAATATCCCAAAGAAAAAATTGGTTACCAATCCGGCCACTGTCGCCGCCCGGTAAGTGAGATGCCGTTGAAATGAGGTTTTCGTTAGGGCCCAAAAGATTTGCATGGTCGCGGGTTTTCAGTATTCAGTGCTTCGTTTTAGCAAAGTTCCGACCCATAATTCTATCAAAATTTTCCCAAACCAGCATATTCACAACGTCGATCACCAATCGCGTTCCCATTTCAAAATTTGACAGCCCCCCATATCCATGATATGATCCCGCCCAGTTCGTTGAAAATCTACTGTTCATCCAGAGAGGTGGAGGGACCGGCCCTGTGAAACCTCGGCAACCTGTTAGCCAGGGGCATTTTGCCCAGCGCTAAAGATGGTGCCAATTCCGTCAGACCGTAAGGTTCTGGGAGATGATGTTTATCTGCTGACCTCTTCTTTTATCTTTCGGGAAGAGGTTTTTTGTTTTTTGCTCCTCTCTGGATCATTTCTAAGAGGAGTTTTTAATGTCTCAACCCAATTCAACCCAAACTGTCCACGCTGGTGAACCGCAGCGCAAGCCCTACGGCGCCATAACGACCCCTATCATCCAAACTTCAACCTATACTTTTGCCGATACCGCTGAAATTTTGGATTTTATGCACGCCAAAGCCCGGGGTGAGAAAAACGTTCGGGACGAGTATGGTCGTTACACTAACCCGACTCAGACGATTGCCGAACAAAAACTGGCCGAGATCGAAGGAGGGGAGCAAGCGCTCCTGTTCTCCAGTGGGATGGCGGCGATCACAACGATGCTCTCGATTTTGCTTTCTAAAGGTGACCACCTGATCCTGGTAGAGGGAACTTATCACCGCACCCGAGAATTCACCACCGCCTTCCTCGCCCGGTGGGGGATCGAAACCACCAGCGTCCCCATTGATGACCCTGAGGCTTGGAAAGCGGCACTCCGCCCGAATACGCGGCTGATTTTTGCCGAAACCCCGACCAATCCATATTTACGGGTGATTGATTTGAACGCTTTGGTTAAACTCGCCCAGGCTCACGGGGTCTTGACGATATTGGACAGTACTTTTGCAACCCCGATCAATCTGCGGCCGTTAGAATTTGGGGTGGACCTGGTCGTTCATAGCGCCAGCAAATATTTAGGCGGCCACAACGATCTCTTGGGGGGTGTTGTGATTGGCACCCGCGCGCGGTTAGCTGATATTCAGGCGGCGCGTGGGATTTTGGGTGGAGTCAGCAACGCGAATGACGCCTATTTGCTCATTAGAGGGCTCAAAACACTCGAACTCCGGGTTCAGCGCCAAAATGAAAACGGGTTGCGTATAGCCAATTTCTTAGACTCTCATCCCCGTGTGGAGCGGGTTTATTACCCCGGGCTTGCCAGTCACCCTGATCATGAAGTCGCAGTTGGGCAAATGCCTGGGTTTGGCGGCGTGGTGAGTTTTGACATTGCTGGTGATTTTGAAGCCACCGGGGCATTTATTGACCGTCTGAAAATTCCATATATCGGGCCGACGTTGGGTGGGGTTGAAAGCATTATCGAACAACCCGCCGCGCTGTTCTCAATTGAGCCTCTCGAACGAAAACTGGCTGGCTTGAACGATAATTTGGTCCGTTATGCCTTGGGAATTGAAAGCGCAGCTGATCTGATCGCCGATCTTGAGCAAGCTTTGGCGTAAAAAGAATTAAAGGTTTAAAAAACTTTAAGTATTTATCGGAAAGTGGCTGAAATTAACGTCACTGCGAGCGGAGCGAAGCAGTCTGAATGTCGGTCTAGTAGATTGCTTCGTCGGCGGAGTTAGTCCTGAGCTTGTCGAAGGGCCTCCTCGCAATGACGTATTAAAATACTTTCCGGAGTCCACTTATTGTTCTCTGTTCAGTTATTTTTTGAATAACAGCATCCTGAGTAGACCTGTGTTTTCTTGGTCGTATCGCAGGGTGCGGCCGCTACCCATCAACAACCTCAGGATACTACTTGAAGCCTGCAATGAGCGAGGCCGAAGTGATGAAGGTGTGTACTTCGTAATTCTTGGATGCTTACAAAGGAGAAAACTATGATCGTCCACAAATTTGGCGGTACCTCGGTGGGGGCTGCCGATCGAATTGCCAACGTCGCTGATATCGTTATTCATCATCATAAAAATCAGGATCCAAACGAAAACCCGGGTTCCGTGGTGGTCGTTTCTGCCCTGAGCGGAGTCACGGATCAGCTCATTCGCTGTGCCCGCGCTGCCTCCCGCGGGGAAGATTCCCTTTATCGGGAGTTAAAAGCCGATTTGTTACGCCGCCATCTTAATACGGTCGAAGATTTGCTAAACCCCGGCCCCAGTCGTCTGGAAGTTGGGGGCTTTGTTGAAGATAAGTTGAATGAACTCGAACGGTTTCTGCGCAGCATTGCCATGCTGGGAGAATTGACCCCCCGCGGCCGGGATGTCATTGTCTCTTTTGGTGAGACTTTATCGTCGACGTTATTAGCCGCCCGGTTGCGTCAAAATGGGTGTTCAAGTGACGCGGTTAGCGCAACCCAGTTGATTATCACCGATGACAATTTCGGTGAAGCCGGGGTGTTATTCCATCAAACCCAGGAAAGAATCACAGCTACCCTCAAACCCCAAATTGACCGGGGGGTAATACCCATCGTAACCGGTTATATTGGCGCTAACCAAAATGGGGTTACGACCACCTTGGGGCGCGGCGGCAGTGATTATAGTGCCGCCATCCTCGGTTGGGGTTTGGCGGCCGATGAAGTCTGGATTTGGAGTGATGTCGATGGCATTTTAACCGCGGATCCGAACCTGGTTCCCGAGGCTCGGACCTTAGACGAACTCTCCTACCAGGAAGCTGCTGAACTTGCTTATTACGGTGCCGATGTTTTACACCCCAAAACGATCCGCCCGGTAACCGAGAATAAAATCCCTTTACGGATCTTAAACAGCTTTAACCCCGACAATACCGGAACCCAAATATTAGCCGTCCCCAGCCCGGATAGAGAAGTTTCTCCGGCCATAATTTCAACTACTGGGTTGAGTATGATTGCGGTCAGTGCCGAAAATGAAGGCTGGTCTCTGGCCCTGGCGGCTCAAATTTTGCAAACTTTGAGCGACGAAGCCGTTCAAGTTTTGATGTTTTCGCAATCGTTCTCAGAACACAGCCTAAACCTGATCGTCCGCTCTCAAGATCAATCGCATTGTGTCCGGATTTTGTCACGAGATTTTGGTGATGCATGTGGGCCGGATCCCTGTCAGATTGATGTGCGTGAACAAATTGGAACGGTATCGGTAGTAGGATTGTCAAACGGAGGGACGAACGGCGTTGTTTCAAAAGCTTATGCCGCTTTGGGTAAGGGCGGCACCCAGGTGATCGCGGTGGCTCAACCCGCGACGGAACGGAGTGTTTCGTTTTGTATCCCCGAAGAGCAGGTGGCAGAAACCGTAAAATGGTTACACCAGGAATTGAATATATGAAAAAAGTCCGGTTTCGGCAAGAAACCGGACTTTTTTATAATAGTTCTCGTTCTAGAATACCTGTCAGACAGCCAATACCCCCAGCAGCCTTGTGAAGTTCCGCGACTTCAATGGCGTGACAGGTGACCCCATTCATTTCTAAGAAGTTCTGTGTGATCGGATTGCCCCCGGCGATTAAAATTTCCCGCGGCCCAATTGTGACGAAATTGAGGGCACCGCCGTGGGTAGCCTCCGCTTCATCCGGGATAAACGCGATCTGGTAACCTCGGGTTTTAAGGGCTTCAACGGCAACCCACCCGAGGCGATACGGCCACACTAGGACCAAATCTTGATCCAAAAACCGCAAAATGCCCATCAAGTGCATGGTGCCGATGGGTAGGTCAACGGGGATCACTTCGACACCCATCTCACCTAAAACATTTTCAATTTGCCAGATTGCGGCATTGTTCGTGCGTAAACCGCGTCCGATGAGAATCGTTTTTTCGTCGAGCCAATGGGCATCGGCACCTTCGAAAACCGCGTTCCCTCTCAGCGTGCGCAAAATTGGGATTCCCAGATTAGCCAATCGCCGGGCAACCCAGCGCTCTTCACCAGCGCGGACAGTTGAAGCCGGGCGCGCTAGAATTGCGCCTTCGGGGGTCATGAACACTAAATCGGCACAGAAAATTTGATTTGGGGAGGGTTTATCTCCTGGTTCAACATAATGGACTTTGATCCCCAAATTCAAGTAAGCTTGGGCCATGGTTGCGTGTTGTTTCTGGGCTAATTTCCAGGAAGGAATTTCCAATAATTGGGCTGACTCTGGGTCGTCCATGGCGGTCAATTCCGGTCCAGGCGGGTGCAGCAATACTCCTTTGAGCCGGGTCCATTCTGAATTGAGTCCGCATGCGCCCCACAGGGTTCCGATTTCGGCGCGATGCGGGGCAGTGCGGGGTGACCAATTTTCACCCCCATAAGCTGCCGCCGTATATTTTGGTTTTGAATTTGCTGGCATGCTTTTTACTTTTTTCTAAGCCTTCGATTTAAGATATACAGTTGCATCATCTTGAAGGATGAGGGTCAGATTATCGGTGTATTTGGAACGCGAAATGATAAATTTCGACTCGGAATCATAACCATCATCCTCTGCATCTAACCGAATCCCTTTGAACCGGACTAAATGAGACCCATCCGGGTCTTTCCAGAGATTCCCGTCGAAACCGGTGCTAAATCTGAAATCAAAAGCATGATCCCCCGTTTGTTGAAAATCGGCCGTGACTCCGTCCTGGTAAGCTACATGGTAACAATCTACATCTTCGATCCCTAATTCAATTTTCATCCCTTTTTGGTATTCCCGGCAAACACTCTCAGGAGTGATCTGGAAAACCAACTCTGGAACGGCCTGATCATCGGCCCATTCGATGCGGATATATTTTTTATAATCAATTTCACCCACAATTTCCTCCGAGAAGGAAAATCCACCCAAGATATTGACTTTATAGGCTACTTGCTGATTTTTGAGCGTCACCAGGGCATAGTTATCCTCGTCAACGGCAATCGTGACTTCCTCATCACATTGGACCACGTCGAAGGTGATATCTGAAAACTTGACATGGGCGGCAAAGCAGGGGAGCAATAACAGTCGTTTCATGGTTTCAAATCCTTAAGTAGTTAAAATTCTTCCCGATAGACCCCAGGGGTTTTAAAAAAAGCACCCATTTTAGTTCCCACCCCGAAAAACCCTGGGGTTTTCAATACCATTAATTTGTGACCGATTGTTAAATTCATACGAAAAATAAGTGTCACCATTCAGGTAATGGGTAATAGTGAAGCCGTAGGCGAGATAGAAAGAAATTACATCTCGCCAGGTTGAGGTGGTCTCCAAGATGATTTTTCGAAATCCTCGCGCGTGGCCTACCTGGATTAACTGATCCAATATTTGGTGACCAATTCCCTGGCGGCGGTAGTTGGCGGCAACCGACATGCGCACAATTTCGGCGGTTTCTTTAGTGCGTTGTACGAGCGCCCCGGTGCCTACAATTTCGTCCCCGCTTCGGGCGATGAGAAAGGTTTCATTTTGATAACTCTGAGCAATATCGAATAAGTCCGGGTTCATGGCGGCGTCTACTTGATCCCAATGCTCACCCAACCCGGCGTTGATCAAATCTTGGACAACTTCCTGGTCTTCAGGCTGGAAGGGGATGATGGTGATTGGGGGCGTGCTAACCATGGTTACGGAACAAATCTTCACATTATCCATTGATAATTTAGGGATGATGATGTCCACAAAACAGTAAACTCGGGTCTGTTCTTGATTTACGGATCATATCACGGAAGCCGGCATGTTCGCCAGGAAAATTGCTACTTTTATCACAAATCTGCGTAGAAAGAGTGATAACCAATTAGAGGAGACAACATAATGACATCTTCAGGCCGGAGTGCCTTGATCATTGGGGCCGGAATTGGGGGGATCGCGACCGCGGCCCGATTAGCGAAAGCCGGGTATACGGTCAAAGTTTTGGAGAAAAACGAAATCCCAGGAGGGCGCTGTGGGACTTTGGAAATCAAAGGTCACCGGTTTGATACCGGACCGACCTTGTACTTGATGCCCGAACTTTATCGGCAGGCCTTTGCCGATTTGGGAGAAAATATTGCAGATCATCTCGAATTACAGCGGGTAGATCCTACCTATCAGATCCATTTTGATGATGGTCTGCATTTAACCCTGAGCGCTGATCTGGAATTCATGAAAAACCAGTTGGAAGCCATAGAGCCCGGTAGCTTTGGAGGCTTGTTACGTTATCTCGCTGAAGGAGATAAACACTACCGGATCGCAGTACCAAATGTTGTCACTCGGGATTTTCGTACCCCTCAGAGCTTTTTCACCCTCAAGAATTTAGCCCTTCTTTTACGGATCAAGGCCCTTAAAAACCATTATTCCAATATGGGCCGTTACTTTCAAGATGATCGTCTGAAATTTGGGTTTTTGTTCCAGAATTTGTATATGGGCCTAAATCCTTATAAATCCCCTGCAATGTATTCCCTGATGCCGTACACCGAATTGTCTGATGGCGTTTGGTTCCCCACCGGTGGGATGTATCAGGTGATTATGGCTTTAGTGAAAATTGCTGAAAACCTGGGTGTCGAGTTCGAGTACAACACCCCGGTTACCCAAATTCGAACCAGCAACGGGCAAATCACCGGTTTGGCGTTGAGAGATGGCCGTCAACTGACCGCGGATGTTATTGTCGCGAATGCCGATCTCTCCTATGTCTATTCTGACTTGCTGCCGGATGATGGTTACAACCTCAAACGTTCGCAGCAATTACAACGCAAGAAATATGGTTGTTCGGCGCTAGTTTTCTTCTGGGGTTTGGACAAAGTTTATCCCCAATTGGGTCCGCATAATTTATTCATGGCCCGCGATATTGAACAGGGGTTCGACGTCATGTTTGATGAGCTTTCTTTGGCGCCTGATCCTAGCTTTTATGTCCACGCCCCAACTCGGATCGATGCCGCTCTAGCGCCCGAAGGCCACGATACGATGGCCGTTGCGGTTCCGGTGCCCCACATCAACCCAGAAAATCCGCAGGATTGGGACCAACTTACAAACCAATCTCGCAGCTATATCATTGAACGCTTGACCCGATTTGGCCTGGAAGATATAGAGAATCATCTGAAGTTTGAAGTGAGCTTCAGTCCAATCGATTGGCAAAACCGCTACAACCTTTTCAAAGGATCGGCCCACGGTTTGGGCCACGAACTGCTCCAAATGGGGTATATGCGTCCGGCCCACCGCCATGTCAAATACCCCAATCTTTATTTCGTGGGGGCCAGCACCCATCCGGGGACTGGTTTACCCTCCGTGTTGACCTCGGCCAAATTCGCGGCCGACCGAATTATTGAGGAGATGTCAGTATGACCACCCGCTCTGCCCGTCTAGCGCGTTCGATCACCTGTGCCAGTAGCAAACAGTCTTATCTGACGGCCAAATTGATGGTCGACCGGGGTCTCAAAGATGATTGTTATCGGGCCTATGGCTATTTCCGGTGGGTAGATGATATGGTAGATGTCGAATGCCAGCAGTCCACCGAGCGTCGCGCGTTCATGCAGCGCCAGATCAAACTCGCCGAAACCCTCTACAATGGGGCTGCCCCTATCGGCTTAAGCCCCGAAGAAGAAATGCTGGCCGATTTGATCCATAATGACCGCGACCAGAGCCCCTTGCTTTACTCGTACATCACCAATTTCCTGGCGATAATAGCTTTTGATGCCGAACGGAAGGGACGCCCAATTTCAGCCGCTGAACTCGATTGGTATGCGGCTACCTTGGGACAGGCAGTAACGGATGGAATCCAATACTTTGTTTGTAATGGTCATTTCTATCCAGAAGCCGAAAATCGCTATCTGGCTGCGACCGCGGCCCATATCACCCATATGCTGCGGGATTTTTATGAGGATTTGTTCGAAGGGTATTACAATTTTCCGGGTGATATTTTGATCCTTGGAGAGAATGATGGTGCAAATCTTAACCATCCAGAAATGCGTGCTTGGGTAGCCGAACGGGTAACTCAGGCGCGCCAATATTTTGCTGATGGCAAAGCCTATCTTGATTCGTTGACCGCCCTCCGTTGTAAGATTGTGGGTTACTGGTATTGCGCCCGGTTTGAACGAATATTGACTGTGATCGAAGCCGATGACTATGCCCTCCGCCCGGAATATGCTAAGCCCAACAAAGTGATCGCCTGGACGAAGTTTATTGCCTTGGCGATCAAGATCACGGGGCAGCATCATGGGTGCAAACTGATCAAAATCGCGCTTAGAGGCCGATCTAAATCGCTGGCTTATCCCCAATCATCTCGAATTGAAATTGGTCCGGTTTCCAAAAAAATTATTCCCTTCTGACGATCCCTTGTTGCCAGGCATAGACCGCCACCTGAGTCCGGTCGGCGAGATGAAGTTTGTTCAGAATATTGCTGACATGACCCTTGACGGTGTTCTCACTGATAACGAGGTCGGTCGCGATTTGATGGTTGTTGAAACCTTTGGCGATCAGGCGTAAAACATCCAACTCCCGGTCGGTGAGATCCGTGTAGATGTTGGGGGCTTCATCTTCTCCGCGAATATTCTGCAGCACCCGCGTCGCCACCAGGGGGTGGAGGGTAACTTCCCCCCGGTGGGCTTTGTGAATGGCCTCGGCCAGCTTCTCCATTTTTAAATCTTTGAGGACGTAAGAGGTGGCCCCGGCCTTAAGGGCCGGGAAAATATGGGAATCTTCGTGATAGGACGTCAGTACAACGACTTGCGTGCGCGGGCTGATTTGTTTGAGCTGCCGGGTGGTTTCAACGCCATCCATTCCGGGCATGATCAGGTCCATTAAAACTACATCGGGGATATGCTCCCGGACAATGTCGAGGGCCGCCGGTCCCGAGCCAGCCTCCCCGATGACAGAAAATTCAGGGATTGTTTCTAAAAAGCCCCGAATCCCATTCCGAACAACTTCATGGTCATCGACGATCAGTACAGTGATTGTGTTTGTCATTGGGTTTCCTATCGTTCTTTTCTATAAAGGTACTTTTACTTCTATTGTTGTGCCGCAGTCGGGGGTGCTTTTGAGTGCCAGGTTCCCCGATACCAAGTGAGCCCGTTCTTCCATTGAGCGCAGCCCTACCCCTGATGGTTTGTGCCGGATATCAAACCCACAACCATTATCGTGGATGGATAACTTGAGGTACCCATTGTGCTTATCCATCGCAATTTCGACGCGATTGGCCTGGCTGTGACGGGCCACATTTGCCAGGGCCTCCTGGTAAATACGGTAAAGTGCCTGTTGGGTTTGCAGCGTTAAGTCGACCCTCACGGGGATGCTCAATGAGATTGGAATCTCGGTTTGGTTTTCCCATTCGAACGCATATTCTTGCATAACAGTGATCAGCCCCTTCTCTTTCAGTGCGATGGGATACAACTCCTGGATCAGGAAATTGAGTTCCTGTAAAACTTCTTGAACCAGATTTTCGGCTTCATCGAGATGATTGCGAGATTTCTTGGGGCTGCGTTGGAAAATGGCGCGCGCCGTTCCTAATTGGGCTAAGGCCGCAAAAGCTTTTTGCTTGGCGCTGTCGTGTAAATCGCGCGCCAGGCGGTTTCGCTCTTCTAGGATCGCCAGGTCTTTGGTTTGCTCGAAAAGGGCCTCGATTTCTTTCGTCCGGGCCGTGATAATTTCTTCTAGTTCCCGTTTTTGGGCTCGGATTTGAGCCGTTCGCAAGTGAAGGCCGCCAATAACAGCCAGAATCAAGAGCGTGCTTGCTAAACCTCGAAACCAATTTGTTTCCCATAAAGGAGGAATCACCACAACTTTTAAAGTCGCCCCTTCTTCATTCCAGACGCCTTCGTTATTGGAACCGATAATTTGGAGCTGATAGGTTCCGCCCGGTAAATTGGTATATTGCCCAAACCGCCGCGTCCCTATTTGGTTCCAATCATCATCAAATCCGTGTAATTTATACGCGTATTGATTTTCTTCGGGTTCAGCAAAACTAAGGGCCGAGAATTCAAATTCAAAATGGTTGTTTGGCCAGCGGAGATTAATTTCTATCGGATTGCGGTTTCCGCTAGCGAAATGGTCTTCACTGCCAACTGAAATTTGAGTAAACACGATCTGGGGAGGAATTGGATTGACCCGGATTGATTTCGGATCAAATAAGTTGAATCCATTCGTCCCCCCAAACATGATTTTTCCAGAGATAGTCCGCCCATGAGCATTGAGATTGAACGCTTTCCCCTGCAGTCCGTCCCTCTCGTCGAACAAGGTGCAATCGCCCTCAGCCGGATCATAACGCAGCACACCATTATTCGTGCTCAACCACAAATTCCCGGTTTCATCGGGAACAATGCCATAAATCAAATTGCCCGCGGCGATTTCTTTTCCGAACGCGAGTTCGAACGTTTCTAGATTAGGGTCGAAGCGATTAAGACCGTTGCTGGTGCCCACCCATACTACCCCAGATGGTTCGGTATATAAGCTCAAAACCATGTCGCTGCTAATCGAGGTCGGATCAACTGGGTCGTGGCGGTAGTGTTCAAAAGTTTGGGTCTCAGGATCAAAGCGGTTCAGACCATGCAGGAGGGTGCCAATCCACATAATTCCGGTGGTGTCTGTTTGCATTGTGACGACATCCGGCCCACTGAGGCTGTTTGGGTTAGCCAGGCTGGGAAAAAAATGGGTGAATTCTTCGGTTTTGGGGTTGAATTGATCGAAACCGCGGCCATGCCCAATCCATAGAATCCCATTTTGGTCGGCGGTAATCCAATAAACCGGTATCCCACCCAAAGTTTCTGGATTATATGGATTGTGTCTATATCGCTGGAATTGGCGGGATTGGGGGTGGAGGCGGTCCATGCCAACCTCGGTACCCACCCAAATTTTTTGGTCTGAACCAATGAACACGGCGTGGACTTCATCACTGGAGAGACTGTGGGTGTTAAATTGTTCATTGCGATAGATTTCAAAAGCTGGGCTATGCGGGTTGTAGTAATTTAGGCCGCCCCCGCCGGTAGCGATCCACAGATTTCCGAATTGATCTCCGGTGATCTGATTGACGTTGTTGTGGCTCAAGCTGTTCGCATCAAATTGCTCGTGCCAAAAATGAGTGAATTTGGTTCGGCCCCGATCTAATTTGTTGAGCCCGCCACCCACAGTTCCAATCCAGAGCAGGCCCT
Source organism: uncultured Anaerolineales bacterium (assembly GCA_964453155.1). Taxonomy (GTDB): domain Bacteria; phylum Chloroflexota; class Anaerolineae; order Anaerolineales; family UBA11858; genus CAYVQU01. Next base: position 13,921 of record CAYVQU010000045.1, on the reverse strand, counting down.
CGCGGTCTTCGTAAGTGACCGCGATTTTAGAATGGCTGATACTCTCGAATTCGAGCGCTTGGGGGAGATGTTGTTGAAACGTCGTAGTTTGGCGATCAAATTGATTGAGCCCATAATGTGTTCCTACCCACAAAACCCCCTGCGAATCTTCGAAGATTGTATTGATTACCGGGTGACTGATCCCAATTGGATTATGGATATTAAACCCAAAATGGGTGAAGCTCTGGGTACCAAGTTCTAAGCGATCCAGGCCCGCGTCGGTGCCAATCCACAGGGTTTTAAATTTGTCGATAAACAGGGCATTGATGGCATTGCTGGCTGGGGTTCCTGATATATTGGGATCGTGTTGATAGGTCGCGATGACTCCCTTTTCTGGGTCAATTTTGCTCAACCCATTGGTGGTACCTACCCATAAATTCCCGGTCTGGTCGGCGGTCAGCGCATTGATATGGTTTGCTGGCAGACTGTTAGGATTATCGGGGTTGTGTTGGTGATGTTCGAAGTTTTCGGCCCACGGATCAAAACGATCTAAACCCTGGCTGGTTCCGATCCACAGGGTGTTATCCGAGGCAATAAATATCGCCGTCACCCGGTCCGCAGCCAGACTTTGGGGGACGGCCGGATTATGCTTGAAATGAGTGAAATGCCCGGTTTCTGGATCGTAACGATTTAACCCGCCATTTTCAGTTCCAATCCATATATTCCCATCATCATCTTCGGCCAGGGCCGTAATCCAACCAGCACTCAAACCATTGCTGTTTTGGGGCAGAAATACCTGGAAATTATAGCCATCATACCGATTTAGCCCAGCTTCGGTGCCGATCCATAGAAATCCAGTCCGATCTTGCAGGACGGCGTGGACCCGATCATTGGATAGCCCTTCAGTGGTGGTGAAGGCTTCGAATTTAACCGGTTGGTGCTCGTTCTGCTGAGCAGAGCCAGCGTCACTAAAAACAGGACTAGAATTGAAAGCGATGAGCACCATTCCCAAAATGATGGCCGCCCCGAGTTTTCCCCACGCGCAAAAACCCCGCAATTTACATATGAGTCGCCAAAATCCGCGTTTATCCGCGTTCATCTGCGTCCAATGCTGCCTCGTCTTGAAAATGGGTTGTTGTAGAAAGTTCAAAGTCATTAAGCCTGGGCCTCGAGATCACAAATCGGCCAATTCTAATACAAGTAACTCGTCATAGTAGTTCAATTTTGTGACGATTTTGGATAACTCATGTAACGCAACCAGCAACCCTAAGAATCACAAAACCGGAGAGGTGGATTACACCTCTCCGGTAAAACAACCTCTGGTCGAAACTAGGGGCTGGTTACAAATTGGATCGTGTCGCGAACGGGCACGAGGGCGCGTTTTGAAACGACGATCACAGCTAGTTGGTTGGAACCTTCAGCCAGTTCACCGGTAATATCGCCGGTGAGGGTGATGGTCCAGTAACCATCGGAATCGGCATCAGCATCGCCAACCTCAACGAGTTCACCAGTAGCGTCGAAGACCAGGTAACGAACCATGGAAATGTCATCCACGGGGTAGGGTTCGCCGGCGAGATCAACAAAGACATCGTAAACGGCCTCTTCACCGATGGTGACTCGGTCGGTCCCGTCCAGCAGAACTTCAGGGATCGGGGCGGAAGAGAAGCGGTCCCATTTGTTGGCCGGGTCAGCGTATTCGGGGTTGTGTTGCAGAATGAGGGTGCCCTCAACCGGGAAAGCTTTTTGAACGAAGTACGGACCGGTATTGACCCAGAAGTGACCATAACGGCGGACCCACTCTTGCAAGTTGGTATACCGGGCTTCAGCCTCTTCGACAGTGATGTACTGACCGAGGGTCGGTTCGTAAGGGATCAGATTCTCAGCCTGGGCGGCATCCAACTGGGCCTTCAGCAGGTCAATCGACGGACCGGCCAGGTAGCTCATCCATTCCACGCCCAGTTCTTCAGCCTTGTCGGCGGAGAAAGCGGCTTCGCCATTGGCTTCCACCAACCAGCCGGGGACAATTCCATGCCAGCCAGCTTCAAAGCCGCGATTGGCATAGTTGGCAGGACTGGCGGCGCGCAGGTTGGTGACATTGTTTTCGGCATCTAACTGGTAAGCGTCGGTATAAAACTCAACGACCAGCGGGTTCTCAGAGGCGATCTTCCAACCTTTGAAGGCGCTCATGAAGGTATCCATGTTGGGGACCTGCGCGGCGTCGTAGATCGGGCTGGCTTCTTTGGCGACATCGAACCACATGATCATATACATCACATGGTCGGCGATGGTGACGGGGCTGCCATCGTGCCATTTGACCTTGTCGAAGTAATCGGCCTCATAGCTCATCACAACCTTGGAGAGGGCGGTCGCGCCCTCAGGGAAGCGTTCGGCGGCGGTGATGAAGGTTTGGGTTTCAGCATTCCAGTCGGACCAAGCGTCTTCGGGAACGGCAATCTCATCGACGAATTCCAGCGCAGCCCATTCGAGGTTCTGCTCAACCGGCAAACCGGTTTGAACGTAAACTTCGGCACTTTCCAGGCGTTGGGGCAGGAACAAGCCGGTGAAGGGATCGGGAACCACGGCGGCTGATTGTACGCCGCGCATCGGCATCATGTCGTAAACCCAGTTGGTACCCGCAATCGGGTTCCAGGGCTCGGTCATAATGCTGGGCATCGCGATGGTCATCGAGCCACCAACTTGGTCGGTGAAGCGGATGGTCTGGGACCACAGCCGGGAACCGTAGATCGAACCAGAAAGGTCGGAAGCCAAAGAAACATTGGCAGCGTGGGGAGCCACGCCGGTGTCGTCCTTCAGCCAGATGGCCTGGGAGTCGACCAGAGCCAGGTCGGCGGCGCGGGCCATCAGTTCAGCGCGTTCATCCATGGTGGCAAAATCGCTGTTATTCAGGCGTGAGGAAACCTCATAGAATTCATCCGAAGGGCTGTAGGCTTGCCATGGCGGGAAGGGCAGACCATCGGGGGTGTAGAAGAAGCTGAAATTGGTGGCCGCATCACGGCTGATTTGGGTGGAAACCCAACCACCGGTGTAGAAGTGGGCACAACCTTCTTCTGGATCACCACGGAGCCAGCAGGGGGAAGCCTCAGCGGAGGTTTTGTAATCCCGCTGGATTTCAAAGCCAATATCCTCGAGCAGGTTAGAGACGTAGTCACCAATCTCAAGGCGCTCATCCTCAACCCGGATCAGACCGATGAGGACCACGGGTTCGCCATTGTACTGCCATTTGCCAGCGACCATCTCGGCACCCAGGGCTTCCATTTCGGCAGTAATTATTTCCACGGCCTTGTCCGGATTGTGGGCGTATTTGAGCGAAATGGCGGCGATGGTGTCGGCCAAAACGGCGGCATCTTTCGAAGCGTAGTTGATGGGAACGAAGCGGGGCACAGCCAGACCGCCGGTGATTTCATCGGCAATATAGGCCCGGTCGACCAACCAGTTCATGGCTTCACGGATTTTGTCCGAGAAGAATGGGTTGAGGCGGCCATCGCTGAACTCCGGTCCTGCGGAGGGCATGAAGCGCAGGTCATTGTAGTTACCATAGGCAACCTGGTACGCCAGAATTTCAGAGTCGAAAATGCGCTGGGCAGGATCGGGCTCGGAGATGTTGTAGGCGTAGACATCGATGTCACCGGCTTCCAGGCGGGAAATGGCGGCATCGGTCTCGGGCTCTTCAACGAAAATGACGGTATCAAGCCAACCACCCATGCGATCGACGGGTTCTGGTTCTTTTTCGACTTCGACGATTTTCTCGACTTCGACAACTTTTTCGACCTCAACGGTCTCGACGACTGTCTCTCCTTCTTTTTCGACAACCACGGTCTCGACGACGGTGATAGTCTCAGGCTCGGCGACAGGAGCAGGCTGACAGGCGACCACAGCCATGCTGATGATGGTGAGTAAACCGAGCACTAGGATCAGTTTTTTAGACATTTGTCTTTATCCTCCAAGAAATTTGTTTAGTATTTGACATTCGGGGGGGGACGTTATTTGGATATCTGTAGTTTGAGCATCACCTCCTTCCAAAATTGGCACAGAAACGAAAAAATGTCAGTTACGCGGCAATTAGCGGACTGACTATCGGCAAAGGACCTTTACTCACAAACCCAAACCCCCGTTCTTCCGTTGCCAGGGGATGAAAGGGGCCGGGTATGGGGAATAAGGGTGTCTGTACAAGTTGAGTTTGTAAATAGACACGCCCAGATTGTATTAAACACAGTGGAAATTGTGATCCCTCCAGAGAGGGGTTTGATGTAGTCCCCCAGTATGGATTAACAAAAAAATCCCCGGAAATATCAAATTTCCGGGGATTTTTTTATTCTGTTAGGTTATTTCAACTCAATTTCTGTGTAGATTGATCCGGCTCGATCGCTAAGAATATTCAACATAAGCTTCGTTCCGGCCGGGGCCCGGACTGTCCATTCCAGGCGGCCCCGATTGTCGGTGGGTGAGGCCACAATGAAGATGGCGCCAATTTTATTGCTGCGACCCTCTAGATGGCCTAATTCAACTTTATCTCGACTATTTAAGAATTCAACGTCCTGAGGGGCCTCAATTTCAACGCGTACGGGACGCGCGACCCCGCGTTGTTTTCCAGAATTGCTGGTAAAGGTTGGGAAAAACCCACTGTTATCAACCACCAGGTTGACCGTGTAGGTATCAGCGCCAATCTGGTTCACATCCAGGGTTTTGATTTCCAAATGCGGCAACATGTGTCCCAAAGCGAGGGCAAAGGGAACATTTCGCTCGGATTCTTCACCCATAAAATGGTGCGGTGGGTTGCGCCAGGTATACATCATATTCCAACCACCGAGTTCGATTTTGCCCAATTGGGGATGATCATACACATACCACTCGACGTAATAGTCCTCACCGGCATTCTCGTCAGCCCATTCTAAAATCTTGACATCTTCTTCATGGGGGTGATCTCGTAGCCACTCAATAAATTTGCGGTCTTTAATCCCGGCTTTGGCGACGATGTCCCATTGTTCAACGGTGAAAGCGTAAATACCGCGGTAAGAATACATCCAGTCATCAAAACCTCCCGATATAACTTGCTTGGGGTGGTAGCGGAAATCGTGATAGACGCTAATGTTGGGGTAGCCAACCAGTTTGGTACCGCGCTTTCCAATGGCTTTGTAAACCCATAAATCGTCGGCATCCAACTCATCATCCGAGTGGGTGCTGGGCGGTCGCAGGATAGCACCACTAAAGGTGTGATAAGTAATCCCCGCGTTGATGTTGGGGTGGTCTACAATGAAATCGACCATCGCTTTGATTTCAATCTCCGAAGTCGGGTATGGCCCTGCCCCGCGTTGTTCATTTTCGGGTCGCCATGAGACCGGAAAGTTCCGGTTGAAATCGAGGCCCTGGTGGGGTTTGGCAACCGAAATCTGATAACCGTCGTAATCTTCCAGATAGCCCTCGGGGAGCAAGCGGTAATATTCACCCCCATACTCGTCGGCCCCGCGTTTTTCCATCAGGCGAGGATCCAAGGTGCTGACTTTCCAATCACCGTTGGGGTCTTTGATCCGCATGGTCAGGATGCGGCCATCCTCATCGACGTCCTGACTGTGCAGCCCAGCCTGTTTGTCTTCATACGGGTACGGCCGGACCCCAGAGCGGACATATTGGGGAATTTCAGCCATGGCCAGTTCGGCCCCATCTGGGTTGACGCGCGGCAGAATGTAGTAGGTGCTGGTGTCCAGCAACCGAGTGATGTCCACATCCTCGCCATAACCGGTCAGTAAGGTGTAAATTAACCGCAACGAGGTAGTTGTACCAGCAATTTCGGTGGCGTGGATATTGGCGTCGATCCACACTGCGGGTTTGTCGGTATCTGGGCCGGTTTCCTGGTTGGTAACGGTCAGCAGTTGAATCGGGCGGCCTTCATACGATTTGCCAATTTCAGTGATCGCGATCAGCTTGGGGAAGGCTGCGACCCATTCAGTGAGGGTGGATTCAAGTTCGGCGTTGGTGAAATAACGGTTGAAATCCATGTTGTCTCCTTAGTTTTTGAATTGTCTGAATACAAGCATCAGGTGTCAAGTTGCGCTAACTTTTCCTTGACTTTACACCTGGTACTCGATACTTGAAAACGTTTTCGTATTATACCCCGGTATTCAAAATTTCAATGAACGGTGTCACAATTTGGGGGTCAAAATGTTGCCCGGCTTGCTCTTGTAGATAATCTAAAACTCTGACGTGCTCCCAGGCCTTACGGTAGGGTCGATCTGAACTGAGGGCATCCCAAACATCTACAATGGAAAACACCCGCGCGGGGAGTGGAATATCCTCGCCGCGGAGCCCTTGGGGGTAGCCCGTTCCATCCCATTTTTCGTGATGACAATAAGGGATCGCCATCGCCGGGCGGAGAAAATCGATACCGGATAAGAATTGTTGAGCGTAGTTGGGATGTTCGCGCATGATGGACCATTCCGCATTGGTAAGTGGCCCAGGTTTGAGTAAGATGCTGTCCGGAACGCCCATCTTGCCGATATCGTGTAAGAGGGCTCCCCGGCGAACATGGATGGTGGCTTCCCCGTTGATCCCAACTATTTGGGCTAATTTCAGGGTCATATCTGTAACCCGTCGGCAATGCCCTTCGGTTTCTCCATCTCGCAGTTCTAAGGCTTTAGCCCATCCTTCTAAGGTTGTATCATAGGCGGCAATTAATTCGTCGTTGGCTATTTCGAGATTGGTAAATAGCGTGGCATTATCGATGGCAATCGCGGCCTGCCCGGCCAGGGTTTCTAGGAATTCCAGCCATTCAGCACTCCCTTCCAGGAATGACCGGTGAAAAATTTCAAGAACACCCTGAATTTCGCCTTTGGCAATTAGCGGGACCCCATAGTAGGAAATAAAATTTTCATCCGGCAACAATTTCGAGTCTTTGAGGCTATCGCGCGGTGCACGAATATCCTTGATGTGGATAATCCGGCGCTCTTGGGCGGCTTTACCGGCATACCCCCGCCCGAGACGTAAATTGGTATGTTTTAGCGCCGAGGTCCTAAACCCCTGTTCGGCTCCGAAATGAAAGATTTGTAAGGCCGGGTTATAAAGCAAAACGGCCGCCGCATCGACTCTTAATTGCTGGGTGACTTCTGTTAAAAGGATATTTAGAGTCAGGTGAATATCGAAAGTATTGGCGATCGCAGTGTCAATATGCCGCAGGGCGGAAAGTCGGTTCAGGCGATTGTGAGTCTGTTGGTTTAGACGGGCATTTTCGATGGCCAGCGCCGCGCGTTCAGCAAAAATAGACATCAAGCGTTCATCGTCGGGGTTGAAGGCGGCGATAGCGGCACTTTGAACATCGATTACCCCGATCACAGTGTCCCCAATCTTGAGGGGGATCGCCATTTCAGACCGGGCTGCTTCCCAATTGGGGACATAATCGGGTTCCTGACTGACGTCCGGGATATTGATAATTTCTTTGGTGCGGATTGCGCGCGGCACGATGCCGCGCCCCTCTAATGATAGGCTGCCGCGACTGACTTCCTGGGAATAAGAGCCGGCTACCGCGATGCGGTTGAGCTGGTGGCCATCTTGATCGCCTTCGATCAGGATCAGGCTGCAGTTGGATTTACCGAATTCGCTCAAAACCATTTCAACAATGGACTTAGCGAGTTGGTTGATCTCTGGGGTTCGGCCGTAAATCAGGGCTTCGGAGGCTCGGTACAGCCGGTTTAACTCGAGATTCTGTTTCTCTAGGGCTTCGGCGTGTAATCTGCTTTGTTTTTCAGCTTCCTTACGGGGTGTAATATCCTGCAGGGTGCCCTCGTAGCTTATTAAATTCCCTTCGGTATCCTGAATGGCTTGGACATTGTCTTCCACCCAGATGATATCGCCATCTTTTCGTTGAAGTTGAATCTCGAAATCCCGGGCGATTTCATCTGAATCGAGTTGGCTGTTGATACCATTGCGTATGGTCGGTTCGACATAAAAATCTTTAGCATTGACCTCATTGAGATCAATCGAGTTGCGAATACCTAGGATTTTTCGTAACGCTGGATTGGCATCGATGATTTTTCCGTCGGAGGCAGTCCGGTAGATACCGATGGGGATGCGATTGAACAGGCTTTGGTAGCGATCTTCACTGGCTGACAATTCAAGGGCTGCATTTTTCCGTTCAGTAATATCCTGGATCGCCCCAAACAAACGGACCACCCGGTTTTCTGTCTCATCCCAAACAGGCCGACAGTAATGACTAACCCATAAAATCTCGTCTTCTTTGGTAACGATGCGAAACTCAGCAATATCCGTTTTCCCATTCAAGACCCGATATAAAGATGCCTGAGCTATATGGAGGTCAGCGGGGTAAACCAAGCGGCCCAAACCGCCCGAGTGGATAATGTCTTCAATATCAAATTGAACGGACCGGGTCGGAGTATCCGTGGCCCATTCTAATTCGACTTGATCTGGGGAAATGAATTTGACACAATAAGCCAGATCTGAAATCATTTCAGAAATGGCTTTGTATCGACTTTCTGATTCCTGAACGGCAAAAAACAAGTGCGCTTTTTCAACGGCAATTAATTCAAAAGTCTTTTTGAAACGCCACATCAGAACCAAAATGATAGCCAAACACACGGCTACTACAACCCCCTCTTGCAGCCAAGTAACCAGAAAAAGCGGGTTTTCCGTAATGAGGAGGCGGCTCTCAATCCACCCCCGATGTGCTAATAGTGCGATTGCGGCGTAAGTATTTAGGCACAGCACCGCAGTAACGATGCCGGCCGCTGTACCGATTAAGATAAGGGCGAGGATCGGCGTCATCATCAAATAGATGCGACCGTCTCCGGCCAGACCGCCCAGTATCAGAGCCGTAATACTCGTGCCATAACCCAAAGCCACGATAGACCAGGCTTTGATACGGTGATCTAGATTAGGGAAAAAAGCCAATACCCCCAAAATAACAAATACAACCAAATAAAAAATAGTGGCTGAGGCTCCTGATTGACTTTGGGCAAATTGATATACCCAAATCACAATGACTGGTGTAAAACCGGCCACGACGACATACAATAAAATGTTGACGGCATGATGCCGCCAGGTGTGCAATTCTTGCTTTACCTCCCCCTTAATGTCAGATTGTGGCAGGTTTTGCATTGAACTTCCCTCTTTTTTGCGGTTCCAACTTCCAGCAACGCAGAAGGTGATGGCTGGCCCTCTTTTATACCATGAGTTACTCACAAATTCATTCGTAGATATCAGGTGATTTGGATTTGAACCTTCATCCGATCGGGCGCGTTTTGAGCCTTTTTGAGCGCAGCACCAAATTCATCCAATAGTAACCGATGAGAGATCAAGGGTTCTACCTGAACTGTGCCCGACTGGATCAATGCGAGGGCTTCATGGAAAGTCTGGTTGACCGCGAAACTGCCGATGATGCTGATATCTTTGCGGAATATGTCATAAGGGACGAAGTTGATCTTTTCATCGGGCGGAACGACGCCAAAGACCCAAATTTTGCCGCGCGGCCGGACAAATTGAAACCCGGCTTCCAGGACCTTGCCGATTCCGGTGGCATCCACCACAATCTGGAACCCCGAGGGATTCAGGCCATGAAGTTGAGCCTCAGCCCCTGGACCTAACAATGTGTTCGTCGCGCCCAATTCTTTGGCAATCTCCAGTCTCCAATTTGCCACGTCCGTCACCGTCACTTGCGCGGCCCCCGCTGATTTCAGTGCCTGCGTCACTAAACACCCCATCGGCCCGGCCCCAAACACCAGCGCTGCATCGCCGGGTTGGACCTGAACCCGCTGCAACCCCCACACCACACAGGCCAACGGTTCCACCATGGCCGCCGCGCTCAACGACAGCTCTCCAATCGGGAAAACCAGCCCCTCCGGTACCACGACGTATTCGGCCATCGCTCCATCCTGCGTCACACCCACTGCCTGGAGATCAACACATTGGTTGAACTCTCCCCGCTGGCAAAATGGACAGATATTGCAGGGGATATTTGGGTCGGCAGTGACGCGATCCCCAGGTTGGAAATATTTCACCTCCTCGCCAACCGCGGCTACCACCCCGCTGAACTCATGTCCGGGGATGATTGGATAAGTGGCTTCATATTCGCCGTGGAAAATATGGAGGTCCGTCCCACAAATCCCCACCGCCGCGACATTGATTAAAACTTCCCCGGGCCCGGGGCTGGGTTTGGAGACTTCAGTGTAGATAAATTTACCGGGTTCAGTAATTTGGATGGCTTTCATAGATTTTTTGTTGAATACCCCGGAAACTTAAAGTTTCCGGGGTATTCATGCTTATTATTCAAACTCGCCGGGATGCCGTTTCTTCAACTCTTCAATCGCCCATTCACGCGGGGTGCCCTCGAGTGATTCACAATATTTCTGGAGAGCGCCGCGGGCATGGAAGGGCCCGCCCTCGTTCATGACGGTCCAGAGCGGATCGGTAGGATTATCCATCGTGGACATCATTTCTTCGTGCCATTCGGTTAGATACCCTAAAGCCCGTTTGCAGACATCCTGGTGCTTGCTGGCTAGGTTGAACTGCTCGTGGGGATCATTTTCGAGATCGAAGAGCATCTCGGTGGGGAAGAGATGGTAGCCGTCGTGGTAGGTGCGGATGTAAATCCAATTCTCGAAGCGCACGGCCCGTTGACAGACATGGGCGCACTGGCTGACGACCAGATATTCGCGGCCACAATCTTCACCGGTTTTGAGGGCTGCGGCGTAACTTTGCCCATCCCAGTCGGGCTTTTCACGAATGCCCTGCATCTTGGCAAATGGCGAGGAGGGGTCGATATCAAGTAGGTCCACCAGAGTGGGGATCAAATCCAGATTGTAATGTAGACCCTCATCGACCGTCCCGGCCCGCAGCCCCGGCCAGCGGATGATCATTGGAATCCGAGTCGTGATCTGGTCCGCGGTGCCGTGTTCGGCGTAAATCCCCAATTCACCGAAATTCTCGCCGTGATCGGAACTGACGATGATAATCAGATCATCTAGAACGCCTTTTTCTTCCAGTGCTGCCAGAATTTGACCGCAATGATCGTCAGACCGGCGGATCCCAAGGTCATAACCATCGAATATCTGGCGCAGATCATCCATATTCTCGATCTTGGGCGGGGTTTTTACCGTCCCTGCGGGCAGCATTTTGTCGATCGGGGTTTCCTGGTCGGAGAACATATTGATGTTCATGGCTTTATGGGCCCCAACCAATTGCTGGTGACCTTCCAAAACTTCGGGCGTGATCCAGTCGGGGATGGGATCATCTGCAAAGGGATTGCCCATCTCCACTGGGGCGCGGTAGGGGGTGTGTGGGTCCCAATAATTGATGTGGAGGAACCAATCGTCCTCTTCGGCGTTGTTCTCGATCCATTTCAGGGCCGTAGGTGTGACATCATCGGCCCCTTCCATCCCGCCCATGCCGGTGTTGTGCATTTCGTCCCACCCGGCATAGAAACTCCAGGAGCCGTGCCGGGCTGCAAATGGACTGATCGAGACCGTTTTTAGGCCGTGGTTGGAGAGCACCCCAGGGAGAGATTCGAACTCCAATTTGCTCTTAAAACTGCGGGGTTCCCCTTCGATGCGGATATCCGCCGCGGTCCCGCCATGCCCAACCACGCCAGTATGAATCCCAAAGCGGCCGGTAGTCAACGCCGTACGGGAGGGCAGACAGGGGGCATCAGGGCAGTGATAATTAGTGAACACTACCCCCTCAGCCGCGATTTTGTCGAGGTTGGGGGAGGTATCCCGGTGGTAGCCGTAACAGCCTAAATGGTCTGGCCGTAAAGTGTCGATGTCAAGGTAGAGTATTCGCATACGAATGTCCTTTCAAAATAATTTGTTGGACGCAGACATGTCCTGAGTGAAATCGAAGGGTGAAAGCAGAAAACGTAGATTTTTCCTTGAAAATTGAATCTCTAATATTGATCTGCGTTCATCGGCGTTTATCTGCGTCCCTTTTTTATTTGATGAGTTATACCCATCGCTGTTTTTCTTTGGTTCCTTTGCCTTCTCTTAGGGTACAATATCCCCGAAATCTCAGAGATACGGAGAAAAAATGGAACCAAAAACTTTCAAAGAAGCCCTCATCGATGCCTGGGATGCCTTGATTCCCTTAGTCGGGATTAATTTTGTGTGGGTCATTTCAACCCTGTTGGTCGTGACAGCGTTCCCCGGATATGCCGGCGTCCAATACGCTACCAATCAAATTGCGCACGGTGATTACATTGGGTTTCGGGATTTTATGGACGGCATCAAAAAATATTTTTGGGTTAGCTGGAAATATGGGCTGCTGAATTTAGTAATGTACTTTTTGATCGCCCTTAATTTGCGCTTTTACAGTGAATTTGAGGGGATTGGTTACACCCTTTTACAGGGATTTTTCCTGTCTTTCGCGATCTTGTGGACCATCGTTCAGATGTACGTTTTTCCATTCATTTTAGAGCAGGAAGAGCAATCCTTAAAATTGGCATTCCGCAATAGTGCCGCAGTTTGCATCCGGTTTATGGGGCGGACTTTTGGGTTGTTTGCATTCTTTATCGTCTTAGCCGCAGTTAGCTCCCTCATCCCGCCGATTTGGTTATTAATCACGGTTAGTTTCATGATCTATCTGACCAATTGGCAGACCATCGCGATGATCCGAGAGTTGAAAAAGCTGGAAACCGCCGAGGGGCAGCAGTAATTCGATTTTCTCGGTCAAAATCAAAAAATGGGGTTCCGTCGTTATCTCGCTGACGACGGAACCTCATTTGCGTTTACGTAGCTTCAGCCAATAACTCGTGGACTTTGGGCAACCATTCGGTGATCGCAATTTTCTGGGGGCATTTTTCCTCACACTCGTAACACTCGGCGCAGTTGTGGGCCCGTTCGGCCTCGGCGAACCAGTTGTTATACCCGCCGCGCACCGCCTCAACTTTGTCGTACATGACAGCTGAGTTGTAGAACTCAAAATTCCGAGGGATGTTGACCCCGCTGGGGCAGGGCATACAGTAATCGCATTTGGTGCAGGGGATGGGGGACAGCTCGTTGTATTTGTCTCGCACCTGATCAATGAGGTCGAGTTCGTCTTGGGTGAGGATGCTGATACCTGAAACTCCAGCGCTGGCGACGTTTTCCTCGACTTGCTGGCGGGTGCTCATCCCACTGAGAACGGTGGACACTTCGGGCTGATCCCAAAGCCATTGTAAAGCCCAATCTGCTGGTTTGCGTTTCGTTTCGGCGGTATCCCAAACTTCTGCGATCGGATCGGGGGGATCCACAATTCGGCCGCCTAAAATAGGTTCCATGACCACAACAGCAAGGCCCTGTGAGGCCGCATAGCGCAGCCCGCGAGTCCCAGCTTGATTCTTGATATCCATGTAGTTGTACTGGATTTGAGTGAAGGTCCATTTATCGTAGCCATCGACAATCGTTTTGAAGGCCTCATAATCATCATGGAAGGAGAACCCGATATGGCGAATGCGGCCATCGGTGATGGTTTTCTCAGCCCATTCCAGCACATCCAGGGCCGACATTTCTTCCCAACGGGATTTGTTCAATCCGTGGAGCAGATAAAAGTCAATATGATCGGTCTGTAGTTTTTCGAGCTGTTCGTTGAGAAATTTGTCGAAGTCAGGGGCTTCTTTAACCATCCAGCACGGCATTTTGGTCGCCAATTTGACCTTGTCTCGCAGCCCATTTTTGAGCACCTTGCCGACGAAAATCTCGCTTTGGCCGCCATGATAAGGGTAGGCCGTATCAACATAATTCACACCCCGATCGATGGCGTACTCCATCATTTCGGTCGATTCTTTCTCTTCAATCTTCTTGGTATCGCTCTCCAGAATGGGGAACCGCATGGCCCCAAATCCTAAAGCCGATACTTGCCAATCTAATTTTCCAAATTTTCGATATTGCATATTCGACTCTACTGCAGTAACTCAGGCAAAACAGAAGCGTTGAGCAACAAAAAAGAG
>CAYVQU010000044.1:0-33266 GCA_964453155.1 uncultured Anaerolineales bacterium | reverse complement strand
TTTAGCTCTTATTCAACAGTGGTGTAACTAACCACACTATTATGTTCTGCTACCACAATTCGTGTTCCGCAGTTTTTTTATTCTTTTTTCACCAATTCACATGAAAAGAGCCGCTATAATGAATTTATACCAATTCTCTCCAATTTCAACTTTGGCCTTCAAGGAAAAATATGGTTTTTCAACAGGCTCAAAACCGGTATCAACAACTTGTCCAACAATATCGATCCGGTCAACTCTCGCAAGATGCGTTTACAAACGCGGTCAACCAACTCCGGGTCCAAACCCCTGATGGCACCTGGTGGCAAATTCGCGGGTCTGATGGTGCCTGGCTCCGTTGGAATGGGACAAGCTGGGCGGAAGGGCAACCGCCGGTTCATTCGCAGCCCATAAATGTCCCACCGCCAATGCCTGCCGCGCCAACTGTCAAACCCAAGAAAAAACGCAGCCGGGCTGCCTCGTGTTTCATCACGCTGGCGATTAGTGCGGCAGTGATCATCTGTTTGGTAGCGGTTGTGGGCGGGGGTGGCTATTATCTATACTCCACCGGACAGATTTCCCGGCGGACAATCCAAAATGCCATCGGGATGGGGTATGGTGAAATTTCGGTTGTGAACATAGCGGATGAGCCGGTGGATATCAACCTAACCCGCCTGGATACCGAGGATGGCGAACCAAATTCGGTCAACAGCGATGAGATTGAGCCTTTGGGCATCTCAGGGTTTGGCAGTATTGAACCGGGCCATTATGAGTTTGAGCTTACCACCCCCTCTGGTCAACCGGGAGGGATCTGTCGGATGCGGATTGGCTCGGGGGACTCGTTTCAATTTGTGGTGGTCCCCGAGGGGATTGCAATCACCCAGGAGGGAGTCTCCTCCCAAAATCCAGACGAGATTGATATGGCAACCTCAGCTTTATGTCAGCAGTGAACGTAGAGAAATCCAAATGAAATCCATAAATAAATCAAAAATCATCGTCTGTGGGCTACTGCTGGTCGTCTTAGCCCTTTCGGGGTGTTCGTTCATCCGCATTCAAAATATAAGTGATGCCCGTTTGCGGGTTTTGGTTAGGGTCCCCGATAATAGAAAAGGGTACACGCGCAGTATTCAGCCCGGACAGATCGTCGATGTCTTTTCCGGTCAGGGCGGGCGATATTCAGTTACCACTTTGCCTGATGAGCAATATCGTCAATTGCTAATCGAGTTGAGAGCTGAAGTCAGTCGCCGGTTGTTCGTAGACCGTCAAAACTTGTCTGCAGATGATGTTGCCCTGCTCACATCCCGATTAAATGATGCTGACTCTGAATTAGAACGTTTGAATTCGGGCGATTCAGCATTTTGCGCGGGTTTTGTGCCCGAATTTGAGACCGTCGTCGTAACTGCAGCTTGGGATTTGTACGAGCAGAACTGGTCGCTCGTTTGTCAGTAAATTCCCTAAGAAAACCATCCTAAAAAGATAATTGGCCCCCAAATTTGGGGGCCAATTTTTTTATCCGACATAATTGTTGTGGAATTCGATCCACTTAGGGAGAACCTCGGCCAGTAATTCCTTAGGGGGCAAAAACGCAATCCTGAGGTGGCTGGTGCCCTTGGCTTGTCCAAACCCCGAGCCATTGACCACACATAACCCGGTCTCTTCGAGGAGTGCCCAGCAGTAATCAAAGTCTGTCTTTCCGGCTGGAAGATCATTTAACCGCGGGAACAAATACATCGCCGCGATTTCGCCAAAACATTCCACCCCTTTCATTTCTGAGAAAGCAGCTTTAATTAACGTGGCTTTTTCGTGGAGGTCGGCCAGGATTTGTAGGCGTTCTTGCTGGAATTGTTCAAACGGCTGGGTGCCCTCTTCCGGTGGAGAAACCATCAAATAAGTCAGGATTTGGCCCGCCGTATTCGAACATAAACTCACCGAGGCTTGTTTGGTCAGTAAATCAATGAAATCAAAATCCGTTCCCGCAACTTTGGGGGGATTTCGAACCTCCAGGTAACCGCCGCGATGCCCGCACTCGCCATAATAACCCTTTGAAATAGAATGCAGACTAAATAATGGAACCGGCTCAGTCCCCAGTGCTTGTGCGAATGAAACGAATTCTCCCGCATACACATTCTCTTGATAAACCTCGTCGGCAATGATAACTAATCCATTTTCTTTCGCAAAAAGAATCACTTCGCGCACACTCTCGGCACTCAGTACGGCCCCGGTGGGATTACCTGGATTGATAACGACGATCCCTTTGACATCTACGCCATCGGCCTGGGCTTGAGAATAGGCAATATCCAACATGGACCGATCTAAAGCCCAGCCCTGCTCTTCGTCAGGATAATAATTGACCTGGACACCACCAGCTTTCTTGATCGTTGCTGAGTACAGTGGATATTGGGGAATGGGGATCATGATACCGTCGGTGGGCGCCGCGATGAGCAAATCAATCACGTTTTTGACACCTTCGCTGGCTCCGGTTGTCAGGAAGATGCTTTCAGGATCTGCTGGCACGCCTCTGACAGATGAGATATCATCACGGTTATCAATAAATTTGGCTACTGCTGCGCGAATAAACCGAATTCCTTTACTTTCGGTATAAGCCCCCATTCCGGTTCCAAGTTTTTCCAATATTTCTGCACTTAAATCCAACACATAATCAGAAATAAAATCGGCTGCAACGAAATCACTACCGGGAGTTTCCTCAAATAAAGCCTTCAACTGACGCTCACGTTGAATTTTGGAGGGTTCTTCAATGAGACTTAATACCTGCCGATAATATGTGATCGGGGCCTGTCCCAGTGCCTGGGGATTACCAATATTGCATGGAATGATGGTCCGCCCCTCTTGTTTTAAAATTGCCGCCCGTTGTGGAATCGGCCCACGGACTGCGTACTCCATTTCAAGGATATTTTGATTTACTTTCACAGCATCCATTAAAGTTTACTCCTTAATGACATATTAAGTACATGTCGGTTCGTGTATTGAGATAAATTGGCAAAATTTTCGGTCACGACTTAGCAATTTTCGAGTTATTTAAAATCAAATACAAGGCACTTTCCAAAAAATGCATTAGGAAAAACAGGCTCATATTATAAAGGTTTTCAATTATTCGTCGGGTAGTGCTCGTCATCGAATTAATATGATTTTGGACATATCTGAAATTTACATGAATTTTATGCCCGCAAATGAGGAGGTTTACGACCCGATCAGCTATAATAACACTAAGTTTATCGATTTTATTATAAATACAATCGTAAGGAGCGTAAGATGTCGAAGTCAAAGGTTTATATCCTAATTGCAGTTTTGACCCTAGCGATGGCAAGTCTGGCTTGTGATTTATTTGCCGGTGGCGGAGGTGAAACCTCGGCTGTCGTCCCAGAATCGGAGGTGATGGAACCCGATGAACCAGCAGATACCGGGTCGACAACTTCTGAAAATCAAGAGGAAGAAAGTGCTGAACCTGCAGCCGAAGTCGATACCGAAGAATCAACGCCACCTGAAGATAATTCCAGTGCTGATGCTGGCCCAGATTCACTAAACCTGGATAATCCTGATTTATTCAATCAACCCACTGTTGAGTATTATCGCGAATCCTTGTTGTACACGTTTTCGGGGCAACTAGATGATGGTTCACCCGTAACCGGGACTGTCAATGGATTAGGGGCCTTCAGTCAAGCCCCAATGGCTTCAACCTTGGAATTCTACGCGGAAGGAAACGCCCTGATGGGTGCCGGAACGGTGTTCACTTTTACCCAAATTGAAACGACCTCCTATTTCTACACTCAGGACACCGGTTGTATCGTTTTCGAGAATGAAGAAGCCGACAATCCCTATGAAGCTATGCTCGATACCGGTGGAATTTTAGGGGGAACCGCCCAGCGAGTCATGCCCGATGAGGTTATTAATGGGGTAGATACTTTCCAATTTCAAATTGACGCTACCACGATGGATTTTGATGACCCCACCACATATGATATGGTCGAGATCTATGACGGCCGGATTTATATTGCCAAAGAAGGTGGCTACGTGGTGCGGCTGTGGATCGAAGGTCTGGGCCAAAGCGAAGTTCTGAGTGGGAGCGATCTAATTGATGGGGATATTTATTACGAATTGAATTTCTTTGATTTCAATATCCCAGTAGAGATCATGCCACCTACTGTTTGCCCCCTCGAAGTGGAGGTCAGTTCCGACTATCCAATTATGTCCGATGCTTTCGAATACGCGGCTTTCCCCGGGCTGATTAGCTATAAATCCAATTTCACCTTCGATGAGGTCGTTGAATTCTACCGAACCGAGATGGAAAATCTGGGGTACACTCCCACCCAAGATTTCGTAACGCCACCGGTGGCCATTATGGGTTTCACCAAAGATGGTAAAGAAGTTCAACTCACCATCTCACAAGATGAAGGTTTTGTAGCTGTTGGGATAATCGAGGCCCAAGAGTAATTCAACTTATTGATTGAGGCCGGACTATCTAATTGTGATAGATAGTCCGGTTTTTTGTTTAATTACGATGGTTAGGAACGATCTGGACAGTGTGTTTGAAAAGTCATTCTGAGTAGCAAAAGTGGTTCGAGGGGTGTTTTTTTTTCCGATGAACGACACCATTCGTTACGGTCCTACAGGCCTTCTCAGGCCTGTCCTGAGCTGGTCGAAGGGATGTTTCCTACGTAATATCTATTATTTTGGTTAGGTTATTCGATTTGTTTGTGACTTATGTCACATACGAAATTAGACCCATTTGATATGATTAGAACAACATTAATATAATATGAGTGGTGCGGAATACAATATGGAAAAATTTAAACAACTCAATCGTTTTCAAAAGTTCGTCGTCCTCCTGGCCATCGCGTTCGTGGCCGGGTTTATTTTGCCGTTTCTCTCCTGGTGGGTCGGTGAGGAAAGTTTTACGGCAACTTCCAACGCCCAATTTTGCGTCGGCTGCCACAGCATGGAACCATTCGTTGCATCGAATGCAGATGCCGCCCATGGGGGCAATAATGAGTATGGGATTAAGGCCAGCTGCACGGATTGCCACCTACCCCACAACAATTCGGCCAATTATCTGTATGTCAAAGGTTTGACCGGCATCCGGGATATTTGGGCAGAAACTTTCAAGGATACTGACAAGATTGATTGGGTCGCGGTCTCTGAACATCGTGAAGAGTTCGTTTATGACTCGGGTTGTATGTCTTGTCATGTCGAATTAGAAGCTGAAACCAACGATATCGAAGTCCATACTTGGTATTTTGCAGGTGAAACAACTTCACAATGCGCAACCTGTCATGAAGAAGTCGGACACTCGAATGTGAACAAGCACTTACTTCAACATAAGTACAACAAATAATAATTGCATAGAAATTTCTTTTTGAGGAGAAAAACAATGAAAAAGCTAACGTTTTTAGCCATAATCGTTTTCGTCCTGCTGACTGGGGTGGCACTGGTGTCATGTGGCTCAACTGCCGAAACCCCTGAAGAAGGAATAGCGGCTGATTCTGCGGTTGAATTCACAGCAGAGGCGCGGGCCTGCATTGATTGTCATGCAGATGAAACGGTTGGCATCGTAATGGATTGGGATGATACCACCCACCAAAAAGAAGGTGTCTCCTGTATCGATTGTCACGAAGTTAATCCGGAATCCCCCATGGCATTGAGTGATGTGGAAGGTCATGAAGACCTGACCGTTGCTGTTTCCATGTTAGTGCCCCCCTCAGTTTGTAGTGAATGTCATGAAGACCAAGTTGCTCAATTTGTTATGAGTGGCCACTACAAAGCCCACACCCAGCGCATTCCGAAAGACAGCTTGACGGCGCTCACTCAGGTTCATGAAGCCCGGGGCCACGAGGAGTATTTTGCGGCTCCGGATGAAACGGGATGTGCCCAGTGCCACGGCACCGATCTAAAAGTAGACGAAACCGGTCACCCCACCCCGGATACTTACCCAACGGCTGGTATCGGTAACGTTTATCCGAATGGTGAAGTCGGCAATTGTACGGTCTGCCACACTCGCCATCGCTTTGAGAAATCCGAAGCTCGCAAGATTGAAGCTTGTGGTGGCTGCCACATTGGTCCTGATCACCCCGACGTTGAGATTTTCGAAAATTCAAAACACGGACACATCTATGCGACCGAATCCGAAGAATGGGATTTCGAGAGTCCGCTGAACGAATGGGAACCCGGTGATTACCGAGCGCCTTCCTGTGCGACCTGCCATATGGCTGGCATTGGTGACCTGGAAAGCACCCACAACGTCACCCAACGTCTGCATTGGAACCTGTGGGCCAAAGCTTCCAAAGTCCGCAATGAAGACGACATCAACTCCCTCTGGTACGGTGACGGTGTGGCCGGGCGAGAAGAGATGAAACAGGTCTGTGGCGAGTGCCATACCACCTCACACACGGAAGGCTACTTCGCTAGCGGTGACAAAGCCGTCAAGCTCTATAATGAAGCTTACTGGGAGCCCGTTGAAGCCATGCGATTGGAATTGGCTGAAGCTGGTTTGCTCAAAGAAAATCCGTGGACAGACGGCTTCTTGATCCAGCACTATCACATCTGGCACCACGATGGCCGCCGCGCCCGCCAAGGCTCCATGATGGGTGCCCCCGACTGGGCCCACTGGCACGGGTTCTTCATGCTCCAACAGAAAATGTATTTAGCGACAGAAATTTACGAAACCCGCATGGAAACTGGCGAGATTGAAACCTCCGCACCTTGGTCTCTGGCTCCCTAAATAAGTACGGCAAAATTAGTAAGTTATAAAAAAATCCCCGTCAAATTGACGGGGATTTTTTATTCTTCCAGTGTTTGAGCCCATTCCTTTAGCCGCTCTCTATCACTGATCTCTATCTTTCGGCGCGAGACTTGCACCGCCCCACTCCGCTGCAATTCTTTGAGCGAACGAGCGACTACTTCCCGCACCGTCCCAAGGCGGGCGGCGAGATCATCGCGGGTTAAACGAATACTGGCTTCTCCCAGGAGTTGGTCTTCGGGCAGATTGATGAGTAACCGGGCCAACCGGGTCGTAACTTGATAGAACGACAACTCTTCAACTTTCCCCACCAACATCCGCAAATTTTTGGAGAGATTTAGGATTACGGCGCGGGTGACTTCGGGATATTTGTACAAGCTGGCTCGAATAGAGTCTGCCGCGACAATCCAAATTTGGCTGTTTTCCAAGACGGCCACATTTACCGGGTTGGTGTTTTCATCAAAAACAGGAACTTCATTAAAAGATTCCCCCGCATCCAACACATTGATCACCATCTCCCGTCCTTGTTGGGAGACTTTGAATAACTTAACACTGCCGCGTTTGATAATATAAAGACCCTTTCCTGGCTCGCCCTCCCAAAATACATTTTCGCCCGCGGCATAGGTGTAGAGATTCATCCCGCGCCCAATTTCGGCCAAAATTTCATCGCCGACATCTTCAAAATAACGACATTTCCGTAATGTTTCAAGTTTTTGTACAGGGGTGGTGTTTTGTCTGAACATGTCCGTATTGTACTCGATTTGATTGAGGAGCGGCACAAAAAATTTGTACCTATCTTCAACCAAAAAGCCCCCTCCGATTGGAAGGGGCTTTGAAATTCTGATGTTCACAAACTAGGGTGCGACGTATTCCATCACGGGATATTCGGCACCCACCCAACCACTGAAGCCACCTTTCAGGCTCCAGACATTGGTGTAACCATAGAGGCCCATCATCGTGACGGCCATGGTGGAGCGGTGACCGCTGCCACAGTAAACCACGATCTTGGCATCTTTGTCGGCCGGCCAGAGGGCCATTTCAGCGATGAATTGTTCAATGGGCATGTCGATGAATTCAGCTTCGCCGACATCGATAATGCCTTTTTCACCGAGTTCTTCATTGCGGCGGACATCCATAACGATCAGATCTTCTTCAGCCAGAGCGGCGTTGAAATCATCAGCAGAAATTCCGGCGTAGGGTTTCACCCCATAGATGGCCATGGCGGCATCCACCGCGGAGAGCACATTGGCGGGAATTTCAACGGCATCGAGAACCATCGGCTCGGGGACACCCTCGGAAACCGGGTTACCGGCGGCAACCCAATCGGCGAAGGAGGTCTTGTGAGCGCGGACATCGGTGTAGCCCATGGCGTGGAGGGCAGTCATCGCGAGGGTCGCGCGCCAGCCGGAGCCACAATAGGCCACGATGGGGGTATCAAAGGCCGGGAGTAACTCAGTGTGTTGGGCCAGTTCGGCCAACGGGATGTGGGTTGCGCCAGTGATGTGGCCCTTTTCTTCCAGTTCGCCCGTGGTGCGGACATCCAGGAGGTAAGGCGGCTGATCTTCAACGAGTTCGGCCATCAAACCATCAGCTTTGACGGTGTTGTAGCCTTCCATGTTGAGGAGCATCGCATCTAGCGGCGTCGCGAAATCAGGGGCGCCACCCGCGACGGCGAAACCGGCCCCAGCCCAACCACCGAAGCCACCTTTCAGGCTGCTGGCTTTTTCGTAGCCGTAAGCGCCCAAAATGGCAACCGCCATGGTGGAACGGTGACCGCTGCCACAGTAGATTACGACATCAGCATCGGCTGCGGGCCAGAGGTCTTTGTTAGCCACGAAATCTTCCAGAGCGATGTGAGTCCAGTTGGCGGCTTCAATGTAGCCTTTGGATTCAACTTCTTCGGCTCGGCGAACGTCAATCACCTGCAAGTCAGGGTTTTCACCGAGAGCGAGGTTGAAATCATCGGCGGAGATACCGGAGTAGGGCTTGACCCCATAAATTGCCAGCGAGGCATCGAAGGGTTCGGTAATCTCAGGGGGATAAGCCATAGCATTGGCCGGGAACGGACCGGGTAAACCCTCAGTTACAGGATTACCGGCGGCCACCCAGTCAGCGAAGGAGGTCTTCAGGGCCCGAACATTCGTCCAACCCATCCCATGGAGGGAGGTCATGGCGAGGGTCGCGCGCCAACCGCTGCCACAGTAAACCACTATGGGATCATCGGTGCCGGGCAAAATGTTCAATGCCTGGGTCAAATTCTCCAGAGGCATGTGGGCCGCACCAGTGATGTGGCCTTTTTCTTCCAGTTCACCCGTGGTGCGGACGTCCAGCAAGAAAGGCGGCGCGTCGCCAACCAGTTCTTCCATCAGTCCATCGGCTCTGATCGTGTTGTAGGCCGCCATATTCTCGAGCATAGCCTGGAAGCCAGCTTCGAATACCGGGGCTGCAGGAACGCCACCCATGACGGGGAATCCCGCGCCAGCCCAGCCACCGAAACCACCTTTGAGGCTGGACACAGCGTTGTATCCGTAGGTGCCCATAATGGCAGCTGCCATGGTGGAGCGATGACCAGAACCACAGTAAATCGCGATATCAGCATCGGCTGCCGGCCATTGAGCCATTTCAGCAACGAACTCTTCGATCGGAATGTGGATGAAATTGGGGGCGTCAATGGTCCCTTTCGATTCCAGTTCACCCGCGGTGCGAACGTCAATCACGATCAGTTCGGGATTTTCGGTAATCGCCAGGTTGAGATTTTCGGCAGTAATAATGCCATAGGGTTTTACGCCATAAATTGCCAACATTGCATCGACTGCTGCGACCATCCCAGCATCAGGAGTCGTAGCATCGAGAACTTCGGCAGTGGGAACACCCTCAACAACCGGGTTTCCGGCTTCTTTCCAATCTGCAAATTTGGCCTTGAGCGTCCGGACATCATTCCAGCCCATGGCATCCAAAACGGTCATACCGAAGGTGGCACGCCAACCACTGCCGCAGTAGGCCACGATGGGAGTATCGAAATCGGGAAGCAAATTCAGATTTTGGGCCAGTTCATTCAAGGGAATGTGAATAGCACCATCGATATGACCTTGCTCTTCAACCTCACCGAGCGTGCGCATGTCGATCAAAAATGGGGGCGCATCTACCATTTCTTCCATTAAAGTATCAGCTTTGATGGTATTGTAGGCCACCATATTGGCGAGCAAATCCCCAAAAGCAGCATCCAGATCAGGAGGAGCAACTTCTTCGGGTTCTTCAACTACCGGTTCTTCGGCTGGCTCTTCAGCAGGTTCTTCTGCTTCGGCTTCAGCCGGTTCTTCCACCGCGGGTTCTTCCACGACAGGGGCTTCAGCGGCCTGGGGGCCACAGGCTGCTAACAGCATGCTGGTAACGACCAACAAAGATAACAGCGCAAACAACTTCTTACTCATCTCAAAACCTCCAATAAAGGGTTCTTTCTGTCACGCGGTTTACTCAGATTTGGCGTGACAAGTTTCACAGCTCTCTCCTGAGTAACCACTGTGGTTCTCGGGCATCAAAGGAATATCGCCACCGGCCGTATGGCAGGCAACACAAACCTGAGCTGTGTAATCAACATGATCTGCGGGTTGGGGATCGGCATCACCCAACATTTCGGTGACCGCGAAAGGAATATTTTCAACGATCACATTGGCATTGGCGACCAATTCGCTCTCCTGAACTTTGTCGGCCGTCAGGAAAATTTCGGGATTGCCATGACAGGCATCACAGGAAGCGTTTTGGGGCGTTTGTAACTGGATATTGTGAGGGGTCGCGTAGGCCCAGGTGGGCAGCGCGTCGAAATTGGCTAACTCGTTCCCGGTGTAGTACGAATAGCTGGTCGGCGCCACCGGAATATGGCGCACCGGGACAAATTCATAGGGTCGCTCTTCACTCTGCAGCGGATTGCGACCGATCATGAATGTCTTGTAAGTTCCTTCGGTGTAGAAATAGGGATTACCGGTTTCTTCACTCTTTTGCACATGACAGCCATCACAGCTGGTGTAGGTCACCGAGTGGCATACCTGACAGGAAAGTTTATCCCCATGCTGGGTGTGCATTTGGATCGGATCATCCGGTGCGCCAACCTGAACGTGGCAGGTGGTGCAAGCTGGGGCTTCGCCACCCGAATAGCGATGATCGGGGGTCTCGGTCGTGAAACCGTCGATGCTGGCATAATCGCCGTGCATTTCGGCCGCGCCGTGGCAATCAGTGCATTTCATCCGGCCCTGACGGAAATGAACGTCAGCTTTGATTCCTTCGTGTTTGCCGAGATATTCATTACCAACGCGGCTGCCGTGACAGGCCGTGCAGTTCCGGGTCAGAGAGGGAGTTGCCTTAAAAAGGTGCCCATCGATTAAGCCGCCACCGACCGATTTCGGCTGGCTGACGTGGCAGTCGCCACAGGTGGTGTGGCAGCTGGCACAGTGGTTGCCGAACATCTCTTCCATCGCGGGGTGATCTTCGGGGACGCTGCGGGCGTTAATTTGGGTCCAGTAGCCTTCTTGATTGGCGTGCAAACTGTTGGGGAAGGTTTCGGTGACATCGGGATGGCACATGTCACAAGTCTGCCCCATCTCGCTGGGACGCGCCACCAAACCAGTATGAGCGGTCTCTTTATCGGGTGCAACTTCACCGGCGTGGCAGGTGGTACAGTTCATCTCGCCGTGGCGGGTTTGTAGGTATTCATCCGCATTGACTAAAACTTTTTCCCAAGGCTCCAACGGAGCCACAGAACCCCCTCAACCCTCACCTTCATTTTCGCTATGAACCTCTTCCTGAGGTTTGGCCGTGTCGATCAGGGCCTGCTGATCAGTGTGACACTCGATGCAGTAGTCGACCGCGACCATTGGTTCTTCAGCTACGGTTTCTTCGGGAGCTTGTTCAGCGGATTGATCAGCTTCCCCTTCGGCCTCATCAGCCTTCAAATCCTCAACCAACTCAGCAATTTCTTCGGGATCATTCATCGGGGTGGGCACCACTTGCGCCACCGCGGTCGGTTCCGGTGGTACTTCAACTTCAGGTGTTCCACAACCAGATACCAATAAAAGTACTGCCAACAAACTTATGAGTAGAATCGATCTATTATTATCCATATTTCATCCTATTTGTGGCATTTGTGCATTATTGCACAATCCACCTTAATTATAGTGATTAAAATAAGAATTTGTTATCGATCCTACTTATATCTATTCATAAGTGCTTATGATAACGTCACTTTAAACAGTGTTTATTGAGTTTTTAATATTTTGTAGATGACAATTTCACAATTATTTCACACCCCACGTTATTATTTGTGACAGATTTGAAATGATTTGGTGATTCTTTACAGCTCAATTAACCCCGTCTTGATCGCAAATTTGATTAACTCCACACTCGAATGCATATTGAGTTTGTTCATGATCCGCTCACGGTGACGCGAAATCGTCTTCGGACTGAGAGCTAATTCGGCCGCGATTTGAGGTGTCGTCAACCCGGCGGCGACCAATTCCAAAACCTGCAATTCCCGCGCAGTGAGGACTTCTAATCCCGGCGAAAGACTCTCATCAGCCAGATTTTCCGGCACCTGATCGACCAACCGGCGGTAATCGTCAAGGAGCCAACCGGCCAGGGTGGGCTGTAAGTAAACTTGCCCATCCTTAACAGCCTCAATCGCGGCGACTAATTCCTCGGCTACTGATTGTTTGGTGAGATACCCGGTCGCCCCGGCTTTCATCATCTCAAAGAAGTATTGTTTGTCCTCATGAACCGTCAGTGCCAGGATACGGCAATTAGGGCAGCGGGTATTGAGCTGCCGGGTGGCTTCCATCCCATCGGTACCAGGCATCGTAATATCCATAACGATTACGTCCGGCTGCGATTCGAGGGCCTTTTCAACAGCTTCCGCGCCATCACTGGCTTCGGCAACGACTTCAAATCCACCCTGACTCTCCAGAAACGACTTCAACCCCGTGCGAACGATATCATGATCGTCTACTAGTAAAATCTGAATATTTGCGGCCATCAGGCTGGTGCCTCCTCGTTGTTATCGTTGAGGGGTATTATTACTTCAATTTGGGTGCCGTGTCCAGGTTCTGAGATTAAATAAAATTCGCCCCCCACCGACCGAACCCGTTCCCGCATCCCGGCGATCCCCCACCCAATCTGCGTGGGATGCCGTTCGCCGACAACAAAACCAATACCCTCATCTCGGGTCCACATCTGAACCTGATCATCCTTAAAATTGAGTTCAAGGACCGCAACCTCAGTCCGGGCGTGCCGGACGATATTGGTCAGCGATTCTTGCGCGATCCGGTACAACACAGTTTCAACTAACGGATTTAGGCGCTGCGGATTTCTTTGAGTTCGAAATTTCACTTGTAAACCGGTGCGCTTGCCACTCTCATCTATCAAATAGTTGAGTGCCGGGATCAAACCTAAATCATCCAACTGGGCGGGTCGCAAATCATGGACCAGCCGTTTCAGGCCGCGGCTAAGATCTTTGCTTAAGGATTGGAGCCGCTTGGAAATTGTGTTGATTTCAGGATTTTCACAGTCTCGACTTTGGAGGGTAGCGACATCGAGCGAAAAGGCCGTCAGAATTTGGGCCGTTTCATCATGCAATTCCCGCGCGATTCGGGCTCGTTCTTCTTCCTGGGCGATGACAGTATGCTGCAGTAATTCTCGCCGTAGTTCTTCGCGTTTTAGTAATTCTTCTTGGACCTGTTCCAGAGCCTCCAACCGGTCTTGCTGGGCTGTGAGTAACTGCGCTTGACGACGTTTTTCTACAATTTGCAAAGCCCGAATCAAACTCGTGGTGAGAATGACAGCCACGAGGGCTCGCCAGGCCTGTACCGGAAACCGTGCCACTTGGAGAAATAATTCTGTATTCCAAAAATTGGCCGGGAAGAAATTCAAAGGGGTTACAAATGTTTGCGAGGCGCCATACAAACCAAATCCCCAGGCCGCCCAGCGCATACTCTGTGCGAGGGCAATTTGATCATCGGCGAGTCGCTCTCGGGCCTGGGAGGCCAGGGCCACTGCGGCCAAAATTGCCCCTGGAACCGCAATCAAATAACGGGCCAGAACGTCGGCCCGGATCATCCAACCAGCCAGATTCTCCCAACTTACCGTACCAACCAAAACGATCACGGCCAGATAGAGGGTAAACAACCCCGTTCCAATCCAGATATCAATCGATTTCTTCTTTTGGGGGGGAAATAAATTTTGAACCCCATAAACCACCAGAGCAATGAAAGATATGGCCAACAAACTCAATCGTAGCCAATCCCAATAAGTCGGCAGTGAGACCCCCAACCATTCGCTTTGGAGCAAAAAGATTTCCAGCCATTCATGCAAGCCATGTAACAAGCCAAATAAGGCTAACGGCCGCAAAGCGCGCGCTTCGGCTAACAATTCTGCCCGGCCAACTTCTAACAGGATGGCCAAACCCATGCTGAAAAAAGCTAAACCATAAATGAAATAAACAAAAACCATAAGAACCCGCCCGGGTGTAACTTTGGTGACCAAGACCATGTGACATTAGTCACAATACCCATTCATTTTTCATTAATGTTGGGTTATAATACCCAATAGTATGAAAAATCACGAATTTTTCATCGGGTATTGTACCCAACGTCTATATTTTACACGAAAATTTATCCTTAATGGAGGTGCCTGCCCATAAAATAATCTAAAAAATCTACCGAAAACAAATAAAACGTAATTGTCAATTGAATTCCACTCCAAATTCTTAGTGACAATTACCCAGAAATGAGGAGAAATATAATGCAAAAGAAATATTTATAGATCGCAAGCATGCTGGTCATTTTGGCCCTGGCACTCTCGGCTTGCGCCGGGGCTGAAGGCCCCCAAGGCCCGGCCGGACCGGCTGGTCCTGCTGGACCCGAAGGACCGCAAGGTCCCCAAGGCGAAACTGGCCCGGCTGGCCCCGAAGGCCCGGCTGGTGCTGCTGGTGAAGGTGGCATGGCTGAAGCCGCTCCTACCGGTGCCGAATATGTCAAATCGGAGACCTGCTCCAAATGCCACAGCGACATCTACGAGGTCTTCATGCAGTCCGGTCACCCCTACAAGCTCAGCAAAGTTGTGGACGGCCAACCCCCAGAATACCCCTTCACCGAGGTTTCCGAACTGCCCGAAGGCTACACTTGGGATGACATTTCTTACGTCATCGGTGGCTACAACTGGAAGTATCGCTTAGTTGACAACGAAGGCTTCATTATTACCGGCCCGCCCGGAACCCGCGGTGACGAAGCTGCTGCGGAAGGGTATGTCAATCAGTTCAATTTTGCCAACCCGGTCGTTGGTAATGATGCCGGTTGGGTACCTTACTCCCTCGGTCAAGAAAAGCCTTACAGTTGCGGCACTTGCCACACTACCGGCTACTCTGCTTGGCCGCCGGATGCCCACCAGGATGATCTCCCCGGTATGGTCGGCACCTTCTCTGAAGGCGGCATCCACTGTGAAGAATGTCACGGTCCCGGCTCCTTACATGCAGCCAACCCGCATGGCGTCGCAATGGAAATCGACCGCACCTCCGATCTCTGTGGTGAATGCCATGAGCGCGGTGCCCAAGAATCTGTCAATGCCAGCAAAGGCTTTATCAAGCACCACGAGCAGTATGAGGAACTCTTCCAGAGCAAGCACATCACCATTGATTGTGTAGTCTGCCACGATCCGCATGCTGGGGTCGTTGCGCTCCGCAAAGCCGAGGAAGGCACCCCCACCACCCGGACTTCTTGCGAAAATTGCCACTTTGATGAGGCCAAGTACCAGGCTTCTCAGGTTCATCCAGCAGTCGCTGAATGTATTGACTGCCACATGCCGCGCGTCACCAAGAGCGCCGTGGGCAATGCCGAGATGTTCACTGGCGATATCCGCACCCACCTGATGGCCATTGATCCCACCCAAATCGGCCAATTCTCCGAAGATGGCTCGGTAGCCCTCTCCGAACTCGGTTTGGACTTCGCCTGCCGCAGCTGCCATGTTGAAGGCGGCTCCGCCACTGTGAAGACTGACGAGGAATTGATCGACAAGGCCTGGAACTACCACGCCCGACCTGAAACACCCTAATTCAGTCACTGGCTCCTGACCGGGTCGGGAATATTCCCGACCCGGTTTTTGCTGTCTGGCTTATTGTCTTGATTAGTCTCGGATTATAAAAACCCATTTGTGATAGTCATCACAAATTGTAATGCTTTTAATCTTTTTACCGCTGGAATTATAAGTATTTATTGTGCTATACTTGGGCTGCTATTGCCAGTTGTAATATATCTGGTAGATTACCCCACCCCCGTCACATATTGATGTGGAGGCAAATTTGAAAAAGAAACAACTTTTACTCATATTTGGGATCACTTTGTTGATCTCCGTACTCGCAGTACCCTTTGAAAATGCCCTGGCTGGTGCGCCGGCAAAAGAAGCGACCCCGGGTGTTGCTGATTCCTACTGCCTGTCTTGCCATGACACCCCTGGATTTCGGACCACATTATCTTCCGGGGAAGAATTATATATCGGGGTCGATGCCGTAATGTATTATGAATCGACCCACGGTAGCCGTGGTTACGCTTGTGTGCAATGCCATACGGAAATCAAGGAATACCCCCACCCCGAAAATACCGCGACCACCGTGCGGGAATATAACCTCGCCAACTACGAAACCTGCCGCCAGTGTCATGAGGATAAATTCGAAGCCACCCTCGACAGCACCCATCAGAAATCACTGGCCGATGGGAATATGGCCGCGGCCGTATGCACCGATTGTCACGGTATCCATGATATTCACACGCCCAGCGAAAACCGCGCCGATGTACCCTTGATGTGCGAAAAATGTCACTCTGAAATTTACAACTTATACGAAGAGAGTGTTCACGGGGCCGCCTTGTTCAGTGAAGATAATCAAGATGTGCCCACCTGCACCGACTGTCATGGGGTTCACAATGTCACTGGGCCAACCGCAGAAGGATCTTTCCATCTGTTCTCGCCCCAAATTTGCGCCGACTGCCATGCCAATGAAGAAATGATGATGAAATATAATGTCAGTACGAATGTATTTGACACCTATCTCTCTGACTTCCATGGCACCACGGTGGTTTTGTTTGAGCAAATTGCCCCTGATCAAGAAACGAACAAACCGGTTTGTATCGACTGTCACGGGGTTCACAATATGCGGAAAGTGGATGACCCCGAAAGCACTGTCATAAAAGAAAACTTACTGACTACCTGCCAGAAATGCCATCCCGATGCGACTGAAAACTTCCCCACTTCCTGGCTGGGCCATTATGAACCCAGTTCTGAGGATACGCCAGTGATTTTCTTCATCGACATGTTCTATAAAATCGTTATCCCAACGACGATTGGGGGGATGCTCATTTACATTGCCTCCGATGTAGGCAAAAAATTCTTCAATAAACGGAGCGCAAAATAATGAGTAAGGAAAACAAATATTTACGCTTCACCGTCTCCGATCGGGCCGAACACTGGGTTCAGATGCTCAGCTTTACTTTACTCGGTTTGACCGGGTTGATTCAAAAATACGCCTCGGCATCCTTTTCGATTTGGTTGATCTCAGCTTTAGGCGGCATTGAAAGTGTGCGCGTTATCCACCGGATCGCTTCGATGGGTTTGATGTTTGGAACGGTTTACCACTTGGGGACTTCCGGTTACAAATACTATGTCCAGCGTAAACGGATTACCATGCTACCAGGGATCAAAGATGTCACCAACGCCTGGGGCATTTTCCTCAATAACTTGGGTTTGAAAAAAGACCGTCCGCAACAGGGCCGCTACACTTTCGATGAAAAATTCGAATACTGGGCCTTTGTGTGGGGCACGGCCGTGATGGGCCTCACCGGTTTTATGCTGTGGAACCCGATCGCGACCGCAAAAATTTTGCCTGGGGTCGCCATTCCGGCGGCCAAAGCGGCCCATAGTGGTGAAGCCCTCCTGGCAGTTCTGGCAATTGTCATCTGGCATTTCTATAATGTGCATATTAAGCATCTCAACAAAAGTATGTTCACCGGGTATTTGAGCGAACACGAGATGATCGAAGAGCATCCCTTAGAATTGGCCGACATCAAAGCTGGTGTCCACGAAATCCCCCAAGATCCAGCCGTAGTTGCCAAACGCCAACGGGTTTTCATTCCCATTTTCACAGTCATCGCCGCGGTGCTTTTGGTGGGGATCTACTTTTTCGTCACGATTGAAGATACCGCCCTGGCGACGGTGCCCCCGGCTGAAGAAGTAGAAGTTTTCGTCCCGCTCACGCCAACCCCACTCCCAACACCCATGCCAACTCCAACGCCGGCCCCTGTGGGGAGCACCTGGAACGAAGGCGTCGCGGCCCTGATGATCGACAAGTGCGGCGTCTGTCACGCGGCTTCGATTTTAGGGGGGTTGGATGTAACCTCCTATGAAAACACCCTCAAGGGTGGGGTTTCTGGAGCGGGGGTTATCCCCGGTAACCCTGATGACAGTATAATTGTCCAACGCCAACTCACCGGCGACCATCCTGGCCAATTTAGCCCCGAAGAAATGGAAAAACTCATCGAGTGGATCGTAGCTGGGGCCCAAGAGTAACCAAAGAATTAATGAAGTGAAAAAGCGTCACATAATGTGGCGCTTTTTTATTTTCCAACTCGAGCATTTTTTTCATGCTAAAATGAACAATATTGAAATTTTTTCTCTAATTGTCCCCAGGGAAGGCTAATTATGAAAAATTGGGTAAAGAAAGTTCAACTTTTTTTCTTTCCGCCGGCAGGTACGCCTAAATGGCAGCGTATATTGCCGTATGCCATCTTAGGGCTCATCTCATTGATCGTTTTTATCGCGGGCGGCGCTGCTTGGGAGTACACCAACTCGTCCCAATTCTGCGGGACAGCCTGTCACACCATGCCCCCCGAATACACCTCATATCTCACATCACCGCACGCGCGAGTCGCGTGTGTGGAATGTCATCTGGGACGCGGATTTATCGCCCAGAACTTCACGCGCAAAGCTGGCGATGCCAAACACATCATCTCACTCGCATTTAAAGATTATGAATTCCCAATTACGGCCCACGAACTTCGTCCGGCCCGCGATACCTGTGAAAAATGCCATTTTCCCGAAAAATTTTCAGACGATAGCTTGCGAGAAATTAAACACTTTGGCAATGATTCGGCGAATACCCCCACCTCCACGTACCTGGTTATGAAAACGGGTGGGGGGGCCAAACGATTAGGACTGGGTCGCGGCATCCATTGGCACGTTGAAAACCAAGTGCTATTTTACGCCACCGATGGACGTGAACAAGAAATCCCCTATGTTCAAGTGATCAAAGACGATGGGACTATTGATGAATATATTGATATTGAAACCAATTTTGATCCAAGTACGATCACTACTGAAGATCTCGTTGAAATGGAATGCACGACCTGTCATAACCGGATCACCCACCTGGTCAATTACCCTGAAGATATGATCGATCAGATGCTTTCGCAAGGGGTGATCTCGCCGTCCATTCCAGATATTCGGCGGTTAGCGATTGATATTTTCTATCGGGAATACGAGACCACCGATCTGGGGATAATTGCAGTGGGGGGATTGAAGGATTATTACGAAACTTACGAGGAAGAATTCTACGCTGAAAATTCGGCATTGATAAACGGCGCCATTGAAGAATTACAAAACGCTTTCCAACAAAGTGTCTACGTGGAACAAAAATCGGACTGGAACAGCCACCCCAACAATGTGGGGCATGAATTTTCCCCCGGATGTTTTCGCTGCCATGACGGCCAACACTTAAATGCTGCTGATGAGGCCATTCGTCTGGAGTGTAATGTCTGCCACTCGATCCCGGTGGTTGCCGGTGCGGCTGACTTTGTCGCCGATATCGAAATCAGCCGCGGCCCCGAACCAGAGAGTCATCTCAGCCCGAATTGGATTGGCCTGCACCGGGATATTTTCGACCATACTTGCGAGAACTGCCACACCACCGCAGATCCCGGCGGAGTCAGCGATACCTCCTTCTGCTCGAACAGCGCCTGCCATGGCAATGTGTGGGAATATGCCGGTTTTGATGCCCCCAAATTGCGCGCCATTCTCATGGAGCAACTACCCGAACCAGAACTGGAGCCTGAACCCTTGGAATTGGGGGATGCCTCGCCAACCTTTGACAAGGTAATTAAGGTCGTTTTCGAATTGCGTTGCGTTAGTTGTCACGGCATAGATGGGATCGCAGGGCTGAATTTGACCAGCTATGAAACCGCCCTGGCTGGCGGTTCATCTGGTGCCGCCGTTATCCCAGGCGAGGCTGAAAACAGCCTGCTCATCGAGAAAGGTGTGGGCGGCCATTTCGCCCAGTTTACGACTGAAGAATTAGAATGGGTAACAGAATGGGTTGAGGCTGGGGCAGTAGAATAACATCGGAATGCGAGTGCTAGCACTCGCATTCCTTATTTTTAATCAAAAATCCCGACGTTGCTCCAAACGCCGGGATTTTTTGCGAAACTCAGATAGGAGAATTTCTCTGGGTTAATCGCCAATAGATGGTAACGGTTCGGCGGCAATTTCTGGGGCGTGATCATCGGCCGCGAGACCATGATCCACCACCTGGAGGTATTTGACGCCTAAGCTGAAGGCCATCAGCCCGAAGGCAACGACCGCCGCGCCCACCAAAAACTCGATCAAATTGGGGAAATAGCGGGTATACAAGGCGGTTGGGGCGGTCTCAATATATGGCATGACGATCATTTGGCCAGCCATATTGACGTCCCACCGGTAAGCGACCAAACCACCAACGACCAAGGCCAGGGCCACCATCCGCAAACCGGGTTTCTCCCGCCAACTGGATTTGAGGAGGATAATCATCGGAACGAGAGCACCCAAAATGATTTCACCCAGCCAAAAATTGACTGCCAGGGGACCGCTGGTAAGCAGGGCCAACCCCTCGGTGCGTCCCGGTTCGTAGGTGTACGTCATCGAGAAGGTGTACCAGAACCGGAAGTAAAGATATCCGGCCAGGGCCCAACCGAGAAAATGAGCCAATTTTTGCAGCAATTTATCATCCACATTGGCGGACGGGGATAAACGGGCCGACAACATCGAAGCTAATGTTGTCAGACTAATGCCGCCCACGACGGCTGAGTACATAAACAGCACCGAAAGGCTCGGAGAATACCATAATGGTCGAGCTTTCAACACGCCGTAAGTGGCCCCCAAGGATGATTGGTGCAGCATCGAGAGGAACAGTCCCGCAATCGCGAGATATGGCGCAAACTTGTGAATTTGGTGCATTTTTTTAGTTAATTTGGGCCAGCGGGATTGCAAGAATTCAAGGTCGGCAATGATCGGGATTGTTTCAAGCGTCAGAACCGTGAAGTACAACCCGACGCACATGGTCACTTCCCACAAGACGGAATGGGGATTCCAGAAAACAAAGGCGTGCCAGAACCGATCGGGGCGACCGATATCCATCAGTAAGCAGAGCATGGCCATGCTGTAACCGATGATCCCAATGAAAGTGGCAGTCCGGGCCACTGGCTGGTATTGTTTCAACCCCACCAGATAAACCACGGCGCACAGGGAAAAGGCTCCGGCGCTGAGGGCAATCGAAGACAGGTCAATCGTTATCCACAAACCCCAGGGCACCAGGTCCGTCAGATTGGTGACGATCAAGCCTTTCCAAAAAACGATCAGGGCGGCAACAACCCCGGCGGCCATGATGAGGGCCAACCCGGCTAGCCAAATTTGGAAGGGTGTCAGTTTCTTCAAATATTTCATGACATGGCCTCCTCAGCGCCTTCGGGGCAAATGTAATACACTCGAGGACCGGTTCCCAAATCTTCGCGGAGTTGATGGGTGGGGTTCGCCGCGATCAAGCGGCTGACCTCGGATTCGGGATCGTTGAGATCTCCAAAAGTCCGGCAGCCAACGGGGCACCCCACCACGCAAGCTGGGGTCGCATTAGCGTCTTCACCGGGGGTCAAACCCATTGCCAGGCCGCGATCAATGCGGTGATAGCAGAATGAGCATTTCTCCACCACCCCACGCGGACGGCGTTCGACTTCCGGGGAACCCCAATGCGGCACCGCGGGATTTTCTTCGGTGAAAGCCCGCCAATTGAAGGCCCGAGCATTGTAGGGACAAGCTACCTCGCAATAACGACAGCCGATGCACTTATCATAGTCCATCATCACGATTCCATCGGCCCGATAATAACTGGCCTTGACGGGGCAAACATCAACACAGGGGGCGTGTTCACACTGCATGCAGGGGCGGGCCAGATAATGCTGTTCGCCATCAATTTCGCAAGAGGCAATCACGCGGTTCCAAGATATTTCTGGGGCGACATCGTTATGGGCCCGGCAAGCCAGGGTGCAATACCCGCAACCTTCACATTTACGCTGGTCGATGACCATGGCCCATTGATGCTCACCTGAGCCGACCGGATTTGAGGCCGCGGCCCTGGGGATCGCCCGCAAGCTGGCTGCCACCGCACCGGTTCCTACCGCAAGTTTCAAAAAATCACGGCGATTGAGGGTTTCTTTTTTCTCTGTCATGGCAGACCTCTATTTGTCGTCACTCACTTCGATATGGGTCGCGTCCATCTGTGATCGGCGGTAAAAACGCTCGATCCAGGGCGAAACCAGCAGACCAAAAGCCATCCCAATGAGGGCCGAAATCAAAGCGAAATATATCGGACTAACCGGGCTCGGATCGGGGGTAACACCGGCGGTTTCAACTGCAGCCATCGCATCAAATTCCTTGATCTCTGGCTCAGAGTGGCTGTCCATGTGAACCTCGGTCGGGTCATGCATCTGATACGCATGGCAGGCATTGCAGGTCGCCAATTGGACATGGAAACTGTGGTCGCGCACGGCGTGGCCTTCGCCAGTTTGACCACTGGCTGGACCTAAGTGACAGTCGGAACAACCTAACCCCTCCTGGCTATGCGCAGTGTGCGCGAAATTGGAGGCTCGCTCCCGGTGGCAGTTAGCGCAGAGGGCATTGGCATCTTCTGTTTTTAAAGTCGTGGAGTGCTGACCATGGCAGTCGACACAATCGAGTTCGGTTTCCCGGTGGCGACTCACCTGCCACTCAAACATCGTTTCTTGATGACAAGTGCCGCATAATGCCGCCGAACGATCACTCGGCATGGGTTCTTTGGGATGATTTTCATTGATGGGGGCATGACAAGCTTCACAGGTAATCCCATCCGCCAGCCAGGTGTTCGTCACCACATCGTAGCCAGTAGTGTGACAAACCAGACATTCTGGTTTCTCGTCTTCAGCCTCCCAGGCCGCCTGAAAATCAGGATCGGTCATGGCCTGGCCATGATGGCTTTGTTCCCAGGAGGTGTAAAACGCGGGATGGCAGGTCTGGCAGTCTAAATCGGGGTTACCGTCCAAATCGGGACTTTCACCGGCCTGAACCCAAAAAGTGGTTACCATGCCAAACGGAAAGGCAAACAGTAACCCGATCAAAATTCGTAAAAACATTTTTTTCATGATATTTAGTTCCTCTGTTTTTAGTCTCCAATGGCTGGAACTGTTGCACCGCGGAATACACCGCAACCGAGGCAGCCTTCTTTAAGTTCTCCACCCTCGGCCCGAAAATGCTGCCAGCAGGGGACATGCTGTTCCTGATAAGCCTGGCAGCCAGCCCGCTGCTCTTCGGGACAATCGTTGAACACCCAGCAGCGGATGGCAGGGACCAAGCCTTTCTCGCGGTTGATTTGCTGATATTTGGCGGCTTCAGCCTGCCAACGAGCATCCAGTCTTTGGAAGAACCGGCAAATGAGAACCGTTGCCAGAACGGGAAGCCCAAATCGCAATACAAACCAACCCAGAGCCAGTAAGAAACCTTCAAATGTATTCATCCTACCTCCGTTAGAATGCCTGACGCTGCTCCAGAACCGAACCCAAATAGAGCAATATCGCCAACGGAACTAAAATCCGAAAAATCAGCATCAAACCTAAAACTGCGGTACCCATGATTGCATTCTCCTTTCATCTTGTTTGTGAAAAGTGTAGCAATTTGGGCAGGAAAGGTAAATTCGGTAAATGACCGATCTTTTTTATGGGTATTAGGAGATTAATGGGGGACTAATTTGGCAAATATCCCCCATAATTATTGAATATATGACACTTTTACCCCAAGATATATGGGACAAACACCCCACGCGGGCCCCAGAACGTCCCCTGATTGCGCTCCCAATAAGATCAAGAAGCGCTGTCAGGGGAGATTTCCGCATAAAAAAGGAACGCAGTTACCAAGCCATCAAGGGCCAGCGACCGCGTTCCTAAAAAATTTTAATACAATGCCATCAGGGCTGAATAATCCCCTTCCGGATGGCGTATTTGACCAATTCGGTGCGGGAGTGCAGGTTTAGTTTCCGCATGATATTTTCGCGGTGACGGGAGACGGTTTTGGGGCTGATCGACAAATCGGCGGCGATCTCGGCGTTGGAGCTGCCATCAGCCAACAGGGTCAGGACCTCGTTTTCTCGGGGCGTCAGGCCATCGAGGCTGCTCTCAGGCGGCTGATTTTGCTCGTGGGTCAGGAAATCTTTGACCAATAATTTGGCCAGGGAAGGATAAAGATAAACTTCTCCCGAGGCCGCCACTCGAATTGCCGTCAGCAGTTCTTCAGGCGCGGCCCGTTTGGGAACATAACCACTAGCACCGGCCTCTAACATCCGGAAAAAATACTCTTCGCCTTCATGGATGGTGAGGGCCACTACGGCAACCTGCGGCCACAGACGTTTGACTTCCGCCGTTGCTTCGATTCCCGACAAATCGGGTAAGCCGATATCCATCAACACCACATCGGGTTGCAGGTTGGATATCTCACTGAGGGCATCGCTGGCATTCCCGGCTTCGCCTACAATTTCGACGTCGGCCTCACCTTCCAAAAGCATCCGTAACCCAGAACGGACAACCTTATGGTCATCGACTAAGACCAATCTAATCATCCCCAGCCTCCTTTTCAGACAATCCCATATGGCATGGAACGGATACTTTTACGCGGGTGCCTTCCCCAGGCTGGGAATCGAGACTGAAATCCCCCCCTAACAGGGCGGCGCGCTCCTGCATCCCGATCAAACCCCAAGTCGGTTTATGCTCATTGAAGAACATTTCCTGATCAAATCCAATGCCATCATCGACCACTTCCAGAAAAATATTTCCGTTTTCCTGACCAACATTCACGAACGCATTTTGGGCTTTGGCATACTTGATAGTATTTGTCAGGGCCTCTTGGGCAATGCGGAAAAGGGCCATACTCACAGTTTGGGGTAACAAGCAGGGACCGCCCGGCGCGATAACTTGAACATTCAGGTGGGTTCGCTCACTAATTTCGTTACCGTACCACCTGAGGGCAGGACCTAACCCCAAATCGTCCAGATGAGAGGGTCGCAAGTCGGCAATAACCCGCCGTAATTCATCCAAAGAACGAACTGCCATGCCTTCGAGTTGGCGCAAATTGTGGGCCGCTTTATCGATATCTTGTCGGAGAGTCGTCGCTGCACCGCGTAACCCCAAACCGATCGCAGTCAGAGCCTGACCCGTTTCATCGTGAAGTTCGCGGGCGATCCGCTGCCGTTCAGACTCCTGAGCGGCTACCACCCGGCGGAGGAGTTCACCGCGCAAGGCCTCGCGGCGTTGAGCGTCCCGGAGCCGGGCCTCCTGTAGTTCATCAATCTGGCGTTGGGTTTCAACCTCAAATGAGCGTAAAAAGCGCGTCACGAAGACGGCGGCAATGACTGCTGCCAAGGCCCGCAACAATTGCACGGGAAACCCAAATAGAACCAGAAACAAATCCTGATTCAAAAATGTTGAGGGCGGCAGCGGACTTTGACGCGTAAACAATTGCCCGATCACACCGTACCAGCCAAAAGCCACCGCAGCCCACAGAGAATCGCGGCCAAAGCGAGCCATCCCAGCCTGGCGGAAGATCTTTTGTTGGGTTACCAACCCCCAACAGGAAATCAAGGCCCCGGGAATGCCCACAGTATAGCGGGTCCATACGTCGGCCACATCCCACATCCGGTCGAGGGAGTAATTATCACGCATTAGCATGAGCCCAAAGCCCCAAATCGCGGCCTGCCCCAACGGCACCAACAAACTGATCCGACGGAGATTTTCGGTCGATGACAGCAGCGCGGCTCCAAAAGCCGTCAGCGATAAAAAGGAAAATGCTAAAACAGCCAGGCGGATACTATGCCAGAATAACGGCATCGTTTCTTGACCAGGCAAAATTCCTAATCCCTCGAACATCTCCACCCATTCATGGGCCCCGTGAATCAGCCCGAAAACGGCCAGGGGACGCAGGGCCTTCCTTAAACGGGGATCACCACCGCGGCCACCCTCGATGAGAACGATAAAGCCCATGCAAAAGAACGCCAGGCCGTAGAAGAAATAGATTAGCGTGAATGTAAAGGGGTGCATTGGTTCAATTATACATGAGACGCTTTTAATGATTAGACCTGATTTGCAGATTTGTAAACTGGAGATCGGCGGCAATTTCCATTTCAGCGGGTTTCACTAGAGTAACAAATTAATTCGGACCTTAAGATAAGATTTCATGATAAATAACTATAACTTATTGGAATAACACTCTCATCTAATCTTAACTTATAATTACGGAAACTTGCTCCATTATGCACAAATCTATTTATTTGTAGGAGTAAATTCCTCTCCGCAGTTATTTTGCGGGGATCACCAGGAAGGTAGACTCATTAATAGGAGAATGATATGCGAAAAACTTTACGCATGATTGGTATTCTAGCAATTATCGCTGCGGCGCTCTTTGCAGTTACCGGCGTATTTGCAGGCGAGGGCGACACCGTCGACCACAGCATCTTCCCGCAGCTCCAGCAGGAATTTGCGAGTGGCCCCGAAGTGACCACCGCGTGTTTAGAATGTCACGAAGACACCGCCACCGAAGTTATGGCCACCGTCCACTGGACCTGGGAATACACCGATCCGGTGACCGGCCAGCAGCTTGGCAAAAACAATGTGGTTAACAACTATTGCATTGCGATGCCCTCTAACGAACCCCGCTGCACCAGCTGCCACGTTGGCTATGGCTACTCAAACCAAGAATTCGATTTCTCAGCCCAAGAAAAGGTTGACTGCCTCGTCTGCCATGCCGACACCTCGATTTACAAGAAATTCCCCGCCGGTTCCGGTAACCCCTGGCTGGGCGATGAGCCCAAAGAATTCCCGCCAGGATCTGGCAAGATGTGGGAAAAAGTTGATCTCGCCGCGGCAGCCCAAAGCGTTGCAGCCCCCACCCGTGGGAACTGTGGTTCCTGTCACTTCAAGGGTGGTGGTGGCGATGCTGTCAAGCACGGTGACCTGGATAGCACCATGGGTGCCCCCGCCGCCGATCTCGACGTCCACATGAGCCCCGACACCCTGAATTTCACCTGTTCCACTTGCCATGCCGGCGAATCTCACGAGATCAAAGGCCGCATTTACACCGGTGAAGAAGCTGTGATGTGTACCGATTGTCACACTGGCGATATGGCACCTCACGCCGACAGCGAGATGGGTGAAGCCCTTGCCAAACATGCCGAAACTATTGCCTGCCAAACCTGCCATGTCCCCGAATTTGCCCGTGGCAAAGCCACCAAGATGACCTGGGATTGGTCCAACGCTGGCGAGAAGAACGAAGACGGCAAACCCTTCCAGACCAAGAATGATGCCGGCCAAGTCATTTACGACAGCAAGAAAGGCACCTTCACCTGGGAATCCAACGTAACTCCCCATTACGCTTGGTGGAATGGCGAAACCCGCTACCTGACCCCGGCCGATTCATTCGATGCTTCTGAAGCCGTCATGCTGACCGCTTACCAGGGCTCATTGGGTGATGGCAAAATTTATCCGTTCAAGAATTTCACCGGTGTTACCCCTTATGATGCTGGCAACAGCACCATGGCTGTGCCGAACT
Organism: uncultured Anaerolineales bacterium; assembly: GCA_964453155.1. GTDB lineage: Bacteria > Chloroflexota > Anaerolineae > Anaerolineales > UBA11858 > CAYVQU01. The sequence goes on along the minus strand of CAYVQU010000044.1, from coordinate 5,587 downwards.
TGTTCCCCGCACCAAAGGAAACGGACACCGAGGCTTATTGGAAATCCTGGGATTGGGATAAAGCCCTTTCAAGCGGGATGGCATACGCTGGTTATGAGTACAGCGGCGAACTCGGTTTTGTCGATACCGTCTTCATGTGGGTCCAGAACCACCAAGTCGCTCCGGCCGCCGACGCGGTTCAATGCCAAGAATGTCACACCGACGATGGTCGTCTGGACTTTGCCGCCCTGGGTTACGCCCCTGAGAAGGCCGCCATATTGATGACCTTCCCGCCGGTAGAACCTACTCCGGAACCGGAACCCACCGAAGTTCCCACTGAGGAACCCACGGAAGAACCCGAGGCCGTTGCTGAGGTCGTAGAAGAACCCGTAGTTGAAGAAGAACCTGAAGTGGTAGAAGAAGCGGTCGTAGAAGCTGAAGCTCCCGCGGAAGAAGCTGCCAACCTGACCTGGCTTTGGATCGTCCTGGCTGTGGTTGTGGTCGGTGGTGGGGCTTACTTCTTCACCCAGAAGAAATAGCAACACTCACCTTCCTGGAAAACGCAGAACCCCCGCCAATTGGCGGGGGTTCTTTTTTGTGTAGTACAAACGCTAACTATTTCCCTAAAAATGAACAGCTTCCTGAGCGGAGGCCCGATGCTGTTCGGGTCGCAGTCGAAGGAGCGGGTTTTACAGTAGCACCTCCTTCGACTGCATTTCATTCCGCTCAGGGTGCTGTCGCAAGTTCGGAAAGTTGGTTCCTTCCCATTATGGTCGAGTCATACCAGTGACATCGCCACCGATCGCTTCGAGGGTGTCGTACAGTAACTGGCCAATGTACTTGCCGTTGTGAGCGAAGGCACCCGGGTCTTTGTGGGCAAACTGGTAGTTGAAAGCGGCCCGGAGCAGGGTCGGCGACCAAACCAGGTCTTCACCCTCATTGGCTGCGAACCAGTAGGGGTAATGGCCTTTGTAAACCACCTCATTGGTGGATTCATTGGCAATGGAGTACGCGACGATGGCTTCGTAAAGAACTTCTTCCATGTGGTGGAGTTCTACTGCAAGACCTTCGACTTCACCATCACCGTCATAGTCGACCCCAGCCATATTAATGTCATGGGTGTCTTCCAAACCGGCGTGGCAGGTGAAGCAGGATTCTTCCTGAACCTCGAGTTCATGCGCATCGTGACAATCCATGCAGGTAGCGTAACCTGGAACATGGGCGAAGAGACCAGCATATTCCTTGCCGTCATACTGGTATCCAACGGCAGCATCGGCGCCGTAGCGGGTAGCGCCAGCGGGGAAGTAGTGGACGTTGGAGAAACGGGCACCCTCGAGGGCATCGTTATCACCGGCGTCACCAACCGTGCGGACCACATCCGCACCGGAGGTGCGGCCTTGGTGGCACTGCATACACAGGGTGCTCTCATCACCTTCAGCCTGATCAACCGTCACACCGCTGGGGAAGGTCACAGCTTCAAAGGCATAGCGACCCGGCCATTCACCGGCGTGGCAGGTTTCACATTGGAAACCATTGCTGGGGGCCTGGCTAATGGTTACGCCTTCTTCAGCAAACAGCGGTAAACCATCTGCAGAGTGGCACTTGGAACAGCTGGCGCCGACCACACCATCATGGCGGGTGCCGGGATCGAAGTAGCGGAAAGCGCGAGAAGATCCTTTGAAGTGGCCGTGGTCATCGCGGTTGAAGGCGCTGACGTCACCACCGACGGCTTCGATCGAGTCGTAGAGCAATTGGATGATGTATTTGCCGCCGTGGGCGAAGGCACCATGGTCTTTCTTGGCCATCTGGTAGTTGTAGGCGGCCCGGAGCAAGTTCGGGGTCCAACTGGCATACTTGTTGGGGTACGCAGCTTCGCCGTCCGATTCGGCCCCATCACCATCGGTGTCGATGAAGAAGTAGGGGTAAGCGCTGGCATAGATCACGCCGGCGCCCGCGGTATCGGTGGCATAGGCCTGGATCGCGGCGTAGAGGGCTTCGTGGAGACCTTCGATCTCAAAGGCAATGCCTTCTTCGATGTCGCCGTCACCGTCATAATCCACCGCGGAGCTGAGCATGCGGTAGGAAGTGAGTTCACCGTCGCCGTGGCACATCACACAACCATCAGCCTTAACTTCGAGAGTGTGGGGGCTGTGGCATTCGATACAGGTGTCGAACTCTTCGACGTGGGCAAAATTGCCATCGTAAGATTTTCCAGCAAATTCGGCTCCACCTTTGGCCATCGTCCCATATTTGGTCGCGGTGGCCGGGTAGTAGTGAATATTGGCAAAACCGAGTTCTTCGTAAACCATGTCGGGGTCAGCTTCAGCACCGGTTTCAACCCCGGCGGCTTCGGCTATGCTACCTTCCAGGCTGACGGAGGATTGGCGGCCCTGGTGACATTCCATACAGCGGGATTCGTCGCCCAAGTCGGTCAATTCGACGCCGGAGGGCATCACAACGCTGGTTTTCTTACCCACTGTGCGGTTGTGGCAGGTCTCACAGGTGAGGCCTTGCACTTCCAGAGCGGGAACATCAGCTTCGATGGTGCCAGCTTCGGAGCCATCGGCGCCGTGAAAATCAGCGTAACCCTGGGGGCTGTGGCATTTGGCACAATAGGTCGGGATGACCGCCGGGTCATCGCCGTCCCAGTGGCGGAAAGCCTCGGTGTCGGCAGCGGCATGAGCAGAACCCATGAAAGCCGCTTCCAGCCCAGGGAGAACACTTTCGTATTCAGGACAGGCCTCGGGTTCAGGGCAGGCCTCACATTCGGGGCAGTCGACCTCGGGGCACTCGGCCTCAGGACATTCCACCTCGGGGCAGTCGGGACACTCGGGGGCTTCAGGAGCGGCGCAGCCAACTAAGAGCAGCGCCAAGCCCACTACGAGTAATCCCAATATGAATAATTTTTGCTTCATTGTAATTTTCTCCTCAGAAAATATTGGGTTGGCAAGTGCGTCATGCATGGGGCGCATCCAATCGGATGCTTACGCACTTACTTGCACGGACCTTCCGTGCCTTTCAAAGTGATCGCTCGATATCATCACCTCCTTCGGTTTGATGTTAAAACTGGCAAGGCTTGCAGCCCTGCCAATCCTGGGTGTCATTTACTACCAATGAGATCGATCAAGTTTTGGGCATTATCAACACAATGCGCCGAACTTGAGATTACCTGAACGTCTTGTTCCTGGACCTTTAGGCGGATGATGGTAAGTTCTGAAAACGCGTTCAACAATTCACACATAAGGCAGCAATCCGCATCGCCATCTTCAATTGCATCGATAATGACAATGGCCGGATGAATAGCTAGCACTTGATCCAAATAATCAGGCGCATCGGCGGCGATATAATGAGTTTCACCACTGAGAGGGCTTTGGCGCAAACGGCTGACGACCCCCTCCGTATAAATTGTTTGGCTCGAAAAAACGATAGCGCGTTTAGAATCCATATTTCAGCCAGGATTTGAGAGATACGTATTATAAAAAATCCAGTCCCAAATCACACAAGTTTCCTTAGATTTATATTAACGGTAAATGAGAGCCCACATAATACCCCCCGGTGTAGTGCTTTACTAACGTTATGGGTAGTCAAAAAACCTACCCACATGGGTAGGCATAAAGATAATAATTAAAATGTCTTGTTTTAGGGCTGTAAATAACCCTGGCGAATGGCGGTGCGGACAGCTTCGGTCCGGTTTTGAGCCCCTAATTTTTGGAGAATATTGCGGATATGATATTTGACCGTATTCTCACTAATAAACAATTTTTCAGCGATAACTCGATTGGATGAACCCGCGGCCATAAGTTGCAACAGTTCGATTTCTCGTTCGGTCAGGCCGTTTTTTGGTTTTTGAATTTGGGTTGCTAAATCTTGGAAACCGGCCATTAAACGGGCTGTCATTTCGCGGGTCAGCGCGGCCTCTCCCCGTTCCAGGCCAGCCAGCATATCCATAAACTTTTCAGAATTGAGATCCTTTAGCAGATAACCGTCCGCCCCCAATTGGATAGCATTAAACAGGTCATCATCCGAATCCGATACAGTCAGGATCACCACTTTCGGTTCAGGGTTTTCCGCTTTGATAGCAGCCAGCACATCCAAACCATTCAGCACTGGCATGGCGATATCAAGTAGCACCAGGTCCGGATTGGTCGCCTGGATAATCTCTAACGCCTGACTCCCATCGCGAGCCTGACCGACGATCTCAAAACCGGCAGCCTCAAGCAGACTGGTGATACCGTCCATAAAGAGGGCATGATCATCGGCGACAACGACGCGCTTAATGCTAGTGGCTACCATTTTGCAATTCTACCAAAACTCGGGTTCCCTGATCGGGTTTTGAATCAACTTGGATGGTCGCACCAATTGCAGTGGCCCGATCACGCATATTCTTGATCCCAAAGCGCTGACTGTCAGCAGCAGCTAAGCCATTGGATTTGAAGCCAACCCCGTTATCGCTAATGGAAAGGGATAGCGCCAGGGGGGAATTTTCCAGATGAACCCAGGCCTGAGAGGCAACCGAATGTTTGCGGATATTCGTGAGAGCTTCCTGGGCAATACGGAATAGATGCAACCGTATTTCGGGTTTACTCTCGTCCAAATCAAATAAATCGGGGGCCTCCAAGGCGGTGGGGATCCCGCTCAACTTGGCGAATTGAGCCACATACTCACGAAGGGCCGGAATGAGACCATTTTCGAGTTCACCGGACATCCGCAAGCCCAAAATCGCTTCCCGTACATCCACAAAGATGCCTTGAGTGGCAGCTTCCAAATCCTGCAAGTGCTGATCCGCTTCAGCCAGACGCTGATCTTGCATGAGTAGTCGCACAGCTGTGGCTTTGTTCTTTACAAATCCTAAAACTTGGGCCAAACCATCGTGCAATTCTCTCGCGATACGTTCCCGTTCATCAGATATGGCCTGCTCGCGTAATTGGTGTCGGGCTTCAGCCGCGGCAATATGCCGCTCCAATTCATCTGCCATCTGGTTGAAGGTAGCAACAAATTCATCTAATTCGTCTTGAATACGGGGCGCCGGAGGGATGCGAGTAGAGAAATTACCGGATGCAAATTCCCCTAGCGGCCGCTTGAAAATTTCAACCCGGTGGATGATCAACCAGTGAATCAATAAATAGCAAATCGCGGAAATAATCAGGGTGGCGAGGATCGAGACCGCGACATCAATCCTTATATCCTGAACAAGATGCTCTTGATTTTCAGCCACCGAAACATCCATCAGCAGGACACCCAGATGGGGTTCCTCAGATCGGTGACATTGGTGACACTCGGGTAAGTTATCGACCGGAGCAGTAACCCGCCAGTTGGCAGCGGTATTTTTAGTTGCGATTATGTGGGGAATTTCTGTTATCGCTTCTTCGTGACAAACACTACAGGTCTCGTCATTGATTGACAGGGGAATCGAATCGTCAGATGGTGAATTTTCTGCCAAAACCTGCCCACTCAATCCAACAATTTTGACATGTTTGATGGTTTCTAGCTGGCTGACATCCTCAAGAGTGGTAACGAGATGCTCACCTTCCGCCGTCAACATCGTTAGATTGAGACTATGGAGGTGTGCAAAAATAAGATCCCATTTTTGAAATGGTCTGGAAGAATC
>CAYVQU010000043.1:0-33616 GCA_964453155.1 uncultured Anaerolineales bacterium | reverse complement strand
AAGAGTCTACACCATGACTGATCATTTGCATCCTAGATGTAGGGTAGAGAAGTTTTGATAAACATCATAATTTGGAGGCAGGCATGACGGGACTCATTGGACAAACATTAGGGGGCTATCGCGTTGTCAGCCAGATCGGACAAGGTGGAATGGCGACCGTCTACAAGGCCTACCAACCCTCGTTGGATCGGTATGTAGCCATCAAAGTTTTACCCTCATACTATGCTGAACAAGATGACTCGTTCACCAAACGGTTCGAACGGGAAGCCCGTTCCATTGCCAAACTGCGCCATCCCAACATCCTGATGGTCCACGATTATGGGGAACACGAGGGGATCAACTACATCGTGATGGAATATGTGGATGCCGGGACGTTCAAGGATTATCTGTCCACCCAACCCGATTTTGCCACTGCTGTTAAGCTGATCGGTCAGGTCGCCAGTGCCCTCGATTATGCCCATGAGCAAGGCGTGATCCACCGCGATATCAAACCCAGCAATATCATGATGCCCAAAGCCGATTGGGTCTTGCTCACCGATTTTGGTTTGGCGACCATGGTGGGTGGCAGCATGTTGACCCAATCGGGAATGACGGTGGGAACCCCGGCGTATATGTCGCCGGAACAGGGACGCGGTGAAAAAGTGGGGCAAGCCAGTGACATTTACTCCCTGGGAGTCATTTTATACGAACTTGTCACCGGGGTCGTGCCCTTTACGGCTGAAACCCCGATGGCCGTCGTCGTTAAACACATCATTGAACCCCTGCCCCTGCCCAGTTCTAAGAAAGCCGATATTTCCGAGCCAGTCGAACGAATCATTTTGAAGGCCATGGCCAAAGAGCCAGAAAATCGCTTCCAACGCGCGGGTGAAATGGCATTGGCCCTCAACCAATATTTACTGACCGCCGAATCGTCCGCCACCCAGATCACGCCCGAAGTCGATGCCAATTTGAACACTTTGCCACCAACCTCGGTTGCGAGCCAAACGATATCCGAACCCATCAAACCAGCTGGCGATCAAACCATCGCTGAGCCGGCCGCCCCGCTGGGAACCCAAACCCAACCGATGACCACCGTGCAACCTCAGCCAGCCGCAGCGCCCCAACCGGCCAAAAAGCGGCGCTGGCCTTTGATCGCGGGGCTAGGCAGCCTATTGGTTTTGGTGGCGGTCGCGGTCACTTTACTCCTGACCGGTTTCTTTGACGGAGAGGTTGGCCCGGTTGGTGGGGAGTTCAAAGCCACGCGGACCTCCGCTCAAATCCGAGCGGATGCCGATGCGGCCATTAGCAGTGGTCATTTCGAAACCGCCATTGATGAGTTCGAGGCCGCGCTTGATGCTGATCCCTTCAACCGCGATCTTTATCTGGATTTAGCCAAAGCCAATATCGAATTTGGTGATCTGGCGGCCGCCGAAGGCGCAATCAAAAGTGCTTTGGAGGTTAGCCCCCAGGATGCCTGGCTGCAAGAGTTTATTGGTCAGCTGTACTATGATATGGGTGAATACGAAAAATCCATCCAATACTATGAACTGGCCATCGAAATGGGCGGTCCGCCGGACCCGGCTTTGCGAGGAATTGCTAACGCCTATCAGGCTATGGGAGAACCCGACAAAGCCATCGAAGTACTCGAGGGCAGCCTGGCCGATACGAGCACGAACAACCCCATGGGTTATGAAAACTTGGGGCGACAATTCCTGGATATGGGCGAATTCGAAAAAGCCGAAGAAGCTTTTCGAGCCGGGCTAGAACTTGATCCGACTTATACCAGCATGTGGTGGAGTCTGGCCGATGTGTATCGCTGGCAGAGTGATTTTGAAGGGGCGATTGCGGTCATGCAAGCAGGGCTGGAGGCAAATCCCCAGGCCGCCGATCTCCAAGATGGTCTTGGGTGGATTTATCGCGATGCCGGAGATTACGAAAATGCAATTATCGCCTTCGAAAAAGCCATCGAAATGAATCCTGAGCACAGCATGTCGTATTCAGGACTGGCTGAATTGTATTGGGAAATGGGCAAACCTGAAGATGGCATCACCCTCCTTGAAGATGCCATCCAAAAATTCCCCAACGATGGCTTTCTCCAGGAGACTTTAGGTCGGCTGTATCAAAATTCTGGCCAGGACCTGGAGTCTATTCCCTATTTCGAAAAAGCCGTCGAACTCGATCCTTTCAACACCTGGGCCTACATCAACCTGTCCAGGGCCTATCATCGCACCGGTCAGTATGATGAAGTTTACGACTTACTGTACGAAGCCGCCGATAGAAGCCCACAAGACCCCTGGATGTACGAATCGATCGGCCAGGTATTTGTCGAAATGGGTGACTGCGAATCTGCCCTTGAATTCTTCGAGCAAGCCCTGGAAATCGATCCTAATATGGATATGGCGGCTCAGGGGATTCGGAATTGCGGGGGGAACTAAGTGGGTGGCGGTTGTTGCCTTCACATGCCCCCATTTCGGCAGTAGAATTGGGCGCATGATGACAGAACACTTAGATGAAACTCACCCGACCCCCACAGGGGCTGAAACCCAGCCTACCCCGGTCGATTTTGAACCCCAACCTCCAGAGCAACAACAAACCCCCCAACGTCGCCGCCGTGGCTGGTTTTGGTGGGTATTATTGGTGCTCGCGATATTAATTGCCGCCGGGGGCTTACTGGGTTATCAGCGCGGGATTGCGGTCCGTAAAGCCTTTGAATCCACTCAGGTGGCGTTGGCAGTCGGAGATCAATTTGAGTTGGGCCTCCAAGACCTGGAGGCTGGCCGCTATGAAGTTGCCCGGCAACGGCTCCAATATATCATTGAACTTGATCCCCAATACCCCGGCGCCATTGAAAAACTAACCGAAGTTGAGTTAATTATCAACGCCACCGCCACCCCAACTCCGGTGCCCCCCACACCGACGCCAACAGTAGTGGCCCTCACACCCACTCCTGACTTACGCGGCGAAGCTGATCTGTTCGCACAAGCTGAAGACTATGTCCGCAATGAACAGTGGGATGAGGCCATTGAAACCCTTGAAAACCTCCGCAAGAAAAATCCTGAATACCGGGCCATTGATATTGATGGTTTATTTTATATGGCGTTGCGACAGCGCGGCGTTCAAAAAATTGGTTTAGGTAACCTGGAAGGTGGCATCTACGATCTGGCCCTCGCGGAACGGTTTGGGATGCTCGACGCCGAGGCGGATAGTTATCGCACTTGGGCCCAGTACTATATTCGGGGCGCTAGTTTTTGGGAAGTCGATTGGAGCCAGGCCGTGTACTACTTTGAACAAGTGGCCCCAGCATTCCCCAACATGCACGATGGCTCGGGCTGGAACGCCAAACAGCGCTATATCGAGGCCTTGGTTGGTTATGCTCAGTATCTCGGGGGCATTAATAAATGGTGCCAGTCCGAAGAGCAATACATCAAAATCTATGAATACACCGGCGATGCAACCTGGCTGGAGACGATTGAGCAAGTTGCCGATATGTGTAGATAAATTTAATAGTGAATGGTGAATTGCGAACTATGAATGAATGCCAGCGCAGTCCCAACTCATTCACAATTCACTATAAACTGTTCACAATTAACCATTAACATGACAACTCCCCTCTGGGGCCTGACCCTGGCCTACTGGTTTCACATGCTCGCTACCGTTCTTTGGATCGGTGGGCTGACTGTGTTGACCTTATTGGTCTTACCAGCCGCCCAAAAAACCCTGGATGGGGCGACCTATGCCCGGTTTTTGGGTGAACTCCGCCGCCGGTTAGACCCCCTCGGCTGGCTCAGTGTGATCATTCTACTTGCCAGCGGTATGTTCCAGATGAGTGCCAACCCAAATTACGAGGGTTTTCTGGCGGTCAAAGGGATTTGGGGGTCTGCCATCTTGATCAAGCATGCCTTTTTTGGGCTAATGGTCGCCATCAGCGGTTATGTCACTTGGGGGCTTATGCCGGCGCTCCGCCGCGCCGCCCTACTCCAAACGCGCGGCAAACCTGCTCCGGATCTTGAAAAACTGCAAAACCGCAATATCCGGCTAATGCAGATCAATTTGGTTTTTGGGATTGTGGTCTTATTGTTGACAGCAGTTGCGCGGTCGGTTTAGAGTTGAGGATTATGGGTTGAGGAAAACCCTTAACGCTCAGCCTGAACCAATTCCCCCGGATTTTCAGGATAATAATGAAAAGCTTGCCGGTCTGGAAAGGCAGCTTCAATTTTGGCATTAGAGCGCGGCCCTCGGCTCCAGATGAAGATATAGGGCGAGTCTAACATCGGATGCGCCAGCTCCAGCAAGGTGGCGTATGCCCGCCATTCGTCGGTATGGACAATAATGAGCGCGGGGGTCAGTTCTTGGACCTTAGTTGTCTGAAATGGGGTCAGTTGGGTGCGGTTAATTCCGTATAGCCCCCGCATCGATCCAATCCGATTGGGGATATAAAAGAATAGATTACCAACCATCAACAGCACGAACACCAGCACCACGCCGCGTCGGCGCCACGGATGCCAACCACCCTGGTCCCGATATTTCTCCCCAGGCGTAATTGGCCACCCCGCACCCCAAGCAATCCCTACGGCGGATAAAATCGTCAAACTGAACAAACTCTCATAGTAATAGCGGGGACCAAAAACCCACGACCCTATCCAGTAGGCCAGATAAGTGAGTATTAAAACGGGGAAAACACTCATCAGCAACCAACTGCGGGGCGATTTTCGAATGGCAATTAAGCCTAACGACAGAAAAAGCCACGAATATTGCAACCAACCGAACAAATCGCGCACCCCAGCGCGCAGACTGATTTGTAAATTGTTCCAGGCAATACTGAGATTGTGGCCGTGGGTCGTCACACCGACCCCCGGTCCAAAACCGACCCGATCATATTCCCACCATAAAGTGTAAGGATTCAAAAATGGATCGCCAGTAACCACCCATTGCCAGACCAGATGCAGGCTGCCAATTAGCAAGGCAATAATTCCAACTCGCAAGACCCGCTGCCGAATATTAGCTGATCCCCTGAAGAGCAGCATGAGGCCGTGGATCCCAAACGGAATGGCAATTCCCACCGCCGTAAACGGGCGGCTCAAGCCCAGGACCCCCAGAGTGAGTCCGGCAGTCAGGGTGGGCAGCCAGCGCGGGAGGGCGGGCCGGATTTTGGTCACATCCAACCAGGCGATTGCAAACCCAGTTGAGAGTACCAACCCCCAAGGATGAGAGAGCAGCGCGCCCGAATTCATCAAAAAGAACGGGGAGGTCGCGGTCAATCCAGCGGCCAATAATCCCACCGCTTCTCCAAAAACTTTCTTCCCCAACCGATAGGTCAACCACACCCCCACCCCAGCCAACAACGGATTTACCAGCCACCGCAGCCCGAGACGCTCCCCAAACGAGAGCACCACCGGCCACCCCAAGGGATATTTCCCAAACCGCTGCCCGTCATGATCGATCACAAAGGGCACCAAAAAACTCTTGGCTTCAATTGGCGATGGAACCGTCAATTCACCCCGAGCGATCACCTGAGCCTGCCAGATGTAGGCGAATTCATCTTCCAGATGCGCCACCCCCTCGAAGATGTTGCGCGCAATCCAGGCCGCCGCGATGACAGTCAGAATACTGAGGCTGAGAGCAAATTTATCGGCGCGGGACATGGGAAGTCTCAATAGTCTGAGAAGTCTGAAATGTCTAAAGGTCTGGCCGGTAAGACTAATTAGACCATTTAGACCCTTCAGACAAGCTAAGCCCCAATTTCTTTCAAACCCGCCAAAACCTGCTCGTGGAGTTCCCCATTGGTTCCGCAAATACCGCGGTTGTTCGCTAAGGTTCGGCCTTGGGTAAAGTCGAGGGGTTGGCCATCGAGATCAGTGACCCGGCCACCGGCTTCTTCGATGACGATAGAGCCCGCGGCCTGATCCCAAATTTTTTCGCGGTAATCGGGGCGACTAGATGAGAGCAGGCGCAGGTAAATTTCACCCTGCCCCGCCGCGAGGACCGCATACTTGGCCTGGCTGTCCATCCGAACGGGTTCAGCCGCGACATTGAGGGCCTCGGCCAAAATGTCGATTTGGCTGACATTGGTATGCCCTGATTCGAAAGAGCGCAGCAACCGAGCCTGGACAGGGTCAGCCAGATCGGAAACACTCACTTGGGTAAAGGGTGTCTCGCCAGTAATGGATGTCAGCCAGGAGCCTTGCCCGCGCGCCGCCGCCAGAATGACACCTTCAACGCCGTTGAGTGTCAGATTCGGGCAGCCCAGGGCACCAACCTGCACCTGGCCATCATAGACCAAGGCAAAAGCCACTGCATACTGATCACCACGCAGGAAACCCTTGGTCCCATCGATGGGGTCCAAGGTCCAGTAGCGGGTCGCGGATTGGGCCGAACCGCGGTCAATCCACTCGCAAACCGCCTCAGGTGTAGCCATTTCCACATAGCGGCCCACGAATTCGGTGATCCGTTCCAAAGTCAATCGACTATCAGTGGTTTGTAAAGTTGCCGAGTCTTCTTCACCAATCATTGCATCTTGTGGAAATGCCTCTGAAAGCATTTGTCCAACCAATGCCTGGGCCGCGAAATCAGCGACGGTAACGGGTGAACGGTCATTTTTCTCGATCGCGGGCGAAACCATCTTAGCCTGGACGGTTTTGACTAAAATCGAAGCCTGCCGCACGGCGTCGATGACGAATTTTATTTCGGGATGATTGATATCAAGCATGATTTACCTTTTTGTGAAACGTGAAGCGTGAGGCGTGATGATTTGCAAAACCCACGTTGCACGCCTCACGCTTCACGATGATTTTTAACTAATAATTTGGATCCCCTGATCCACCACTCCCGTCAAGTCATACGACATCGCGCCCGTAATGCGCACGGGAACCAGTTCGCCGACGGGCACATCCCCTTCGATGATGACCATCCCGTCGATTTCGGGAGCGTCGCGGTAGGAGCGGCCGAGGGAGAGCCCATCGCCCTGGCCCTCGATCAGGACATCCAGGGTTTGGCCGACGAAGGATTGGTTGCGCTCGAGAGAAATGGCTTGTTGCAATTCCATGAGTTGTTCCCAACGGGCTTGTTTAACCTCCGGAGGGACGGGGTCCCCTAAGGGTTCGGCAGTGGTACCGGGTTCGAACGAATATTGGAAGGCTCCAACTCGATCAAAGCGAATCTCTTGGATGAAATCTAATAAAGCCTGGAATTCTTCATCGGTTTCACCGGGATAGCCAACGATGAACGTCGTCCGCAGGGCCAACTCGGGGAGCTTTGTTCGCATTTTCTCCAGGGTATTGTAGACCCACTTCATATTGGCCGGGCGGCGCATCCGCTTGAGGGTCGCGGGGTGGGCGTGTTGGAGGGGGATGTCCAGATAGGGCAGTACCTGGGGATGGACGGCCATCACATCGATGAGTTCATCGGTGACGTAACCGGGGTAGGCATACATGATCCGAATCCAGTCGATCTCGGGGACGGCGGGAACGAGATTTTTGAGCAGTTCGGCCAGACCATTTTTCAGCCCTAAATCATGGCCATAATCGGTCGTATCTTGGGCGATCAGAATGATCTCATGGACCCCCATTTCTTCCAGTATCTGGGCTTCGGCCACAATCGCCTCGATAGGACGGCTGACCGCAGTCCCTTTGATTAAGGGAATGGCACAAAATGCACAGGGTCGGCGGCAGCCATCGGCAATTTTGATATAAGCACTGTTCCCCTGCAGGCTGACCCGAAGGGTATCGCCCTCATCGGTGCCAACGGTGGGAGCTGCGGGGAGATGATAAACCGGTTCGGGATGTTTCTTTTCCCGCAGAGAATCGACCACTTCCAGGATATCCATCCATCGCCGGGTACCTAAAATTCCATCAATGCCAGGAACTTTTTTTGTCACTTCGATCCCATAACGTTGCGTCAGGCAGCCGGCTGCGATTAAAATTTGATCATCGTTCTTATTAGCCGCTAACTCCCCTAATATCTGGAAGGATTCATCTTTAGCCGGACCGATAAAACCACAAGTATTGACAATCAAAACCCCAGCCTGGGCCGGGTCGTCAGTCGGTTCAAAATCAGAACCGATCAATAACTGGGACATCGAATCGGAATCGACTGTATTTTTGGCACAGCCGAGGGAAACCAGGTGGAAAGTTTTTGTAGTCATAGCATTTACCAATAAAAAGGTTAGGGAACAAGGGATAGGGGGCAGAGAAGTTCGTTTTCGCTAGCCCCTATCATGGAACCGGAGTGGGGGTTTGAGTGACTTCGGGGGTTTCGGTTGACGTAAGCGTCAAAGTTGGAGTGGGGGTTTGAACGCCATTAATCGTGATGACAAAATCGATGATTTCACCATAAGCGCCCAAGACGCCTAAATCGAGATCGTTATAAATCACTTGCAAACCAGCTCCATTGCCAGTAGTAATCTCAACATAATCGGTCCCCGCGAAGGCATAGGCGCTCCCGGGAATCACGCGGCCATCAAATTCAACTTCCTCGTCCACCGTGATCCGCATCCAGGCCCGTTGGCGCACAACAATTTGAACCTGGACTGGGCCCTCAAAGCTCTCAGAGACAAAGATAATATTTTCACCTTCATCCGCGGTCTCAGGTTGGTCTGCTACGGGCACCGCAGCCTCGATTCCGATATCTAGCGGATCCAAAGGGGTCGGGGTGATCGTCGGTAGGAGCGTTGGGGTTTGAGAAGGAAGTAATACTTCTGCTATCGAAGGAGCGGTGGGCTCAACCTGGGTTGCACCCCGAATTTCAGTAACCTGGAACGCCCCCCAAATAATAAATGTCACCATAAAAAGGGCCAGTGCAGACCCGATAATAATATCCCGCGAGAAAAATCGTCGTTCCCGGCGTTTAGGTCGATTCTTGGGGCGGATATTCTTTTGCTCTGGTTCTGGGGCGGCGGTTGCGCGGCGGTTTTGCAGCCCCTCGGCAAACTGCAGCAAAATTTCATCGGTATTGAGACCTAAGAAGGAGGCATAATTCTTGAGCATCCCCCGACCTTGAACTGGGGAAGGCAATTGCTCAATTTCACCGGCTTCTAACGCCTGGAGAAATCTGATTTTTAGGTGGGTGTGATTGGCAATTTCATCCAGCGTAAGTCCCAAAATTTGACGCTGATTTTGCAACAATCTACCAACCGTCACAAATGGCGAGACGTGCTCCGTAACCGGTTCTTCAATCTCTTCAGTTGGGGGCTCTGAGTCAGTTTCGGGCTGAATGGTAGCCAAGGCCTCCCAAGGCTCCCGATCTAGCGCTTCGATCAAGGGCTCGGCTGCCAACCCCAAATACCCGGCATATGAGCGGATAAATCCCTTGACTTGAAGCGGGGAGGGTAAGGCCTCAAAATTCCCAATCTCCATGGCTTCCAGGAACCGGCGGCGAATATGGGTAGCCTGAACTGCCTGTTCTATGGTCAGGTTTCGAGATTCGCGGGTTTCGCGCAGTTTTTTTCCGACAACGCGGCTCATAGGCGCAATTATACCCTTCGTAGGTTAGATGTGACTGATAGCGATAGCCAGACACAAAACACCGGCCTGGTAGCAGTTGCTAACACCCAGGCCGGTGATTTTTTGCGAGTCAGAATGGAATTAGGCCTCAGCTTCGGCGTCTGCTTCCATTTCTTCAGCAACTTCGTCAGAAGCTACTTCGTCAGAAACTGCTTCATCTGCAGCTACTTCTTCAGCCACATCTTCGGCAACTTCAGAGAAAATGTCGCCTTCCAGCTCTTCGCCTTCAACCAGGCCTTCAGCTTCTTCTAAGGCAGCGGCAACCGTTTCGCCTTCGCGATAGACTACGACTTTGATCTCGGGGATCAAGTCAACGGTCAGACGGACATTGACGGTGTGTTCACCGATCATGCGCAGCGGTTGCGAGTCGATTTGGCGGTGGCTGATTTCCACTTCCACCTTTTCACTGATCGCCTCGGCAATCATGCGAGTATTGATCGAACCGTACAACCGACCGGTTTCGCTGGCACGGGCCGGGAAAGTCAGATTGACATCGGCCAATAGGGCGGCGACGCCACTCATCTCTTCGTTGAGAACCGCACGTTTCTTATCGGCTTCTTCACGGATGGTTTCCGCTTGCGCCTTGGCACCCGCGGTGGCCAAAACAGCCAGACCTTGGGGGATTAAATAGTTGCGGCCGTATCCATTGGCAACTTTCTTCACGTCACCGGCACGGCCCAGTTTATACACGTCTTGCAATAATAGAACCTTCATGTTCAAGCCCTTTTCGTACTGAGATACCCTGCGAACTCGCGGGGGTGGAGCGAAGGGTACAACGCTCCGAGCGCACGGATTTTACCACAGAAGTGTATGGAGGCAAGTAAGGAATAGCCAGATATAATCAAAACACGGGTAGCGTACCCCCCAGGTTTCGCCCTCTTCCATTTGAATCTTGTTTGACCGCCACCGGGCATTTCATATTCAGCCTGTTGCTGAGTTAGAGTTCGATCTCAGATCATAACAATTGCATATAATAACCATATCTAGTATAATCACATCTTGTGTTTAAACCCCATTTCAGGAGATCCTCGTGTTTGATTCAGAAAAAATCGAAGAATGGATCAAAGAAGTCGAAGCCCGGCCCGGTTCGGCGCCCCTCATCATTCAGTTCATCGCCAATCGCCTGAGTGAACTTACCGAGTGGAACGAAAAGCTGCGGGCCGAAAATCTCGAACTGCGCACCGGCAAACGGGTTGCCGAATATGAGAGCCAGATCACCAGCCTCGAATACCAACTCGAGATGCTCAAACGGCAATTAGGGGGCGAATTACCCGATGCGGATACCTTAGCCAACCTGACTCCCAAACCAGCCACCGACAATCTCAATTTAATCATTTATGGACCGAATGGTCGCATCCTACGGCTCAAACTAAACCCACAGGGCTTGGCAGAAGGGCACTCCATCTGCAATTTACGGGGAATTCAGGCTATTTCGGAGCCACCCCGCCTTTTTATGACACCCCCGACCGAGGAATTACTGTTCATCTTCACCTCCGGGCGGATCGCCACCTTGCCGGTTGCCGGGATCCCCTTCACCGAAGAAAACGAAACCGATATCAATTGGGATTCAGTTTACATCCCCGAAGAACCCAACCTGGGTGAAACCCTGGCCTGCGTCGCACCCATCTCCCAAATGGCCCTGGCCGACTACTATCTCCAAATCAGCCGGCGTGGGTATCTCAAGAAAATCCGCACCGCCCTAACGGCTTCAATTATGGGGAATAAATTTATTGGCACCGGCGTCAAAGTACCCGGTGATCAAACCATGGCCCTGACCTTGAGCAAGGAAGACGATCGCTTTGCCTTGATCAGCTACGAGGGCTACATCCAGGGTCTCCCGGCCAAGATGCTGCCCTACGCCATCGTCGAGGCCATGCGATTGGGCAATTCCGATCATCTCGTTGCCGGGTTACCTTTGAGTAATCGCAAATCCATTCTGGTAATGACCCAGATCGGCAAAATCATCCACCGGACTGAGGATAGCATTGATATGGCCACCGATCTCAAACGCAAAGGCCGGATGCTGTATTCCACCGCCCGCCGCGAGCGCGGGGTGCGCGTAATCGGTGCTGCGACTGTGGATCAGAGTGATTATGGGCTGGCCCTCCACCAAGACGGGCAGGTCAGCCTCCATACCGTCGCAGCGTTGTTGAACAACGGCACGTTGAACACCGAGAGTGAGATATTGGAATTTATAACCTTCTCGGTAAATTAGTAAAGAGACCTGGAAAGCAGGAGAAAAAGCCTATTTCCGGGTTCATTTTTTCAGTTGAAGGTGACTGTCACTATTTTGCAATGTATGTTGCCAGTTGGACTAGAGCCCCACAGTGACAGTCACCGGGCTGAATCATTTCGCAGCGAGGTAAAAATGTACAAGTGTCATCTGAATTTTTCAAAGAATGTTTTGCGGAGCGCCCGTTGAAGCCGTAACGATAATTCGGCCGTAAAGCATTTCGTAAATGTTGGATTCACGCAAACGTCATTCACAACCCAATCTGGCATTTACGAGAAAAAACCCAATTGTCATGATTTGAGTCCGCGAGAAGCGAAGAACAATCAGGGCATAATGGCGAAATTTTCCAAGGCTTTTTCCTTAGTGAAGAACCACCGATCGATGATCGGTGTTCTTCACGGGTACGTGTAGTACCAACCTTTTTGTTGTTGATTAAGAACGTGGGATGCCAACCGGTATCCTATTTATCCTGGGTATCCTGTTGGGTACACAACCAAATCTGAACAAACACAAAAAGGAAATAAATCATGGCTAACAAACTTCAAATCGTCGCGGTTGAGGAACCCGAATGGGGCCTGATTGGCGGCGGCATTCACAATTACAATATCGAACAAGGTGGTGCCGACAACAGCCAAACCTTGTGTTTCGTCGTCCAAGACTCTAACGGCAAAAACGTTGGTGGCGTAATCGGTCATGTCCATTGGGATTGGCTGTATGTTGATCTCATGTTTATCCAGGCTGAGTTGCGCGGCCAGGGCTATGGTCGGCAGATTTTGCAGCAACTTGAAGACGCGGCTCGTGAATTGGGCGCTAAGAACGCTTACCTCGACACCTTCAGTTTTCAAGCTCCCGAGTTCTACCAGAAGCAAGGCTATCAAGTTTTTGGTGAGCTACAAGACTTCCCAACCGGTCATCAGCGTTATTACATGACCAAGGAATTGTAAGGTTGGATGATCTTGGCTGCTAGCCATTCAAGGAAAACCACAAAGGACACGAAGAATCACAAAGCTTCGTGTCCCTTTGTGATCTTTATGGTGAAAAATCATATATGAGCATTAAAGTAGGTCTTGATTTTGGAACCTCCAACTCCGGGGTGGCACTTAGCACCGACGATGAAATCCGCGTTTTGCCCGTGGACCCCAAGAATGTGCTCCCCGAGGTCGTCAAAACGATCTTGTACGTGACGCGCGAATATCAACATTTCATCGGGCAAGAGGCCATCGAACTGTACTACCAGCACAACATCAACCGAATTCGGCGCTTCGAGAAACGCTGGGCCGGGGCCGTGCGGGTGATCGCCTCTGAAGTGGACTATATGCACGATGTATTCGTCGAGGTCGATGTGCTCAAACCCGGGCGGCTACTGCAATATTTGAAGACCGTGCTGCGCAAGGGGGCCGGGGCCGTTGACATGACCGGCACCATGATGTTCGACCGGTACTATACGGTTACCGACTTGGTTGAAGCCTATCTCACAGACCTTAAAAACCGGGCTGAAGAAGTGCTTGGAGAAGAAATCATCGGGGTGACCCTGGGACGGCCAGTCAAATTCTCGGAAGATCCCGAGCTAGATAAGCTCGCCGAGGGGCATTTGAAAGCCGCCGCCCACAAAGCTGGGTTCGATGAAGTTGATTTCGAGCTAGAACCCATCGCCGCGGCCCTGTTCTATGAGCGGTCACTATCTGCGCCTGAAAACGTCCTGGTCTTCGACTTTGGTGGCGGCACCCTGGATATCGCCATCATGCGGCTGGGGGAAATCGGGAACCGTCAAATCTACGCCAGTGGCGGCATCGACATCGCCGGGACCGATTTTGACCGCGCCATCATCGAAAAACGGCTGCTGCACCACTTTGGGGCCGGGAAAGTTCAGCACATGCCCGAAATTCTCGAGCTGATCGACACCGTCCCTGATTGGATTGCCCTCCCCGAGTTGAGTTCACCCATCATCAAGACCAAACTCGATAAGGCTATCCTGAAAAAAGTCGCCCCGGTGCAGTTAAAAACCCTCCAATCTCTGATCTTCGACGATTTAGCCTTCTCCTTCTACAACCAGGTTGAAACGGCCAAGATTGCTCTCTCCGAACAGGATGTAGCCATCATTGAATTGAAAGGCACTGAAATCGACATCTGGGAACTCTACACCCGGGCTCAGTTCGAAGAAGATATTCGCGAATACCACGAGCAGATCAAAACTGTCCTGTTAGATACTGTCCAGGCTTCGGGGCTGGCTCCGACCGAAATTGATGCCGTCGTCAAAACCGGCGGCTCATCCAACATCCCCATCTTCGGTGAAACCCTGGCCGAAATTTTTGGTGCTGAGAAAATAAAAGAATCGAACGCGTTCAGCAGTGTTACCGCGGGGTTGGCGATCCGGGCCAGCGAAACCAAGTAAAAAATGATAAGGAAGCCAGGAAAACAGGAGAGAAATTCTTGCATTCTTGGTTTCCTTACTTGAACAATCAGGGTGGGAAATCAGGGGTGATACAATCAAAGGGAGGAGCGTAGCCATGAACAAAAAATCCGCAATTTTAGTGTTGGTGGCCTGTGCGCTGGTGGTGATTGGGTTACTGCTGAGTCACCTGGCCCTGACGGATATTTCTCACGGAATTGAATCTAACCTGGAGATGGAGTGGTGGGTCGTCAGGATCACATTTCTCTTGGTATTGATACTGGTTGGGTTGGTGTCTTTCCTGGCATTCAAGACCTTACGCGCCTCACCTCCATGAGCACCCTTATCAAAAGACAATCGCAAGAAATATCGATCATTCCTCGTAACCGCTCGGCGCTATGGTGGTTATTCAATCAGGTTGGGAAAGCACTTTTAGATGAAATTGCCGGCTTAGATTCTGGGGGAGAACGCATTGTTGAAGATGTCAAAACTACGCCAAACGAGGGGTACTGGCCAAAATTGCACCAAACCACCCGCTACCTTCAACAGGGGGGTTTCGTTGTCAATATTTGGGCCTGGTACGAGGTTATAAATCCAAGAGATGGCGATATGGTCGGGGCCGGGGTTTCGGTCGTACTTGGTGATATTTCAAAGACATTTCATATTTCAGGAGAAGATGGGGATCAACAATTATCGCAGGTTAGTGCAGTGGGAAAGAACATCTCCCAACGTCAATTTGAAGATTGGGTGGCACTTTTTGAACTTCACTTGATTTAGACCCAGTGCATCGTGCCAAATAACATCACCAAATCGATAATTTCTCCCAAGAAAACTCGCCCAAACCACCAGCCGAGGCCCCAACGATATAAATAGTCTCATAATTCAGCAAGATGACGATTTTCGGGCTGAGCAAATTTTTTCACTACCCGTAACCTTTTTCCAAATATAACGACCTTATCCATAAGAAACATCTGAAATTGGGCAGAAGTTTCAAATTCAGCTTTCGAAAAGTATTCGAAAAATAATTCAAGCTGAAATCTGCTCAGGTGTGGCGGGAAATTTCGCCAGTTACATTCAGGATTTACTGCCGCATACTTATTGGTTGAAGATTTTTTATTGGAGATGGAAAATGCGTAAAATAATCTTTCTTAGTATCACTTTATTAGGATTACTGGGGGTCGGTGCGCTCCAGGTTGGGGTAACGCTATTCCCAGATACGGACCCAGAATCGCCTCCCCCACAAAAAACATTTGTGACAGCGACAAAACAATCGGTAGAAATTTCTCAAGCCAGTGTTGCTAATGATGCTGGCGAGAAAGAACTGGAGGCAGCAACGCCAACTGCAACTCTCACAGCCACAATCTCAACCGAATTCCACGATTTCTTTCCACTAATTGGTTTCCATACCAGCGTCGATTGTGAGACCTGCCATGTTGCCAATAATTATGCTGACCTACCCCCCAATTGCGAGAATTGTCATTCAGATAGGGTGCCCACCCAGCACTATGGCACAACCTGCGCCACCTGTCATACCCCCTTGGGATGGCAAGAAACAATTTTTGAGCACACCTTAGCCACTACGACTAACTGTAGTGTTTGCCATGCGGCTGTAAGACCGGCCAAGCACTACGGCAATGAATGCTCCAATTGCCATGTTGCGGGCACCAGTTGGCAGGGTGCCGCCTTGAGCCATGAGGGATTGACAGATTGTCAAACTTGTCATGCCGGTAATAAACCCGGTAACCACTTCGGCGGTCAGTGCTCGGATTGTCATACCGCGGGGGCAGGTTGGCAGGGAGCCAGTTTTAGCCATGCTGGATTAAACGACTGTCAGGCCTGCCATGCCGGTAACCAACCCAGCAATCACTATGGCGGTCAATGTTCGGATTGTCATACTGCAGGGACCAGTTGGCAGGGAGCCAGTTTTAGCCATGCGGGATTAAACGACTGTCAGGCCTGCCATTCTGGTAACAAACCCAGCAATCATTTCGGCGGTCAATGTTCGGAGTGCCATGCCGCAGGGGCAAGTTGGCGAGGGGCTTCTTTTAGTCATAATGGTCTGAGTGACTGCCAGAGCTGCCATTCGGATAATAGGCCTGAGAATCATCCCGGTGGACAATGTTCGCAATGCCACCAACCAGGCGATTGGGATGAAGCTGATTTCAATCACACCAATGATAGTGATTGTCAGTCCTGCCATAATGCCCCCGGTGGACATGATAATGGGCGGCAATGCTCTCAATGTCACGGGGCTGGTGATGACTGGGATGACGAAGATGAAGATGACGACAACGACGATGATGGTGAAGATGACCATGACGACGATGATGACGATAACCGTGAGGATGAAGGGTACGATGATGAGCAGGACGAAAACGAAGACGAGGACGATGAAGAAGATGAGGACGATGAAAAGGGAAATCTGCTGACCCCATTCAAAGCGGTTCTGCAATTATGGTTTTCATTCTTCGATGCTGCTCATGACCTGCTCTCCTAAAATCCTGCTATGTACTTCACCAATTACCCGCTAAAAAATCGCTTGTCGCTCAGTGGTATACTGCCAGCATTGCGCCGCGATCATTCATCCGGCGAGACTGCTGCCCCCATGACGGCTGAGACAACGATCCAGGGATTGCGTGATCTAGACCCAGAAATCATTTCACAAATTCACGCAACCTATTTTCCAATTGTTTTCCGCTACATCCGCTATCGAATTAGCGATGAAGCGCTGGCTGAGGATTTAGCGTCCGAAACTTTCATCCGGCTGCTAGAGGCCGTTCATGCTGGGCGAGGTCCAAAATCCAGCCTGCGGGGTTGGCTATTTGGAACCGCCTCCAACCTAGTCAATGATTATTTTCGAACGGTCTACCGCACACCGATCATCGCAATCTCTGAAAACCACCCCGCTTCCAATGGAAATCCAGTATCCCACGCAGAACAAATAGATCAGCGCGCCGAACTCCAAGAAGCCCTCCGTCAGTTGACAGCCGATCAACAGCATGTGCTCGCCCTCCGTTTTGGGAGTGGCTGTTCCTTGGCTGAAACGGCCGATATCATGCAAAAGAAACCCAATGCCGTCAAACAACTTCAATTTAGAGCCTTAGCCGCACTCAAACGCAATCTGGCAGGAGACTGCCAATGAATTCACGAATATTTGATGTCTTCGAAACCTGCCTGGCCGCCCTGGAGGCGGGTGAAGACCTTGACACCATTCTGGAGCCCTATCCCGATCTAGCAGATGAACTCCGCCCATTGTTAGAGACAACGGCCTCCGCGCTCGCAATAGGTAAAACGCAAATCTCATCGGCAACCATACAACGTAGTCGGACCCGCGTGCTGGCGCATGCCAACCAACTACGCCAATCAATCCCATCTGGCTGGGCTCTTTTTCAACGGTTTCCACGGTTGGCATTTATCCTGTTGTTGGTCATTTTCTTTTTGGTAAGTGGGGGTGGTTTCGCGGCGGTCTCAGCTCAATCGCTTCCAGGGGACCAACTTTATCCGATTAAACGCGCGGCAGAAAATCTCCAGCTTGATCTCTCCATCAGCCTCAACGCCCACCAAGCAATGGAAAATCAGTTCCAATCGCGGCGTGTCGATGAAGTTGAACAACTCATAGATCTCGGTCGTCAGGAATTTGTTGAGTTTCACGGCGAAGTACAACACCAAAATGCGGACCAGTGGAAAGTTGGCGGCATAAATGTCCACTTGGTACCCAATACTTTGCTAATTGGCGAAATTTATCCCGGCATGACCGTGGAAGTTGAGGGGGTCACCATCCCGGCCGGGTGGGTGCAAGCTGCAGAAATTCATCTACAAAGATTTGGCTTTGTGGGATATATCGAGGCCATTGATGGGGAAACCTGGCGGGTTGGTGGCTATACTATGCAAATCACTGCGGCTACTCACATTGATACCAACTTAAAAATTGGTGATTGGGTAGTGGTCTCCGCCCAATCGGATGATTTTGGAAATCTCACTGCTCTCATCATCGATGCCGCAAGGGTGCCTACCCCCACTCCCGCGCCAATTCCAGATGACGAAACATCATCTACAACTGATGATATGAAGGAAATCGAAGAATCGTTAGTTGGAGATGACAACCGAATCGTGGATCAAGAACCGGAAACAGATGACGATCAGACGATTTCTTCGACACCAGAATCTCCAACCACAGCAGCCGAATCCAGCCCTGAAAAGCAGGAAGACGATGACGATGGGACCGAGAAGGAATCCGAAGATGAAAATGAACACCCCAAACCCACCGAAACAGAATCTGAAGATGATGCCTCATCGGATGAAGACCAAGATGATGTAGAAGAAGAGAATGAGGCAGAGCAAGAAAACGAGCCGGAAGACGAAGATGAAGATAAAAAAGATGACGATTGAGTTGCTTCTTTTTTTCTAAGATAGTGGTAAACTCAACGCGTTAGGTGTTTGGTGGTATGTCTATTAGAAGTAAATCAACCTAACTCTCCGCCAAACTTGAGCATATTTCAAACCGACGTCTTAAGGAAGCCAGGAATACAGGGAATTCATCTTGTACGCCTGGCTTCCTTAGCAATCAGCCCCATGGCTATCTTAAAAAGGAATTCCCATGTCTCATTACAAACTCGCCTTCCTCGGATTCGGCAATGTTGGCAAAGCCCTGGCCGATCTCCTGCTCCGCAAACAAGCGGATATTCAATCTCAAACCGGCGTGACCTTTACCGTCACCGGCCTCGCCACCGGCAGCCGCGGTTTTGCCATCGACCCCAACGGCCTCGACCTACAAAAAGCCTTGGATTTATTGAAATCAGGTCAGACACTGGCACCCATTCACAATTCGCCATTCGCAATTCAAAATTCCCTCGATTTCGTCCAGAATTGCGGCGCCGATGTCCTTTTCGAAACCATCCCCGTCAACTACGACACCGGTCAACCGGCCATCGACTTGATCAAAACCGCCCTCGCCCAGGGAATGTATGTCACCACGGCCAACAAAGGTCCGGTCGTGCACGCGTTTCAGAAATTGACCGACTTGGCCACTGAAAAAGGCGTCAAATTCTTCTTTGAATCGACTGTGATGGATGGCGCGCCCGTATTTGGGCTGTTCCGCGAAACCTTACCCGCGGGACGGGTGACAGCCTTCAAAGGGGTCCTCAACTCAACCACAAATTTGATTCTCTCTCGAATGGAAACTGGCGAAAGCTACGATGCTGCCGTGAAATATGCTCAATCCATCGGGATCGCTGAAACCGACCCCACCGGTGACGTCGACGGCTGGGACGCGGCCATAAAAGTCTGTGCCCTGGCGACGGTGATGATGGGGGTCCCGGTCAAACCCCAAGATGTAGATCGCACCGGCATTCGGGGGATCACCCCAGACGATATCACCGCAGCCAAAGCCGAGGGCAAACGCTGGAGATTGGTCTGCGAAGCTAAATGGGATGGCGACCAATTCAAAACAACGGTTGCTCCCCAAAAAGTCGGGGTTGATTCGCCCTTGTATGGTTTAGAGGGCACAACCTCCATCGTCCAAATTGAATCCGATGTCCTGGGGAAATTATCCCTAATCGAAGAAGACCCTGGCCCCCATACTACGGCCTATGGCCTGCTGGCTGATTTCCTAAATATGGTGCAATGAATTTCCGGTAGGGGCAGGTCTGAGACCTGCCCCTACTCAACAATACCCTTTTGGCGATACCAATTATACGTATCCCCCAACGCAATTTCAATTGATTTTTCCGCTCGAAAGCCCAGTTCACGCTGGGCTTTTTGCATATCGTAGAACATATTTTGACCCGCAAACCGGAGAATATCACCATTGAAGGGCATGGGCGTTAACCGACACAACCAATCGAGGGGTGCGGCCAACGGTCGCAATAATCCCGCGGGGATATTGGCCAGCGGTGGAGCAGCCTCCACAATTTTCGCAGTTCGGGTGATTAAATCGAGATAGGTCAGATTTTCGCCCCCCAGAATATAGCGTTCGCCTGTTTTTCCATTTTCCAAAGCGGCAATTTGGCCGCACACCGCGTCAGCCACATGGATGCCATTCATGCCCCCGGGTATCCCAAACTTGATGATCCCTTTGGCAACCTGAACCACAACTTCGCCCGAAATCCGATTGACATCACCGGGACCCAACACCATCGAGGGGTTGACGATCACCGCGTCTAACCCTTGGGCCACCGCGGTCTGCACGGCGCGTTCGGCCATGTGCTTGGCATGCCCATAACGCCACCACTCTAGCCGATAATTCCAGGAGTGGGTTTCATTCATGAGCATGTCATCTTGATTGGGGATCCCCAGAGCCGCGACCGAACTCGTGTACACCACCCGCTGAACTTTATTCTCAATTGCAGCTTGTAATACATTTTCAGTCCCCCCCACTGTGACCGGATACATCCCGTTAAGTCCGCGCCAATAATCGACCTTGGAGGCCGTGTGAAACACCACGTCCACCCCCTGCATGGCGGCGGCGATTGTTTCAGGCTGGGTTAAATCGCCGATTACCGGTTCAACTTCTAAATCTGAGATTAATTGTTGCGAACTGGTTGCACGTTGAAAAGCTCGGACTTGATATCCCTTTTCGAGCAGAGAGCGGCATAAATGTGAACCAATAAAGCCGGTAGAACCAGTAACGAGAGCGCGCATATAAGTTGTCTAACTGGTCTAATTTGTCTTATTTGTCAGCAGAACTTGATTTTTTCGACCATTCAGACCAGTTAGACCAATAAGATCACCTGACTAGTAGACTGGTGTGAGCCAATCCATATATTCTTTATTCCGGCCACGAACGACATCATCGAACAGACTCCGTAGTTGCGAACTGACCGGCCCCATTTCTCCGGTACCGACCTCGCGATGATCGACTTTGGTGATGGCAGTGATTTGGGCCGCGGTGCCGGTCATAAAGAGTTCGTCACAGATGTAGACCTCGGTACGGTCGATAGGCCGCTCAATGACAGGGAGCCCGAGTTCTTTCTCGGCCAGGATCATAGCCGTTTTGCGGGTAATCCCTTCGAGGACGTTTTCGGTCACCGGGGGAGTAATCACAGCTCTATCTCGGACCATGAAAATATTCTCCGCACTGCCCTCAGAGAGGTGGCCATTTTGATTAAGGACCAGGGCCTCGTCAAAACCCGAGCGCAGGGCGTCTGTTTTTATCAAAGCCGAGTTGGCGTACGCCCCACTGATCTTGCCGCGGGCGGGGATGACGTTATCATCTACTCGGCGCCAAGAAGAAATCGTGACATGGGCATTGGTGTCGTTGGAAACGTAGCGATCAAACGGCAACGAAACGATGCTGATAGCATCTTCTAAACCGTGGAGTTTAACCCCAATGGCTTCGATGGATTTGTAAACTAAGGGGCGAATATACACATCCTGCTGATGGCCTTCTTTTGTAAGGAGATCAATGGTGATTTGGGTCAAACTTTCGGGCGTATGCTCAAATTCCATGCATAACAACTTGGCCGAATTCAGCAGCCGGTGAAAATGGTCATGGGGTCGGAACAAATAAAGCTGATTCGCTTCGTTATTCCAATAGCCACGCAAACCGCCAAAGGCAGCAGTACCATAATTAAGTGCATGGGTTAAAACCCCCACCTTGGCCTGTTCATAAGGGACAATTTCACCTTCAAAGTATGCAAATTTGGGCAATGTCACAGTTGAGCCTCCTGAGCTAGAATTCGTTGGAGGGATTATATCGGGTCTGGCTAAAGCAGACAAATGAGAATCAGTTAAATTTTGTTAGATGATCCTAAATCACAAATAAGACGAATTTTACGAATGCGCCGAATAACCAAATTTACATCCAAAATTCGTGTTATTCGTCCCATTCGTGTTATTCGTGTTAAGGTTCCCTCATTTTAGTACTTCGGTGTATACTCAGTGAAAGGCTTGAATTATTTATTCATTATGGAGAGAAGATTATGAAGAGAGCAGTAAGCGTCAGCTTGGGATCGTCCAAGCGTGATAAAGTCGTGGAAGTTGAATTGTTGGGGGAGATGGTGCGGATTGAGCGCATCGGGACCGACAGTGATATGGAGAAAGCGGCCCAACTGTATAAAGAATTGGACGGTAAAGTCGATGCCTTTGGAGTGGGCGGCGCCGATATAGGGGCTCAAATCGATGACAAGCATTACCCCTATCATTGCTTCAAACCCATGTTCCGCCATGTTGAAAAAACCCCCCTAGTCGATGGGACCGGACTGCGCAGCACCCTCGAAACTCAGGTGATCCCCTATATCGAAGCGAATATCGGAGCAGCCGTCACTGAAAAGAAGGCTTTTGTGACTCTGGGCGTCGACCGCTGGGGGATGACCCAATCGCTGCTGAAAAATGGTTATGAATGCGTCTTTGGCGATCTGATGTTTGCCTTGGGAATGTCGATTCCGCTGCGTTCTGAGAAAGCCCTGCGCTTCATTGCCTCAGTATTGATTCCGACCGCCTCGCGTTTACCTTATGAAATGCTCTACCCGACCGGTGAAAAACAGGAGCAGCGCGAGCCCAAATTCGAAAATTACTACCAATGGGCCACCATTATCTCGGGCGACCGGCACTATGTCGTCCGCCACATGCCTGACAAACTGGAAGGCAAAATCATCGCCACCAACACCACCACTGAAAGTGATGTAGAACTCTTCAAGGACGCGGGCGTCAAATATCTGGTCACCGCGACCCCCGTGATGAACGGCCGCTCCTTTGGAACCAATATGCTCGAAGCCGCCTTGGTCGCCGCCGCGGGCAAGGAACGTCCTCTGACGAATGCCGAACTCACTGAAATCATCACCAAGTTAGAGATGACCCCTCAAATCCGGGAGTTGAACTAAGATGGATGCAATCGTTATTGCCGGTGGCATCCCCACCCCGGATGAACCACTTTACACATATTCTCAAGGACAATCAAAAGCCCTGATCGATATTGCCGGGAAACCCATGGTCCAGTGGATTCTCGATGCCCTCAGTGCGGCGCAAAAAGTTGAAACCGTTACCATTATTGGGTTGTCTACCGACAGCGGCCTCACCTGCGATAAACCGCTGCAATTTTTGGATAATCAAGGCAGCATGTTAGCCAATATTGTGGCCAGTATCCACAAAGTCTTAGAGATTAATCCCCAGGCCGAATACATGATGGTGGTTTCCTCCGACATCCCCGGCATCAATGCCGAAATGATTGATTGGCTGGTTGACACCACTATGGAGACCCAGGATGATATTTATTACGGCATCGTCAAACGCGAAGTTATGGAAGCGCGTTACCCGGGCTCCAACCGGACCTTCACCAAGCTAGCCGATATGCACGTGTGCGGAGCGGATATTCATGTGGCCCATAAAACGATGGTGACCGACCCCGAACACCTGGCGCAGTGGGATGAACTGA
The DNA here is from genome assembly GCA_964453155.1 of uncultured Anaerolineales bacterium. Taxonomy (GTDB): domain Bacteria; phylum Chloroflexota; class Anaerolineae; order Anaerolineales; family UBA11858; genus CAYVQU01. Next base: position 10,148 of record CAYVQU010000043.1, on the reverse strand, counting down.
TCGGCAAACGAAAAAACCCGCTAAAGCAGGCGGCCTCTATTGGCATTTTCACCCTGCTCCTGCTCCTGATGGGCCGTTTGAGCCTCAATGAAGCCATCCGGCGGATTACGTCCCGGCTGAATATCACCGGTCGGGCCATCATTTGGAATCACGCCGAAGCCGCAATGGATGTGGATAAACCCCACCAACTCGAGTTGCTGCGCGCCGACCTGGAACAGAATACGGCCCAATGAATTTCAATCAAAAATTATTAGCACAAGACGCCGCCCTCTCTACTCGTCTGCGGGTGGCTGAACAACCTGGTTTACTACGCTCGTTCGCCAAATTCTTTGCCCATTCAGGGGATTCCTGGTTTTGTGGGGTGGTTATTCTGTTGGTATTTCTGCTCGGGGATTATGCCTGGAAAGCCAAAGCCCTGATCTTTGGGGTCAGCATGGTCATCACGGCGGTGCTGGTATTGGCCATCAAGTTTACGGTCAAACGCCGCCGTCCTGAAGGCGAATGGGGAAACATTTATCGCAAAACCGACCCCCATTCCTTCCCCTCTGGGCATGCGACCCGGGCATTCCTATTTGCAATGTTAGCAATTTGGGTGGGTCCGCCCTGGTTCGCCATCCTAATGGTGGTTTGGGCTCCCCTGGTCGGCCTGGCCCGGATTGCGATGGGGGTTCATTATGTTTCTGATGTGGTGGCAGGATTATTCTTGGGGATTTTTATGGGGTGGGTGAATTATTACTTGGTCAGGGCAACGCTGATCTATTTCGCGATGATTTAAAACCAGGCTGCCGTTCCTGTCAGGAACGGCAGCCCTTTTATCACGCTAGCTTCCCGAAGGTTTGAAACCTTCGGGAAGTTTTGTTTATGGATTTAAACTAAATGTCGCCACGACTGGATCATGATCCGATTTACGCATAGGGGATTCGTCGCCCACTTCAGGGGGGGCATAGTCGGCATTGACATGCAAAACTTCAGTACGGACCAGATACTCGAAGAGATTCGGCGTTACCAGGATATGATCCAGGGTTTGAGAAGCGCCCTGGTAAATATAAGAGTAACGCTCAACTTCGGGGATAATCTCGAAGATATGCTGTAACCCAGCTTCCCGGAGGGTGTCAATCGGCAGGGCATTGTAGAACGAGTTCAAGTCACCGATGATCGCCACCAGGGCTTCGGGATTTTCCTTCTGCACCCCTTCCAGGACCGTCACATTCCAGGCCGCCTGGGCATTGCGGCGCGGTTCGGTGGCTTCTACCCCGGCACTCATCGATGTGAAGTGATTGTTGGCCACAAACACCGTCACCGGGCCAGAATCGGTCTCAATCTCGACCTCGATCAGCAGCGGCGGGCGGCTAGTGAGACCTTCGGGGGCCACATGTTGCGATTCGGCCACAATCTTGGCCACATCTCCCCGCACCAGATAGCCTACGTCGATACCGCGCCCATCGGTCCCTTCGATCAGGGACGGAACGTAATCGTATCCAGCCAGGGCTTCGTGTTCGGCGATATCTTCGAGCACGCCGATATTTTCCACTTCTTGCAGCCCGACGATGGTGGAGGCCCCGCTGTCCACGATGGTGTTGGCTACTTTCGCGATGGAGAGTTTGTATTCCGAGGCTTTGGGCCGCGGCGGATCGTTGGGGTGGGGCTCGCGGGTGTCGAACAGGTTCTCGACATTCCAGGTCATGATGCTGAACTCATCGGAGCTGGTGGCGGCCAGGGTGGGGAGTTCAACTACGCCGGGATCGACGGTTGGCACCGTGACCGGTTCGATTTTGAACTTGCCAAAGGTGTAGGCCAGGGGGCCAAACAACTTACTGACCTGATCCCCAGCGTTGACGACATAGTCCAAACCCGAGCGGTCGCTATGCACCTCGGCGCTGCCGTCATCGACCATGATGCCGATGCCGTTTTGGGCGGTGTCGCCCTGCCACAGGCGGGTCACGCCGTGTTTGGGGAGTACCAGCATGTATTCGCCATATTTCGACTGGGGCCCGACCGCCAACGCGGGTTGGCTGACCTGAACCAGCATCCCCTCCAAGGCTTCGTAATAGGCCACCGATTCGGCTTCATCGGCGGGCGGATCGAGCTCAACCGCAGCGGGCAGCGCGCCGCCCTCCTGCAGCACGGTGACATCCTTTTTATCCGCGATCAACACCTGGGTTTGCTGGGAGGTTTCGCGCACGACCCCCTCAACCTGAACGGTGTCGCCCACGGCCACAGCCACGGTCGCGTCACCAGTATTGATGAACAACCCGGCGCTGGTCAGGGGGTCTTTATCCGTCTGAGCTTCCTGGATCCAGAAGCCGCCCAGTTCGGGGAAGATGCCTGTCACGGTTCCGGCGGTCACCACTGGGTCCAGGATGTAGGGCGAGCGGCTGCCAGGCCCTTGGATGGCCCAAATCGGTACCGTCCCCCCCATAAAGACGTAGTGGGGCAGGCCAGTGGCTGGCTCTTCCCACTCCATGGCAGTCGCCTGGTAATCCTGGAAGGTCACAAATCCATCCGTGGCCGTCGCCTGAACTTCGTAACTTACCGCCACACTTTCACCGTTTCCACCTAATTCAGGAATTGTCCAAATGATTTGGCTGCCGCTGACTTCACCGCCTTCCGAGGCTGAAACATACTGAGCGCCCTGAAGTGGTAAAGTGGCAACTAGCGTTACATCGGTAAGCGGCTCCAACGTGTGGTTATAAGCCGTCAGAGTGACTTCAACAGTGTCTTCGGTAGCAACCGAAATAGGGGCGTCCATTTCAACCATCAGCATGGGGGGATAAACCTGCTGGAAATCGGATTGAACGCGGGCGTAAATTTGCTGATCGGTGTTGTAGATTTCGATAATTCCGGTGACTTTGAAGTACTGCCCGGGTTCGATCGATTCGACGTTGATATTGGTCAGTTTGTCGACGTAGACCTTTATGACCTCCCCGGCCTCGTCCATAATATCGAGTTCGTAGCTGTAGGTGAATTCTTCGACGCGGGTGATCAGCCCCTCGATTTGTCCGAGGCGGCCTTGCAGGTTGACGTCGTTAAGCGCATCCCCAATGCTGACCTGGGCCGCGGGCCAGGCTTCGTTTTCGGTCGGCCCGGCCAAAACTTCCACATCCTGGGGATCGTTGACGATCAATTCGAGGGCGCCTCGGTAAACGGTTAACTCACCGTGGGCCCGAGCTTTAGCGCCGATATTGACGAAGACTTCGCCCTCACCCTCCGGCACCCAAACCTGGACGCCGCCGGTCTCATCTTCGAGATAGAACTTGACGTTGCCGCCGCCCGCATACATGGCCCCGGTCTGGATCGTGACGGTCCCTTCAATGGTCATCTCTGAACCGACTAAGTCTACCAGGGTACCAATGGGAATCACGCCACCCTCGATGGCGGTGCGAACTGGCGCCCCAAACGCGGGTGCGGACCAATTTTCGGCCTGGACGGAATAATTCGCAGCCTCGGCGACGAAAACGGTGTAGGGCGTCGCAACCGTGATCACTGTTGAGGCCGTTTCGCCCGCGGCCAAATCACCCACGGTCCAAACCGCGACCTGATGGGTGGTACCAATCCGGGGCAGACCCCAGAACGCGGCAGTGTCGCTGATTTCAACATCGGCAGGGACACCGGTCACTTCTAAATCAAGCACGATAGGGAATTGAGCGGTCACCCCGCTGACATCTTGGCCGGTTTCATTGGAAATGGTCAAAACATAATCATATTCACTGCCGGGGGTAGCATTTTCGGGAGCTTCGATAGAAAGTGTCAACGCGCCAGTTGGAGCGGGGACGAGCGGGCTGCCGGTGTTTTGGGGGTTGTAGACCTCCACCAGGGCGAAGTCAGCCGCGTTATCATCGCTGTCAGTCCAGTTTCCGGTTTCGCCGCCGGGAAGACGCTCGAGAGCAATCCCATTTTCCATCGCAGGGGCCAGGGTCCCTTCCGCGTACGCGGCTGGGCCAGTACCCCAGGAGAGTGAATCTAACACGGTGCCATCGGTCTGACGGAGTTGGAGTGCGCCTTTGGGGCCCACCAGGGGTTGGGTGAAGTTTGTGTCTGCGGTCACACCTACATCCTGTCCATCGCGGACGAGGAGGTAGTGCCCCTGCGGTGGGATCAGGGTGTGATCACTCCAGCGGTAAACCAGAACTTCATCCTGCCCGTCGGCAAGCTGATACCAGATCGACCATCCCGCAAGATCGAAGGGGGCCTCGGTGCCAGAGTTGTAGAGTTCGATAAATTCGAGGTTATTGTTGCCTTGGATTCCGGCCAACACCTCGCTGATGAGGACCGCAGGTTCGCCCATATTGACGGAGACGGGTTCAGGCTCCGGTTCAGCGACGGTTTCAGCCGCGGTTTCTTCGGCTACAACTTTTTCAACGGATTCGGGAGTCACTTCCGGCGGGGCGGTGCAGGCCGCCAGGATGAGGTTGAGGGTCAACAGAATGGTAAGTAATCGTTTGGACATGGGGAGCTCCAGTAGGGGGCGAATTGGGTATGGGATAGGGCCATATTTTACCGCGATGATCATTTGTAGGGGCACAATATATTGTGCCCCTACGGCAATGTCTATCGCAAACGCGCTTCAATTTCTTTGGAAGTCGGCGTGATCGACAAACCACCCAGCGCAGTGCACCGTAATTCAGCCGGAATCATTTTCCCGACCACATCCATCGTGGTGATGACTTCATCGAGGGGGATGACGGGGTCGTAACCGGCCAGGGCCATGTTGGCACAGGCCAGGGCGTTGCTGGCGGCCATGACGTTTTTGCCTAAACAGGGCACTTCAACCCGGTTGGCAACCGGATCACAGATCATCCCCAAAATATTTTGAAGGGCCATCGAGGCCGCGGTGAGGGTCTGCTGGGTATTTCCTCCGGCCAAGGTGACTAAGGCCGCGGCCGCCATCCCCGACCCGGCCCCGCATTCGGCCTGGCAGCCGCCGACCTCGGCCGCAAAGGTGGCATGGGCCGCGATAAAGACGCCGATCAGCCCGGCGGCGAGCATCGCGCGCGTCATCGCTTCAAGGGGCAGGCCCATCGCAGTTGCGGCGCCGATGCATGCTCCCGGCAAGCCGCCACAGGCCCCGGCGGTAGGCGCGGCGACGATAACGTTCATGGCACTTTTAGATTCCATTAGGGCGGTGGTGTAGAGGGTCATCAAGTTAAGCATTCCACCGTCGAGAAGTTGGCCAGAGTCCATTTGGACTTTAAAATTCCCGGATTGGAAACCTAAAATCCGATCGGCGTACTGGGTTCCAGCGATTCCGGCAGCGATTGAACTTTGGATGATTTCCACTATTTTGGTCATCTGCGCCATTACGGCCTCAGCCGTCATCCCGCCGCGGGCCATTTCGTAATGCAAGGCTAGCTCCCATAAATCGAGGTTTTTGTCCTGGTTGTAGGCCAGCACTTCAGCGACGGTGATGAAGGGAACAGTCATATCCTGGCGGGATAAAACTGGGAGAACGGGGGTGATGGTTTTGAGGGTATGAATTGGGAATTCGGAATGGAGAGTGGGGAATAAACCTTTCGGCAGCGCGGCTTGGGATTTGATTTCGAGTAAGTATTGACCCGAGTTTTCGTGTTCAATAATTTCGTCAGCGGTGATATTCGTATTAAGATAATCCAGCAAATTCTCATCTTTCGCTGACAGATAAATCAAGGTTTCGAAGTAATCCCCTTTGAGCGAGAGACTGAAACCGTCGATTGCAATGATCTCGATGATCCCGCCCCCCGTGGAGAGGGCCGTCAGGGTGTGGGATTCGGTCGCGTTTTGGAGCCGCATTTGGTAGGTATTGGGGTGCTTGGAAACCAGAGGGGTGATCTCAATTTCCACGGTGACCCCAGCCTCCTTCAAGGCTTCGGCAGAAGATGGCAGGCGCTCATCGGTGGCCTCCCACCCTAGTAAACCGCCGAACAACCCCATATCAGAGCCTTGAGCTTCGTGGGTGGTCGCCAGCGATCCTTCGGGGTCAAACTGAATCAACACATCATCAATATCCCCATTCATTAAATCGCGTGCGATCCGCCCGATCCGCACTGCAGCGGCACAATGTGAACTGGAAGGCCCGCGCATGATGGGGCCAATGACGTCGTTGAAGATGCTGGGATAGGTTTGTGGGGGCATGAGTCTCTCCTGGTGACAAAAAATAACGCCAAGGCGCAAAGGGGCAGAGACGCAAAGAAAATTGTTAAACTTTTCATCTCAAATTCTTTGCGCCTTGGCGTTAAATCCAAGAATAACATAGTTCTTTCATAAACTCTGCACATCGTCTCCAGATTTTCTCCAGAATCGTTTTTTAGAATGAAGTCCGAAAGGTCTAAGCAAGCGGTTTCATCCGTCTTAGACTGTTCAGACAAATTAGACCAATCTGACTGCATTAGGAGAAGAAATGTTCAAGAACAAAAAATTCTTGTGGATAGTGTTGCTGGTGGTTGTGGTCGCGGCGAGTGGCGGCTATTACTACTTTACGACCCTGGCCGCTGAACAAGAGAATGCCGCGGCAGAAAATACGCTTCAAACCGCGGTGGCCCGGCGGGGTGATTTGATCATTTACGCCAGCGCTTCGGGTGAAGTAGTCGCCGCGGCCGAGGTGGCGGTGGGATTCGATGAAACCGGTACTTTGAGCGAACTGCTGGTTGACCTGGGAGATGAAGTTGCGGTAGATCAGGCGCTGGCTCAGTTAGATACCGAGGCTACCCCGGAGGAAATTGCGGCCGAGGTCGCCCAGGCTCAATTGGAAGTCTTGGAGGCTCAAAAGGCCCGCGATGACTTATATAAAAACGCCGAGAGAGACGCCGCCTTAGCCCAGATCGCAGTGGAAGACGCTGAAGCCGCCCTCGAAGATTTGCTAAACTCGGATACACAGCAGGCGCAAGCCTGGGAAGATTACGTCGCGGCGCAAGCCGCGGTTGAAGAAGCAGAATCGACCTACTACATTTCGCAATCGATGGCCAGTCAGGCCAACATCGATGCCGCCTGGGCCCAGGTGATTCTGACTGAAAATGCCCTGGAACGCGCCCAAGAGAAATATGAGCCGTTTGCCAGCAAACCCGATGACAATCTGACTAAAGCGAATTTGCAGGCCAATTTATCCGCGGCGCAGCAAAACTATGATGCCGCGGTGCGGGATTACAACGCTATGACCAGCACCGGTAGCGAGACCGATCAGGCTACCGCCGCGGCCGAACTGACAACTGCTCAAGCCCAACTGGCTGATGCCGAAAGAGCCTGGGAACGAGCGCAAGAGGGCCCTTCGGCGGGAGAAATTGCCCTGGCTGAAGCTGAGCTAACCCTGGCCCAGGTCGAGTGGGACCGCCTCAAAGACGGTCCCGATCCGGAAGATATTGCCTTCGCCGAAGCTGAACTCGCCAACGCGCAGGCCAATTTGGATTTAGCCCTCGACAAGCAGGCCATCGTGACCTTGCTGTCACCGCTGGCGGGCACTGTTATCGAGATCTCGGCCCAAGTCGGCGAAACCCTGAACGCCAATACCGGGGTCATTACCATCGCCGATCTCAATCAACCCCGGTTGGAAGTCCACCTGGATGAAACCGATATTGAACATGTGGCCGTGGGCTACCCAGTCGAAGTGATCTTTGATGCCTTCCCCGACGAGGTCTTTTCGGGGCGGGTGATCGAAGTCGATCCCAGCTTGCAAACCTCTCAAAACATCACCACGATCAAAACTTTGGTGGAACTCGCTGTCGATTCTTTCGCCAAACCCCGCGATTTACCCCTCGGGTTGAACGCCGCGGTGGACGTGATTGGTGGCCGGGCTGAAGACGCAGTTCTCGTGCCGGTTGAAGCTCTGCGAGAACTCGGCCCGGATGAATATGCCGTTTTCGTCGTCAGCGAGGCTGGCCAACCCCAACTCCGGATGGTCGAAGTCGGCATCATGGATTTCACCTCCGCGGAGATCATCTCTGGGCTAGAGGCAGGAGAAGTCGTGACAACGGGGATCGTGGAGACGGAGTAGTGCTTAGAGGGTGGAGGGTTGAGGGGTGAGAGAGCTCTCAACTCATAACCCGCCACCCTCAATGTGAAAATTATGAACAATCAACCAATCATTCAAACGATTAATATCACCAAAATCTATGGGATGGGCGACGCCGAAGTGCGAGCCCTGGATGGGGTCAGCCTGGAAATCCACGAAAACGAGTTCGTCGCCATCATGGGGCCGTCGGGATCGGGGAAGAGCACGATGATGAACATCTTCGGTTGCCTCGACCGGCCGACCGCGGGGCAATATTTCCTGGCCGGAGATGATGTCAGCGGATTTGACAAAACCCAACTGGCAACTATCCGCAATGAACGGATCGGGTTTGTTTTCCAGAGTTTCAATTTGCTAGCTCGAACGACGGCCCTCGATAATGTCATCTTGCCAACGCTGTATAACCGCAACGGGAATGTGAGCGATGCTGAATATCGACACCAAGGGATTGCCGTCCTCGAATCCGTCGGCCTGGGAGATCGGCAACAACACCAACCCCACGAAATGTCCGGCGGACAGATCCAGCGGGTGGCGATTGCCCGGGCCTTGATCAACGACCCCGTCATCATCCTGGCCGACGAACCCACCGGCAACCTTGATACGCATTCGGGGGCCGAAATCATGGGGCTCTTAACTGATCTCCATAAACGCGGCAGCACCATCGTGATGGTCACCCACGAAGATGAAATCGCGGCCTACGCCCAGCGAGTCATCCGGTTCCGGGATGGGCAGATTGAAACCGATAAGCTAAACGGACGGAAGACGGGGGACGGGAGACAGAAAAACTTCAGTCCTCCGTCAGCTGCCTCCCGTCTCACCACAGGTGAACCATGAAACCCTCAAAAGTCATTCAAATCGCCTGGAAAGGCTTAGTTAAAAACAAACTCCGCTCACTGCTGACCATGTTGGGGGTGATCATCGGGGTAGCGGCTGTGATCATCATGATTGCCATCAGCGCGGGAGCCGAGGCTACGATCGAGGATGAAATCACCAGCCTGGGATCCAATCTGGTCTTCGTGCAAGGCAGTTTCAGCCGAAGCGGACCCGGGGCGGGCATTGGGAGCAGCGGCGGATTGGTTTATGATGATGCTTTTGCCATCGCCGATGAGGTCAATGGGGTCGCCGGGGTGGTTGTCGAGCAATCGAGCAGTCAAACTGTCAAAGCCGGGAATGTCAGCATCGAGGCAGTCTCCATCCTGGGGTCCACGGAAGATTTTCCATCGGTACGGGATATAGAGCTGGCTCAGGGCCGGTATTTTACACAACAGGAGATTGATCGCAATCAGAAAGTCGTCGTTTTGGGCTCCAGTCTGGCTGAAGAACTCTTTGGCGACGCGCCCCCAGTGGGCCAAACTGTGACCGTAGGGACGACCAAATTTACCGTGATCGGCGTCTTTGATGAGAAAGGTCTGGTCGGTGATGTCGATTACGATGCCCGGCTTTACATGCCAATCACTGTCGTTTTCCAGAAATACACCCCCTCCCAATTCGCCCGGATGTTTGGGGACCGCGTCCGCCTGATTTATGTGGAGGTCGCCGAGGAGGCTAATCAGGACGATGTCATCCTGCAAATTGAGTTGTTGCTGGCCAAACGCCACGATGTCAGTCTGGATGAGCCCGACTTTTCGATCACCACCCAACAAGACATCATCAGCACTCAAGAGGCGACCACCGAGGCATTTCGGAATCTGCTAGCCTGGGTGGCCGCGGTCTCGCTGATCGTCGGTGGGATCGGGATCATGAACATCATGATGGTCAGCGTCACCGAACGGACCCGCGAGATCGGGATTCGCCAATCAGTGGGGGCCAGCCCCAACGATATCCGGATGCAGTTTTTGACCGAAGCCCTGCTCCTCAGCCTGGTCGGCGGATTGCTGGGAGTCGTCATCGGGGTCGGTGGTTCCTGGCTCTTCAACCTGACCGGCGGGATGCGGACCGTCATCGTCCCCAGTTCGATTTTGTTAGCCTTCAGCTCCGCCGCCGCGGTCGGGATATTCTTTGGCTATTACCCGGCCAACAATGCGGCCCAGTTGGATCCAATTGAGGCCTTGCGCCATGAATAAGTGTGGTGCGGTTGAAATGTTGGATTAATTCAATAATTTCAACCGCACCCCTGAGCGGTAGCAGAACATAATAGTGTGGTCAGTTACACCACTGTTGAATAAGAGCTAAA
>CAYVQU010000042.1:0-34714 GCA_964453155.1 uncultured Anaerolineales bacterium | reverse complement strand
TCTTTTTTCGCTTTCAACCTGATAAACTCATCCTACATGTAGGGTAGTGAAATAAAAGTAAACAACTCAACCTGATGCGATTTTGGCTGTTCGGTACATTTTTAATTGTGTTTGTGGCGGCCTTGGTTTATGTCGGCGGCGCACTTGGACTTGGTTTGGCAATTTTAGGGCAGTTTAACTTTTGGCTGGCCTTCATCATTGCTGGTGTTCTCTGTGTTGCTGCGTTTTACGTATACAAGTGGTATTTGGAAAAAGAGTAGTTCCAATAACAGTAAAACCCGGCTCATACCTGGCGAAGGAAATTCTTCGCCAGGTTTTTTTTATTTATCCAATTCCGCTAATACTTTACGAGCGATGACTAGTCGTTGAACCTCGCTGGTCCCTTCTCCAATGGTCATTAACCGCGCATCCCGGTACAGTCTTTCAACTGGGTATTCACGACTATACCCATATCCCCCATGAATTTGAATCGCGTTCCGGGTTGCTCTCTCTGCCATCTCCGAAGCAAATAGTTTCGCCATCGCACCGGCTTTGGTGAACGGTTTACCCTGGTCTTTCAACCAGGCAGCATAATAAACCATTAACCGCGCGGCGTGGATTTCAGTGGCCATATCTGCCAACATCCATTGAATGGCCTGATGTTGGGCAATCGGTTTGCCAAAGGAGTGTCTTTCGGAGGCATATTGAGTGGCAATTTCCAGTCCCGCCTGAGCAATGCCTACCGACAAAGCCCCGATACTGATTCGTCCCCCATCTAAAGTTTGCAGTGTTTGCCGTAAACCCCCTCCTAAAACACCCAGTAGATTTTCTGCGGGAACCACCACATTTTCATAGGTAAGGGCATGACTGTGGCAAGCCCCAACCCCCATTTTCTTTTCGGGTGGCGCGATGTAAAGCCCAGGGGCATTTGTGGGGACGATGAACATACTCATTGCTGCATCATTCCCATTTAGGTCAGTCCTGGCCAGGGTGATGATGTAATCCGCCACGCCGGCATTTGTGATCCAACTTTTTGAACCATTGATTATCCACGTATCCCCATTTTTTGTGGCCTGCGTTTTTATTCCTTGTAAATCTGAACCAGCTCCGGGTTCAGTGAGGCCCAGTGCTGCGAGTTTCCCGGTTCCACTTACCACTGAAACCAAAAACTGCTGTTTTTGATGTTCGGTACCAAATAACGAAATTGGCGCACACCCCAGACCATTATGGGCCGCAATGGTTAAAGCAGTACCGCCGTCGGCCCACCCTAACTCTTCGATGGCGATTGCAGCTGAGATTGCATCTAGTCCAGTGCCCCCAAATTCTTCGGCAACATTTAGTCCTAATAATCCGATTGGCCCCATTTTACGGATCGCAGTCCAATTTATTTGTTTGGTTTCATCAAGTTCAGCGGCCATGGGACGGACTTCTTTGGCCACAAAATCATGTACTACCGCCTGCCACATGCGCTGCTCGTCCGTCAAATTGAAATCCATATCACGCTCCTATCAAACAAAAACAGATTCCTGATGTTCGGCTGGCTGCGATGAAATGAATTTGGCCTGATTACAGCTGATTTTGAAAAATTCTTAGCAATATCGCTTTTTTCGAAATCAGCACAGGTGTGGTGGTAAATCAAGTTGAATATTTTCACAAGTTCAAACCGCCACACTCTTATTCTAAAATGAACAAACAGCGACCGCAAGGTGACGTAAATCAGATACTATTGGATGAATTTGAAAAATTTATGGATATTTTTGGTTTACTACAAATTCCAGCGTGACATAATTGGAGGGCAGTCGGTATAATGACCTTTTGGAAAAAAAGCCACAATGAAAGGGAAAACCAGTATGACCAACCCAACAATTGAAGTGATTCATTCTCATGGATCGGTTCGTAACTATATGCCCGATGAGGTTCCAATTGAAACCATAGAGCAAATCGTTGCCGCGGCCCAAAGGGCCTCAACTTCCTCGAATTTGCAGCTATACAGTGTTGTCGCACTGACATCTCAAGAGAAACGTACTCGTTTGCAAGCACTTTGTGGCGGACAAAAACATATCTCCCAAGCTCCAGTTTTTTTAACTTGGTGTGCCGATTTGAGCCGGATCGATCGAATTTGTCGCCAGAAAGACTATCCCCTTGAAGCAGGCAATGTTGAAAATTTCTTGCTCGCGGCAGTTGACGCGGCCATTGCCATGCAAACTGCGGGTTTAGCCGCTGAATCGTTGGGGCTTGGGTTTTGCTATATTGGCGCCATTCGGAACAATCCCCGCGCAGTGATTGATTTATTAGAATTGCCGCGTTTATCTTTCCCGCTCTGTGGTATGACCTTGGGATGGCCAGTCGTCAAACCAAAAGTGCGTCCGCGCCTACCGCAGAAAGCCTTGCTCCATTGGGAACGATATAATCCAGACGAGGAAGAAATCTTCTGGGCCGAATACGATCAGGAAATGATCAAGACTGGTATCTACAGTGGTCGCCAGGTCACACCAGAAGATCCTTTGCCTGAATCCGAATATGGGTGGACTGAACATACTGCCCGGCGGATGGGCACCTCGCTTCGCCCACATTTGCGCGCCGTGTTGCTTGAAATGGGTTTTGAACTTAAATAATGGTGTTTCGGCCCAGTCGTATTGTCAGGATTGAAGCCTGGCAACGAACGCTCTATATCATGTTTACTGCGCAGTTCATGGTCGCAGTAGGCTTCTCGAGTATTTTTCCATTTTTGCCTTTTTATGTGGAAGAGTTGGGGACGAACACTACGCTATCCCTAGAACTTTTGGCAGGCTTGGTCTACTCAGCCCAAGCCTTTACAATGATGATTGCGGCCCCGATTTGGGGGACTCTGGCAGACCGGATGGGACGAAAGCTGATGGTGGAACGCGCCATGTTTGGGGGAGCTGTAGTCCTATTTTTTATGGCTTTTGCCCGCACTGCCGAAGAAGTTGTGATTTTGCGAGCAGTTCAAGGGTTAATTACCGGAACCGTGGCTGCAGCCAATGCCTTGGTCGCGGCCGAGGCGCCCCGCCACCGGATGGGTTTTGCGATGGGATTGTTACAAGTCGGTTTTGGTACTGGCTTGGCCATTGGCCCTTTGGTGGGCGGCGCAGTTTCTGACGCCTATGGTTATGGCGCCGCGTTTTTTGTGACCTCTGGAATGCTATTTTTAGCCGGAGTGTTGGTTTTATTTGGTATTCGTGAAAACTTTACCCCTGATCGCAAGAAATCCGGTACACGAATTGGATTTAAATCTCAATGGCAGAATATTTTGGTTACTCCTGGGGTTCCAATTACCTATGGGATGCGGTTTTTGACGAGTCTGGGCCGGATGATGGTTATACCTATCATCCCGCTTTTTATCCAAATGTTGATGATTGATCCCGAGCGCCTGAATACTTTTACCGGCCTAATGATGGGCGTAGCCTCGGCTTCCACTACTTTAAGTGCCGTCTATTTAGGGCGTTTAGGAGATCGGGTTGGTCATCGGAAAGTGTTGATCGCCTGCTCTCTGGCTTCGGCTGGACTGTACATTCCGCAGAGTTTTATTTCAGAAGCCTGGCAGCTAATGATTTTTCAGGTTATGGTTGGAATTGCCGTGGGCGGTGTCCTGCCCTCGGTTAGTGCTTTATTGGCCAATTACACCCGGCACGGAGCCGAAGGTGCCGTCTATGGTTTAGATAATTCTATTAATGCTGCCGGTAGAGCGATTGCACCTCTATTTGGAGCCTGGATTGCGACCGCCTTGGGCCTGAGAGTAACCTTTGCTGCCACCGGAGCCATCTTTTTAAGTGCTGTTATCGTTGCTTTGATTTTCTTGCCCAAAGACATTGTTAAGGACCTGGATATTATCAATCCAGCTCATTGAGTTAAAAATTTAAGGAGTATTCCTAGGAATGTTTCAGAGATTTATCATTTTTACTAAGAACGAAATACAAACAGCCAAACACCAATATGCGATATCCAATTGGTTTGCCAAACTTATGGTTATTTTGCCAGTTGTTATTTTGGCTTTCCAATTGATGTTGACTTTGCGTCAGTTGCGCCCGTTGAAAAAATACTTTTGGGGTGAAAATAATCTGGTTGAGTTGGTTCAATTTGGCTTTTTTTTCATCAGTTTTGTCCACGGGATGCTGATTTCTTGGCGGCTGAAGGTTCAACTCGAAAAATATTATGTTTGGGGTTTTTACACTCTTTTCGCAATGGGCTTACTCTTTATTGCTTTGGAAGAAGTTGCCTGGGGTCAGCAGTTTTTTCAATTTAGGACTCCAGAGTTTATAAAGTCTTTCAATGTCCAAAATGAGTTTACGTTTCACAATGTTCCGCCATTTCAAGATCACGGCAACTATCTAAATGGTGTGTTTGGGCTGGGAGCCTTGATTGGAATTCGGCTCTCCAGCCATCCCAGATTTCGGATAGTAGGGGTTCCCCGCATCCTTATATTTTGGATTTTCTGGATTGTGATGTTTAGTATCCTTCAATATGTTGTTGAGTATATTCCAATCCATTATCGAATCCGATACTCTATCCGCAAACAAACTGAAACAATGGAATTATTGATTAGCATTTTAAGTTTGTTATATTTATGGCTCAATACTCGAAAATTTGCTAATCGCCGGACTTTGAGACGAAAAATTGCTGAAATTCGCCAAGGAGCAGATCAGGTTGAGGTGTTTTATCAAGATGGGCGGAAATTAAGTTACCCCGCTACCAAGCTTGCTGGAGGGCATATTGCCCCGCTTGAAAACCGGAGCAATATGCGATTTGGGTGGGCTGAAAGAATGTTATTCAAGTTGCGGTCATGGATTTCATTGCGCATAGGGAAATTAGGCGAGTATAATGACATTGCGGATAATAACCAAACCCTAGTTCCTGAAAAACTACTCTCCGCCGGAGCTATTGGAGTCATTTTCATTGGAATAATTAGCTTCGTAGGGCTGTTGCTCATTCCCAAAGACCCCAAAAACGTTTGGCTATTGGGATTATCGAAATCCCGGATTGTGATGGTTGGTTTACATTTGATGGTGTTAGCCCTGATGATTGGGTTTTATTTAAAATCTCGCAAAAATGCATTTCCACGAATCTTACAATTATTCGACAAAATTTCTAAATTTGAAATTGGAATATGGTTGTCACTCATTTTGGGGACCGGCTTTCTGGGCTTGGGAATTTTTTATACTGCCGGTGTTTTTGTGCAGGGTGATCCTTACCAGCTAGCTTTTCTGATTCGGTTAACCCCCTGGTTACTTTGGTTAGGCGCAATCGTAACCATTGTTTTAATCATCTTAGTTGTCTTGCTTCAAGCTTATCACCGGAGAAAACTGCCGCGCGTGCGCAAGATCGTTGTGGATGGCAAAGATGGGATGCAGTTTATTTTAGGGGATGGGAGCATCCTTTTTATTCCTTCTCGTTGGATAAAGAGCAATATTGACTCTACTTGGAATCCCACAGATGTGCCTGTAATTCAACCTGATGGGTTGCGCATAACCTTCACTCGGACCGGCAGAGATACTGGGATGGCATTCTTGGTGTTTGGAATTTAATTTTACGGAATTGGATGAACTAGTGAACTTGAGTAATATTCGCGAAAACATTCGTTTTAGGGTTGAAGAAACCAGTAAAGAATTTGATACTCCTGCGTATTTTGTCTGGATTATTTGGAGCTTGCCGTTTGTAGTAATTACGCTCCAATTGTTGCTGTCTTTTGAGTTTCTGGAACCATATCGGAGATATTTTTGGGGCGAGAATCATTTTATTGAATTAGCTCAATTTGGGTCCATGTTTTTGGGAGGCATGGTAGCTTTGAATTTAGCCTGGCACATGTATAAACAATACGAAGTGCCATTGATGTGGATATTTTTTGGATTGTTTGCACTGGGGTTAATATTTACCGCAATGGAAGAAATCGCCTGGGGACAGCAATTCTTGGGTTTCCGGACGCCCGATTTCATTAAAGAACAAAATGTACAACACGAACTTACCTTTCACAATCTCAAAGGTTTTCAAGAAAACTCGCTCATTTTGAATTTGTTTTTTAGCCTGGGCGGTTTTATAGGGATTTTTGTTTATTTGGTGCCAGGTCTGAAAAAGCTGAGTGTGCCAAAGGTGTTAACCATTTGGTTTGTTTTGATGATTCCGCTGAGTTTAGTGTCCTTGTTTATGGATCAGTTCAATAATCAGCAGGTGGCCTTTATTGTAGATCAGCAATCGGGAACAGTTGAATTGTTGATAGGGATATCGGGCCTCTTATATGTTTGGCTAAAAAGTCGAAAATTGATATATTCTCGCATTCGACCCATCGCGTTTTCTAACTTACAAATTTCCCCTAAATATCTAAAGATACGGTTTTTAGATGACCGTGAAGTTGGAATTCCCCGTCATTCTTTCCCCTGGATGGGTGATCAATCGCTGGAAGATTTGTCAGATTACCGATTTCTACCTCGAATGGAAGGAATACATTGGCCCCAAATTGGAAAAACAATACCCACATCGGAATTATTAGGATCAAACTCAACTCGGGGTTATCCTGGGGTCAAGTTGAAATCTTTTTCTCCTTATCTCATCGTCCTAATTCTTGCTGGATTGATTAGTGTTTTATGGTTATTTTTCTTACCCAGTGATCCCAAAAATGTTTGGCTTTTGGGGTTGTCTCGCACTCGTTTGGCGATGATTGTTGCTAGCCTTGGAATGTGTTTGGGGCTTTGGAGAGTGGTTTTATTTGTGCGAAGAAAAAAAATTCAAAATCAACAAGAATATCTGTTGAGGGAATTTTCGCGTATCCATTTCATCCTGATATTTTGGGGGGCGGTAATTTTTTTCTTTTTCAGCACAATTCTCTTTGTTATGGTATTTTCTGTAGCAGACCCGTTTTTGAAAGGGATTTTGTCTCGTCTGGGTCCTTGGATATTTTGGATGGTGGTTATTTGGGGCTGTATAATAATCCGGACAAACCAAGAGCTCCTGCGAAAGGGGCGTTGGGAAATGGCTGAGATATCTGGCCTCGATGTTTTAGAAAATGAGATTTTGATACAGTTGACAGATCAACGCAAAATCTGGGTTCCATTTCCTTGGCTGCAATCTATCAAGCCTTCCAAATTGGACTCTTTCCAGTTCACGCATTCTGGCCGGCGGCTAATCTGGTCTGGATCAAATTCAGACCTTTGTGTCGCTCAACTCTGGGGTGGCTTTCCTCCTGAGTAGATCGGGAAGAATTACTGCTGTGGATTAACACACATAGGATAGGAGTTTTACATGACAAGTCGCTTAATTTTGGTTGCGGGAAATATTGGTGCCGGTAAAACATCATTGACTGAACGAATTGGTGCCCGCTTAGGGTGGCGTTCGGCGTTTGAATCGGTTTCTGATAATCCTTATCTCCCCGATTTTTATGCCGATATGAAAACCTGGTCTTTCCACTTGCAGGTTTTCTTCTTGGGGCATCGGGCCGAACAACACAACGAACTTTCCCAAGACCCCCAATCGGCCATTGCTGATCGTAGTATCTATGAGGATGCCTATATTTTTGCTCGGGCTTTACATCATTTGGGTAATCTAACTGAACGCGATTATCTGGCGTATCGTCGGGTTTTTGACTTGATTGTGGGCGGCTTGCCTTCACCAGATTTGCTGATATATCTGAAATGTCCAGTTTCAGTGTTGATGGATCGGATCGCCCAGCGCGGTCGCTCGATGGAAAGTGGTATTACGGCCGAATACTTATCATTACTAGAATCCTTCTATGACGATTGGCTACTGTCCTTCAATATTTGTCCCGTTCTCACAATCCCCTCTGGTGATCTGGATTTTGTGAATAAGCCCAAACACCTGGATATCGTTGTGCAGACTATATTGGATAAATTAGCTGGTAAAGAAGAGATTGTCTTCCCAAATAACGGCGGTTGATAAACCTTAAAAGCCCATTTGGCTTTGATCCAAATGCCAATAAACCAAGACCCCCGAATTTGTGCGGTTCCGGGGTCTTCTTTTTTGCTGGTTTTTCTAAATGGGGTGATAATTAGAATACAAATCTATGCAAAACTGCATCAACAATTAACCCAAGCAAAAACAAACTTCCAAAGCGTCGATTATGTTGAAAAGCCGCGGCGACAAAATAATTTGGCCACACATCTGGGAACCCTGCTGGTTTTTCTTGGGGTTTCGGTTTTTGAAACATCGGCCAAATTTGCGCCAAAACTGGAATTGCCAGGAGTACAATCAAGGGTATGGGGGAGAAAAATTTGGCGATGATCAAATAGGCTACTGTTAGATATTGCAACCCAAACATAGCCATCACTGCAAAGCGAGAATTACGCTCACCCAGGAGCACTGGCAAAGTTCGGATTTTCTTAGCCTTATCGACTTCGAATTTATCAATATGCTTGCCGAAAATTACCCCTGTTACCCCAAGCGCATAGGGTAAACTAGCAATGACTACATTCCAATCCCAATTTCCGGTAATGACAAAATATCCGCCTCCGATCATCAAAGGGCCCCAAACGATTAAAACCGCGATCTCACCCAGGGCGATGTATTTCAGCGGCCAGGTATAAAACAAGACAAAGAATATGCCAAGTCCTAGCAACAGGAGGGTAATCCCGCCCCGCAAAAAGATGAGCGCGACGCCAATTACCAAAGCAATCAACCCGGTTATGGCAATGTAATAGAAGAGCTGTCTTTTCGTGAGCAAACCATGAACCAAGGGTTGCGGACCATATTCTGCCCGGTAATAATTATCCTGATCAACACCTTTGACATAGTCAGTCAAATCGTTGATCAAATTATTAGTGGCATGGGCCATGATCAGACCAAAGGTGATGAGTAACCAGTAAGTCCAATTAAATTGACCCGCTCGAAAAGCGAAAATTCCCGCCAAAGCCGTGGACAGAAAGGTCATGATTAAAACTGCGGCCCGAGTAGCAATCAACCAGCGGGAGATGATATCTAACTCATTCCATTCTTCCTTTGTGATCCGGGGAATTATTTGGAGGGCTTGCCGCCACATTGAAATATTCATAAAGTTGTCCTGAAGATAGATTTTAAAGAGCGGTGACGACCGCATATTGTTTTGCTTGATTCGGATTGCCTGAAAGTATATCCTGGCAAACTTCATTTGGCTACACCCATTATTTTTGTTAGAATTGCGTCATGCTATTTCCCCCCGGAATCCCCAAACTTAAACGTATTTTTGACCTGGTGATAACTATTCCAGGTCTCATATTATTGTCACCATTTTTATTGGTTATTGCCGGTTTGGTGCGAATTTCATTGGGAAAACCGATTTTTTTTCAGCAAACTCGGCCCGGTTACCGTAGTGAATTGTTAAAAGTATCCAAATTCCGTTCAATGACGGATGCCCGTGATACCGTCGGTAACTATTTGCCGGATGCAGCCCGGCTTACGACATTAGGTAAATTCCTTCGGGCAACCAGTATCGATGAACTGCCTGAACTCTTTCACGTGATTACTGGGAAAATGAGCTTGGTTGGTCCGCGGCCGTTGTTAATTCAATATCTGGATCGGTATTCACCAGAGCAAGCCCGTCGCCATGATGTGCTCCCCGGAATTACCGGTTGGGCCCAAATTAATGGTCGTAATACCCTCACCTGGGAAGATAAATTCCGGTACGATGTCTGGTATGTCGATAATTGGTCTCTCTGGCTCGATGTCAAAATATTGGTTCTCACCTTGTGGAAAGTTATTCGGCGGGAGGGGATCAGCCAGGAAGGTCATGCCACTGCAGCCGAATTTATGGGGAATTTGTCGGCCCCAGAGACGGAAGATCACAGCAGCGATCTGGTTGAATAATCATCATAATGAATATCGTTTATCTCGGTGAGATTGCCGCGTTACTGACTTCTGTGTCTTTTTCGATTACATCTACCATGTTTGCCCTGGCCGGGCAGCGGGTGGGCGCCGTAATTGTCAATCGGGCGCGGTTGGGTATTGCATTAATTCTATTATCAGCAACCCATTTGATATTTTTAGGTTCTCTGCTGCCCCTTGAGGCTAGCACTGACCGCTGGGTATGGTTGGGGTTGTCTGGGATTGTGGGATTAGTTTTAGGGGATGCTTTTTTGTTTCAGGCCTTTATCTGGATCGGACCGCGGCTGTCGATGTTGATGATGAGCCTGGCCCCGGTGATTGCCGCCCTCGTTGCCTGGATATTTTTGGATGAGATCCTCCTACCGGGTGAGATCATCGGGATCTTGCTTACTTTGAGCGGGATCGCCTGGGTGGTTTTGGATCGAAGTGGTCGCCAAGGGAAAGTAAATCGTGATTACGGCCGAGGAATATTATTTGGTTTAGGTGCGGCGACTGGTCAAGCTTTAGGTCTAGTCTTCGCGAAAAACGGATTATACGGCGATTTTTCCCCAATTTCGGGGAATGTCATCCGTATGCTGGCTGCTTTCGTTGTGATGTGGGGAATTATGTTTTTCCAAGGGGAGGCCCGATCAACACTAACGCGTCTAAATTCAAACCGTCGGGCGATACTATTCTTGTTGGCTGGTGCCATCGCTGGCCCATTTGTCGGAGTTTCTCTATCGTTGTTTTCAATCCAAAATGCCGATATTGGCATCGCCAGCACCCTGATGGCCCTTCCCCCGGTATTTTTGCTGCCAATCAGTTATTTTGTGTTCAAAGAGCGTTATGGGTGGGGGGCAATTATGGGCACTATTCTGGCAATTATTGGTGTGGCCCTTTTATTTGTGCTCTGAAGTATAATTTTTTCTAATGAACATAAATGAACGCTTATATCAAAATCTTTTCGCCATCCGGCGTTTTGAAGAAACTGTCTTAGCGCAGTTTCCAACCGGCGTGTTTTTTGGCACAACTCACACTTATTTAGGGCAAGAGGCCAATGCGGTCGGGGTGTTAGAACATCTCGTACCAGGAGATTTTGTATTTAGTAACCATCGGTGCCACGGCCATTTTTTGGCCTATGGTGGTGAACCCCGGGCCCTATTTGCAGAGATGATGGGCAAATCTACCGGGGTGTGTGCCGGGCGGGGCGGTTCTCAGCATTTACAATGGCGAGATTTCTATTCCAATGGGGTTCAGGGGGGCATCGTACCGATTGCGACTGGAATGGCACTGGCCGAACAACGCAAAAAAAGCGGCGCAATTGGAATTTGTTTTATAGGGGATGGCACCTTGGGGCAAGGAGTTATTTACGAAGCCTTCAATATGGCCGCATTGTGGCAGCTTCCAATCCTTTTTGTCGTTGAGCATAATGACATTGCCCAAACGACTCCCAGCGAGTCTGTTTTTTCCGGGGATTTGGTGACTAGGTTCAAAGGTTTTGGGATCTCAGCCCTTGAAATGGATACTTCAGATGTTTTGGAAATAAAAGAGGCTGCTGCTGATCTGATTTCTAAAGTTCGATCCGGGCGCGGGCCGCAAGGGTTGGTCCTCCATACCCATCGGTTCGGACCCCATTCAAAGGGAGATGACACGCGGTCTTCCGCAGCGGTTGCGGCCCTCAAATCCCGGCGCGATCCTCTCAAAATCCACGCGCCGCGCCTGAACCCCGAAAGCCGGCAAGCAATCGAAGCCGAAGTTATTGCCCAAATTCAAGCCGCTTTAGAGCAAGCCACCAATGATCCTCTCCCAGTTGTTGACGACCATATCACCCCCTCAACTGATTTATCCCCAGTCTCCAATCTTCAATCCTCAGCCCGATCTGAAACCACTGTCCTAAAATCCCTCAATTCCGCCCTCCACCAGGCCATGAAAGTCAATGAAAATGTCATCATCTTGGGGGAAGACATCCTTGATCCCTATGGCGGAGCTTTCAAGATTACCCAAGGACTTTCAACGAAATATCCTGACCAGGTGATTTCTACGCCGATCTCCGAAGCGGGATTTGTCGGGTTGGCCGCTGGAATGGCGCTGCGGGGTTTACGGCCCATCGTAGAGATCATGTTTGGTGATTTTGTCACCCTGGCTGCCGATCAAATTACCAACCACATTGCCAAATTCCGCTGGATGTATAACGATCAGGTTCGGGTGCCGGTTGTGATCCGGCTGCCGATGGGGGGGCGGCGGGGATATGGGCCAACTCACAGTCAGACCCTTGAAAAAATGATGCTGGGTATCCCGGGCTTGAATATTTTAGCGCCCTGTGCTTATCGAATAGGGGATGAAGACGCGGCCACACTTTTATTGCGGGCGATTGCTGCCGATGATCCGGTTTTGTTTGTTGAAAATAAGCTATTGTACTTAGCGAAAATTCAAACACCTTCAACTTTGGATGATTTTGATCTGACCCTCATATCGAAACCTTCTGAACCCGGAGTCTACCAACTCAGTCTCAAAGGAGCCCCCCCAGCTCAACTAACGATCGCGACGTATGGCTATATGGCCGAAATTGTCCAACAAGCTCTCTTGCAATTAGCCTACGAAGACGAAATTTTTACTGAGATGATTGTCCTGACCCAATTAGCGCCTCTCAAATTGAATTCAGTGCTGGCATCTGTTAGCCAAACTCAACGATTGCTGACTGTTGAGGAAGGTACGCTCAGCCTGGGATGGGGGAGTGAAGTTGTCAGTCAGATAAGTGCTGATCTTGGCCCGCAGTTGTTCGCCACGGGTCGGATAGCCGCCGTTGATTTACCGGTGCCGGTTTCTGGCGTTTTAGAAGCAGCGGTTTTGCCGGCGGTAGCTGACGTCGTTGCGGCTGCCCAAAAATTGCTCCAATAAACCTGGAGAAAAATAATATGCCTGTTCCTGTAAAAGTTCCCCTGATCAATCCCAATGAACCTGAAGCACTGTTGGCTGAGTTGCACGTCGCAGCTGGCCAGCAGATTGCTGTAGATGATTTTATCTGCACCCTCGAAACCACCAAATCAACTGCTGAAGTGTATGCTGAAGAGGCTGGATATGTGATCGGGTTGCAGGTTGAAGTTGGTGATACAGTAACTGCGGGTCAGGTGTTATGTTATTTAGCAGAATCGGTCGATTCTGAAATCCCGGTTGACGAATCGGAGCAGTCGGGACCCAATATTGATGCTGCGCTTTCACAGGTTCCTGAAAATTTAAGGATTTCAAAGCCAGCTCTGGCCCTGGCGCAAGAGAAAAATCTCGATTTATCTCGATTCCCTATAGATACTTTTATCACCGTCGAATATGTACAATCTTTACTTGGTAATGCGATCGAGCCAGCTGAGAAACAGATCCGCAGTGATTTTGACCCGACTGCCATCATCATTTATGGGGGTGGGGGGCACGGCAAAGCTGTCCTAGATGTGTTGCGGGCCTTAGGAACTTACCAAGTGGTGGGGTTTGTGGATGATGGCTTATCCCCGGATCAGGAAATCATGGGGGTACCAGTCATTGGTGGTAGTGCAATATTGCCAGATTTGTTTGCCAAAGGCATCCGATTGGCGGTAAATGCGGTGGGGGGGATTGGCAATATCCATATTCGAATAAAAGTTTTTGAACAGTTAGCCGCGGTGGGATTTGGTTGTCCACCCATTGTCCATCCCTCCGCAATTGTTGAACCGAGTGCGACCCTTTCTTCAGGCGTTCAGGTTTTTCCCCTGGCATACGTTGGCAGTGATGCCCAGGCGGGATTGGGGGTCATTGTGAATACCAGTGCCGTCGTTTCCCACGACTGTGTCCTCGAAAATTTTGTCAATATTTCACCTGGGGCGATCCTGGCCGGTGAAGTTCAGGTTGGTACCGCAACTTTAGTGGGCATGGGGGCGACGATAAATTTACAAGTCAAATTAGGCGCCGGGGCTCGCGTGGGGAATGGCGCGACCGTAAAAGCCGATGTGCCTCCCAAAGGAATTGTTGGTGCGGGTAAAATTTGGCCTTTGAGTTGATTTTTTGAGCGAAATGTTGTAAATTAAGAGGGACAGGCGTGGACAATTGATACGGGGAGGTTGAAAATGACCCGGGGCGTTATAAGGTCTGTGTGTTTTGTATTTCTATTTCTGGTCAATTCATTCATGGTTCGCTCAAGTGGGATTTATACCACTCGAACGATTTGTGAAATTCAGGGTAACGGTAAAACTTCTCCATTCATTGGCGAAACCGTTGTCGTTCAGGGAGTCGTAACGGCAGATTTCGACGACAGCAGTCGAAGAGGGTTTTATCTTCAACATGAAAACTGTGATGGCGATGAGGCCACTTCGGATGGTGTTTTCGTTTACCTGGGGGAAAGAGTAGACGTTGTTCAATCTGGGGATTTAATCTCGGTGAGTGGGGAGGTGGATGAATATTTTGGGTTTACCGAAATCGAAACCATATCGACAACCATAACAATAGTTTCGAGCGGCAACGCTTTGCCTCCACCTGTCGATCTAAATCCCCCGCAAGATGAGGCTGCTGCGCTGATTTATTTCGAGGCTCGGGAGGGGATGCTGGTCAAGTTAGATTCTGCCATTGTAGTGGGGCCAACCAACAAAAATGATGAAACCTGGGTTGTTAATTCGGATTTGGGGGTCGGTAGAGTATATAGGGCTGATCCGAACGGAACGGGGGCTGTTATTTGTGTCGATGAAGCCGGATTATTTGAGATCACTCCTGAAGCTCAAGTCGGCGACCAAATAATGGGTTTAGCTGGGGTCCTAGATTATTCTTATGGCTTGTTTCGGTTGCAGTTGTTGGCGAACCCAATCTTATCCCCAGGTGATTTGACACCTGAATCGGGAGTGAAGACCTCGGGAAACCAAATTACAGCCGCAACCCTCAATCTCGAAAATCTATTTGACTCAGTTGATGATTTCACCACGGAAGATAATGTTCCCACGGAAACCGCGTATCAACGCAAACTGAAGAAATTGGCGCAATTAATTCATAGTGAACTCAAAGAACCCTTAATTCTGGCGGTTCAAGAAGCGGAGAATGAAACCGTTTTGGCCGCGCTGGTGTCTCGGCCTGAGATTGAAGTCGATTACGATTATGTTTTGGTTCCTGGCCCGGATGTGCGCGGTATAGATGTGGCTATTTTATATCAGCAACCTCAGGTTAGTTTGATCTCGGCCACCCAACAGCAGAAGTGTACGGATTTGGTTGATGGCCTTGGGCCAGATGGAAATAAGAATGTTGATTTCCCTGCGAATGCGAAAACCTGTGATCGTGATGGGGATGGGATATTGGACGGCAATCGTTTGTTTTCTCGCCCCCCATTAGTTGCCGAATTTTCGGTTCAACTCAGCGGGGGTTCAGAAAAGTTGG
This sequence comes from uncultured Anaerolineales bacterium, assembly GCA_964453155.1. GTDB lineage: Bacteria > Chloroflexota > Anaerolineae > Anaerolineales > UBA11858 > CAYVQU01. The sequence continues at coordinate 19,552 of CAYVQU010000042.1, read as the reverse complement.
TTGTTATCGCCAACCACTGGAAATCTAAAGGGCAGGATACCTCTTCGAATGAGTACACCTTGCCCCGGCGCATAAAACAGGCCGAATTTGTCGTAAATCTTGTTGAAGACATCCTGGCATCTGATGGAGAAACAAATCTGATTGTCTTAGGAGATCTAAATGACTATGTTGATTCTCAGCCGTTGGGAATCTTGGAACGAGCCGGGTTAACAAATTTGGTTCATCAGATCGAAGAAACGCAACGCTATACCTATATTTATCAAGGTGTTTCCCAAGTACTAGACCACATCCTGGTTAGCGCGGTGCTAGAAGAAAAACCAACCCAGGTTTCGATTCCCCATCAAAATGCCGATTTTCCTTATGTGTATCGTGGAGATGCTGATACACCGCGCCGGAGCTCAGATCATGATCCAGTTTGGGCTGGCTTTGCTTTTGAGCCATTCGCCAAATCTTACCGGGTTTATGTCCCCCTCATCATTCGAAATCCAAGCTTTCCATTTACCAAGTTGCTGATTTCAGAGGTCATGTATGATGTCACCGATGAGCCTGAAGAAGAATGGATTGAGCTATACAATGCCAGCAGCGGCCCGGTTGATTTATCGGAGTATAAAATTGGGGATGAAGAAACCGCTGGCGGTAGCGAAGGAATGCTCCAGTTCCCGAATGGAGGTCAGGTGGCCTCCCGGGAAGTGATTATCATTGCCAATCGCGGCACTGCTTTTCAAACCGTTTACGGCTTCAGCCCCAATTTTGAAATCCATGACACCGATGCTGGGATTCCAGACATGGAAGTGTATGCTTTATGGGGCACTCGCAACATGCAATTGGGCAATTCCGGTGATGAAGTATTACTTCTGGCAGCTGATGATTCAATTCATGATGCCGTTTCTTGGGGTAGTTCTAAGTTTGCCTTTGATCCGGCTGCCAAAGATGTCGCTGAAGGTCACTCACTAGAACGGTATCCGACCTATCAAGCCTCAACTGGTAAGGAAGATTGGCGTGATCAAGCACATCCGGCCCCAGGAGAAGTTGATCTCAGTAGCCCCTCGCCCACCCCGACTCCAACGCCCACACCAACTCCGACCCCAACGCCAGAACCTACACCGTTCCCCCCCATCGTGATCAATGAAATTCATGCCGATCCCGCGAGTGACTTGAGCGGGGATGCCAATGGAGATGGAATCCGGGATGGTTCCGATGATGAATTCATTGAGATTGTGAATACAGTTGATTTTCCCATTGATATCAGCGGTTGGACAATAAAAGATCGGGTCAACCTGCGCCATGTGTTCTTAAATGGGACAATTATTCAACCGAGCGGATCTGTGGTTATATTTGGGGGCGGACTGCCGACAGGCTCATTTGGGAATTGCCCGGTTCAGGTTTCGACGAAAGGTGGTTTAGGCTTGAATAACTCGGGCGATACCGTGACGCTATACGATTTACGCTCCCAAATTGTTGATGCCGTTGTTTATGATTCGATCGCGAGCGATGATCAGTCGATTACTCGTGATCCGGACATTGTCGGAAGTTTCGGGAAGCATTTAGAGGTTTTTCCTGTTGGTCAAAATCGCTTTTCCCCGGGATTGCAAGGAAATCTGAATCATTTTTCGGGTTGTTCTGAGTGAGCAGACTGAATCAAAAACCCCCCAGCGAAAACCTGGGGGATTCGTTGATCTAATCTATTTGTTTCAAATAACGTTATTGGGCTTCCATTTGGCGGACAACCATCACCACTTTCCCATGAATTTCTACTGTACTGGGATCATTAACGATGATCGGACCCATGGTGGGGTTGGCTGGTTGTAAGCGCACCTTTCCTTTTTCACGGAAATAGTATTTCAGCGTGGTTTCATCCCGATCGTTAAGCCAGACAGCAACCATATCACCATTTTTTACCGGCCCTTGGGGTTTGCGCATGATCACGATATCGCCATCATTGACCATCGCGTCGACCATTGAATCTCCTGAAACTTCCAGCGCGAATAAATCATCAACTTTTTGGCCGGGAAGGAGACTACCGGCCACATCAATCATCGTTTCGGGATGGGTTTCGAACGTTGTCATGGGCTGGCTGGCGACAATTGCACCGACTACTGGAACTTTAACCATATCATCAGCCGACACGAGAATTGAACTGTAATGTTTGAGCAGCCGAATACCCCGCGATACCTTGCGATCCCGCTGGATATATTTCAACTCTTCGAGGCGATCAAGATAATAATTCGCGACCGAAGTAGAAGAAATTTCGGCTTCTTCGCAAATTTCGCGAATTGAAGGCGGATAGCCATTTTCAGTCGTAAAACCGGCTAATACATCTAAAATTCGTTTATGCTTTTCCCCTAATCCTTTTTGTTTTTTTCGGGCCATCATAACGGACCTCCAACTTTTAAATACAAAACTTAAAAACGAGAAAATTTGTGCTAAAAATAATAACACGAACATATTTTCTATGTCAAGGGGAAAAAAGATATCAACCCAAAGTCTATTCGCAATATCTTTCCTGTGGCATAATGCGGTTGCCGTATTTATATTGTTGGGGCCTTCCCCCGGTGCAATGCTTGAAATTTTTCGATAGCAGGAGTTCTTCTTGGAATTTAAAACGATTTGTGTTTTGGGCCTCGGTTATATTGGCTTGCCGACCGCCAGTACTTTTGCGACGCATGGCGTTCAGGTTATCGGGGTAGATGTCAATAAAAGGGTGGTAGAAATTCTCCAAAATGGTGATGTTCATATTCATGAACCGGGTTTACGAACTTTGGTTCAGGCTGCGGTGAAATCCAAAAATCTCGTAATTCAGGATGCTCCCCAGGCTGCCGATGCCTTTATCATCGCGGTTCCCACTCCGTTTAAGGCGCGCGCGGATTTGGATCCTAACGAGATGGCTGCGACCCCTCAGGCAGACTTAAGTTATGTGATTGCCTCTGCTGAGGCGATTGCTCCCGTCCTAAAGCCTGGCAATCTGGTAGTACTCGAATCAACCTCTCCACCACGGACCACCCTGGATATCGTCGCGCCAATTCTGGAGAAGTCTGGTTTACAAGCTGGGGTAGATTTTCATTTAGCGTATTCGCCAGAACGAGTCCTTCCAGGACAAATTCTGCGTGAACTTATTGAAAATGCGCGCGTTGTGGGTGGTATTACCCCAGAGTCAGCCGCCGCGGGCCGGGATTTATATCAGCTTTTTGTCCGCGGTGATATTATTTGTACGACCGCGACTACGGCTGAGATGGTTAAACTGATGGAAAACACCTACCGGGACGTAAACATTGCCATTGCCAATGAGTTTTCCCGCCTGGCCGAGAAATTTGATATTGATATATGGGAAGCGATCGCGCTTTCAAATCGCCATCCGCGGGTAGAAATTTTACGGCCTGGCCCGGGCGTTGGAGGGCATTGTATTAGTGTGGATCCCTGGTTTTTGGTAGAAGCAGCCCCAGAAATTTCTGATTTGATTCATACTGCTCGGAATGTAAATGATGCTCAACCCGAATACGTTGTGTCCAAAATTCACAGGGTGTTGGGGGAATTGGATGGGAAGAAGATCGCAGTTTTAGGTTTAGCATATAAACCCGATGTTGATGATCTCAGAGAAAGCCCGGCGGTTACGGTTGCGAAACTATTAGCTCAAGCTAACGCTGAAGTGACAACCTACGAACCCTATGATGTGGATTTTTCCATTCCAGGAACATTTGCCGCCCCCGATTTGACAGCCGCGTTGACCGATCAGGATCTTATCGTGCTCTTGGTTGCCCATACCGCTTTCAGGGAACTTACCCCCGCCGAAATCTCCACTTTCACCAGCACCCGGCAGGTATATGACACCGTCAATGTGTGGCCTGCTCAAGAATGGGAACCGGCCGGTTTTGTTATTCACAAACTTGGCGTTGGTACTGGGGAAAACCATTAAACTTTAGCTGGCAGATTTTCTTTAGTTTTGAGTAAAACGCTACCATGACAATCAAAGTCTTATCCATATTTGGCACCCGCCCTGAAGCCGTCAAGATGGCTCCTGTAGTCCGGATTCTGGCCCAAACACCTGGGATTAAATCGCAAGTCTGTGTCACCGCGCAGCATCGCGAGATGCTTGATCAGGTCTTAGACTTATTTGGGATCACCCCTGATATTGATTTGGATTTAATGCGTCCGGGCCAATCTTTGGCAGAATTGACTGCCCGGGTTTTTAAGCAGCTGGATCCAGTTTTGCAGAAACTTCAGCCGGATTGGGTTTTAGTTCAAGGGGATACCACCACGGTAATGACCGCCGCGTTAGCTGCTTTCTATGCCGGGATCAAGGTCGGCCATGTCGAGGCCGGTTTACGGACGGGAGATAAGCGCCAGCCTTTTCCCGAAGAGGTCAATCGGCGGGTGGCTGGGGTTGTAGCCGATCTACATTTTGCTCCGACAGATTGGTCGCGTGATAATTTGTTGCAGGAAAATATTGCTGCTGATCAAATTGTTGTGACTGGTAATACCGCAATCGACGCCCTCCAGTGGGTAGTCACACAACCGTTCGAAAATGCTTCTGTCGGCGTGCCGGAGTTACAGAACCCAGCGAAACGAATTGTTTTGGTAACTGCCCATCGTCGCGAGAATTTTGGTCAACCCATTACCGATATTTGTTTGGCATTACAGACATTGGCCGATCACTACGCGGGCGCGGTTCATTTTGTCTATCCGGTTCATCTTAATCCCAATGTCCAGGAACCGGTTTACCGCCTCTTGGATAATCACCCCTACATCAGTTTATTACCGCCCCTTGATTATTTACCTTTGGTTAATGTGATGAAACGGGCCACCATCGTAATGACAGATTCCGGCGGGATCCAGGAAGAAGCCCCCGGGCTAGGAATACCGACCTTAGTGCTACGGAATACGACGGAGCGCCCCGAGGGTGTGGCGGCTGGGACGCTAAAACTGGTGGGAACCGACCCGGCTGTGGTTGTGGCCGCGGCCCGGGAACTACTCGATAATCCTGAAGCCCATGCAGCCATGTCGGGCGCCAAAAACCCTTACGGTGATGGTCGGGCCGCTGAACGGATCGTTAACGCCATTTGGAATTATTCTGGCTAGTTAATCGTTGTCAAACTGTTACAATCATATTCCCATGCACAGGGTCTGAAAAATGCCTAAAGACTTCATCACTTCACTCGTTTATGTCAGACAAAATCCCTTAGTTGGATCTTTGGCGTATCTTGGGTTAAAACTCTTGGGAGTCGAATTTCCCCGCTCAGTTCCGATTGGCAAAGATTTGGAAATTGCTCATGGCGGTTTTGGTATCGTGATCCATTCCAAGGCAGAAATTGGGGCGCGCGTGAAAATATATCCGGGCGTTACCCTTGGCCGGGCCGATATCCATATTCCCGCCGCAGCCTCGCGTTTTGAAGGCTTGGTAATTGCGGACGATGTGATTTTATCTCCTGGTTGCAAAGTGCTTTGTAAGGAAGGTGTTTTGCGCGTTGGGTCTGGAACGATTGTGGGGGCGAATGCGGTTTTGTTACAGTCCACGGGAGAAAATGAAATCTGGGCTGGGATTCCGGCTCGCCGGATTGGTTTTCGCGATCGAGGGGATCAAGCCGCGTGAAAAAGATTTGCATCATCCCACAAGTTCATGGGGTGGGGGGGATGGTCTCTTTTCGCGGACGATTCGAGGCGGGTCTGGCAGCGCGCGGTTATGCAGTCACCGGAGACATCCGCAGTGATGGCTTTGAGGCGGTATTAGTCATTGGTGGCACTCGGGATTTAGCAGGCCTATGGCAGGCGCGCCGGCGAGGCATTCGGATTGTGCAGCGCTTGAATGGCATGAACTGGCTCCATCGCCAACTAAATACTGGCTTAAAACATTACCTGCGGGCAGAGTATGGCAATGTGGTTTTGCGGACCATTCGAACCAAGCTTGCAGACCATATCATTTATCAGAGCGAATTCGCTCGGGATTGGTGGACGCGAACTTTTGGTGCAGCACCTGGATCCCATTCCATTGTGTACAACGCGGTCGACACGACCTGCTATCAGCCGGATTCGGCCAAAAAATCAAGCTTACCATCAGATCGTTTTAGAGTTCTCTTGGTTGAAGGCAGTCTGATGGGTGGGTATGAAATGGGATTGGAAACAGCAGTCACCTTGGTTCAAAAGCTGAATGCTGCGCATAGTCAAAAATTGGAGCGACCAGTTGAACTCATGGTTGCTGGGAAAGTATCAGACCAAGTAAAAGCACAATGGGCTGAGCGCACAAATATTCCTTTGGTTTGGGCTGGTTTGATCCCGGCGGATCAAATTCCCGCCTTAGATCAATCGGCCCATTTATTGTATTCGGCCGATATCAATGCTGCCTGCCCTAATTCTGTAATTGAAGCCCTAGCCTGCGGATTACCCGTTTTGGCATTTGATACCGGCGCACTGCCCCAATTGGTCTCTGAAGAGGCTGGGCGAATTGTGCCATATGGTGGCAACCCCTGGAATTTAGATCCACCCGATGTAAATGCTCTCGCCCAAGCTGCCGTAGATATCCTGTTGAATCAAGATAACTTTCGCAGCGCAGCCCGAGACCGAGCCGTTTCTATGTTCGATTTAGAACCAATGGTGGATAATTATCTGGCTGCGCTCATAAATTTTTAAATCCATAAATTAGTACTCAATTTTCAAGTTCTATGAAATCTAAACTTATTAACATAATTGCCAAAATTTCTGGCCGGTTGCCAACCCCAATAAAAAGAAGTATTTATCAATTAGGTCCAATATCCAACTTTATTCGCCAAGTTCTCAATCGTCTAGCTCCGACTGGATTTACTGAGATTTCCATTTCGGGCGGAGAACTTGTTGGGATGAAGATGAAATTGGACCTGCAAACCGAAAAAGATTATTGGCTCGGAACCTATGAAGTCGATTTACAAGCTGCTGTCCGCTCATTGGTACAACCGGGCTGGGTAGCTTTCGATGTCGGGGCCAATATTGGATATATCACCTTGCTGTTGTCCCGGTTTGTTGGCCCGGAGGGCTTCGTATTTTCTTTTGAAGCTTTACCCACGAATTTGACCCGTTTACAGGAGACCATCGGCTTAAATTCCTTGTATGAACGAGTGTCCGTATTCCAGGGGGCGGTTTCAGAGCAATCCCAACCGATCCAATTCTTGATTGGTCCCTCCGGGGCGATGGGAAAAACGGTTGGGTCGGCTGGTAGAGCAGAAGGACATTCAACGAAGTTGGATGTCTCAGGTATCGCCCTGGATGATTTTGTTTTCAAAGCAGGTAACTCACCTCCTCAGGTCATAAAAATGGACATTGAGGGTGGGGAGGTGTTAGCCCTAAAAGGAATGCCCCGTATTTTGGTTGAAATCCGTCCTCTGATTTTGTTAGAATTACACGGCCCCGAGGCAGCCCGAGTATCTTGGGAAATCTTGACCGCACATAATTACCAAATCTGCCAAATGACGACTGGTTTTCCAGAGGTGCATTCACTGGATGAATTAGATTGGAAATCTTACTTAATTGCTAGACCGGTCTAACGATAATTATGGAACCGCAATCCGAAGTCCGAATACCAAAATTCCCAGGCCGGTTGGCAATTCAGCAACGGGTATTACCAACCTACCGCCGGCCATTTTTTGAACTTTTGGCCGCTAACTGTGAAGCTGGCCTCACTTTTTTTGCCGGTCAACCGCGCCCGGTCGAATCCATCCCAACTGCAGATATATTGGAAGGGATCGATTTCACGCCGACCCGCAACGATCATTGCAAAGATCCCCAATCCCGATTGTATCTTTGTTGGCAAAGAAATATTCTGACCTGGCTCGAGCAGGAAGACCCAACCGCTTTGATCGTTGAAGCGAATCCTCGCATTTTGAGTACTCGGTTGGCGGTTCGTTGGATGCGCCAACGCCAGCGACCGGTGTTAGGATATGGGTTAGGTTTGCCGCGCGTAGGAAACCCTCTGGAAATTGCTTTTCGTCGCCCTTTCTTAAAATCTTTGGATGGAATAATCGCTTATTCTAAACGTGGTGCTGCTGAGTATCAGGACGAAGGAATCACCCCCGTATTCGTGGCGTACAACGCGGTTTCTCCTCGTCCAACCACATCCCCGCCCATCAGACCTCCTCAAATTTCCGAACAACCGACGGTTTTATTTGTTGGCCGTTTACAAGCCCGGAAACGCCTGGAAATCTTGTTTACAGCCTGCGCTGAAATGCCGGTTGATATTCAACCCCGAGTCGTGATTGTGGGCGATGGGCCTGCTGCGGTCGCATTTCAGGAATTCGCTCAGGATGTTTATCCTCAAACCAAGTTTGTCGGTGCGCAACATGGCTCTGAACTAAGCCCCTACTTTGCGGCCGCTGATTTGTTTGTCTTACCCGGTACCGGCGGGTTGGCGGCTCAACAAGCTATGACCTATGGTCTGCCCCTCATTGTTGCGAAAGGCGATGGGACCCAAGATGATTTGGTACGCCCCCAAAATGGCTGGCAGGTATCACCTGGTGATCAAGGTGCTTTCACTGAGGCGCTCCGGACAGCGCTCGCTGACATTCCTCGTCTGCGTACCATGGGGCAAGAATCCTATCGGATCGTCTCTGAGGATATTAACCTCGAAATGATGGCGACCAACTTTATCACGGCCCTCAACCAGATTCAATTTTCTTCGAGGTCGACAAACTAAATTTTTGAACCTGTCTGTTGAAACATCAAATCCCATGAAAATCTTATTTATCGCTGACGGTCGTTCTGCAATTGCCCTCAATTGGATCCGTTATTTTGTCGAGCGCGGTGAGGAGGTCCACCTGGTTTCCATTTATCCCGGTGCACCGCCTCTCGACTTAGCCTCCTATACTTTCATTCCAGTGGCGTTTTCGGGAGCAGCCGTTGAGGGTACCGTCGGCAAAAAAAGGGTTCGAAGTGCGGGAACACTCACGCATCTCCGCCAACGAATATTGCAATGGGTCGGTACCCCGAAAGTCCGCACCTACCTTCGGCATCAATTTGTCCCCCGTTCATTGCCGACGGCTGCTATAAAATTGAACACGTTAATCTCTGAACTTCAACCAGACCTCATCCATGCGATGCGGGTACCCTATGAAGGGATGCTGACCTCGGTGGCTTTGGAACAAACTAACACACCGATTTCAGCACCCTTTCTGATGTCGATTTGGGGTAATGATTTTACGCTCCATGCCAACAGCACCCCCAAAATGGCAGCCTTGACGCGGCAAACCCTGCGAAGGGCAGATGCATTGCATACGGATTGTTATCGGGATCAGCCCCTGGCTTATTCCTGGGGTTTTGGCGCACAAAAACCGGCCATCATCATCCCTGGGGCGGGGGGGATCCAACTAGATGATTTTCGACCTGGCAAAAAAGAAGAGCCCCCGATTGTGTTTAACCCCCGTGGATTGCGGGCCTATGTTCGCAATGATACATTTTTCCAGGCGATTCCCTTGGTTTTGGCCGCTCATCCTCAAATCCGGTTTGTGTGTTCGGCGATGGCGGGGCAACCAGAGCCGGAACGCTGGGTTGAGACGCTGGGGATCCAATCGGCAGTCACCTTGTTGCCAGCAATTCCCCGCACAGAAATGGCCCAGTGGTTTCAGAAATCCCAAATTGTCGTTTCTCCCAGCATACACGATGGGACCCCAAATACCCTGCTCGAAGGTCTGGCCGTGGGGTGTTTCCCGGTGGCGGGCGATATTGAAACCTTGCGCGAGTGGATCATGCCCGGGGTGAATGGCTTGCTATTTGATCCTGGAAATCCGGAAGAACTGGCTGAGGCAATAATCTTGGCGGTTGAGAATCCTGAATTACGAAACCGGGCCAAAGAACAGAACTTGAGAATCATTCAAGAACGGGCTGATTATCAAACTGTCATGCCAAAAGCGATGAATTTTTATTCGAAGTTATGTGGTTTTCGGAAATAATCTTGAAATTGAATACTTGCTCAAACTGAAAACTGCTCAGGTGGGATGGTAAATCTTGTCAGTTTTATTGTAAAGCACATACCGTCACGCACCTAGTGGGGAAGTAGGGTTAGCGTCCAGAAATCTTTTTCCGCCAAACCGCATAGCGGGAAGTGAAATGGACCCATGGCATTGATAGGATTAAATGGGGCGAAACGGCTTCTCTTAGTGCCAGTTTTAAGCTGTCCGGATCTGAAAATGGGGTGAGATAAAGTGTGCCTCTTCCAATTTCAAAAGCAGCATGGGCATCGGACCCATGTGTTCCCGGCAAATTGTGTTGGTGCGCAAATTTAGCGGCAGTCCAGTTGTACCAGGGGAACATACACCGGGCGTTGAATGTTTCGACCGCGTCAATTGATGGCAGGATTGCTAACAAATCCGCGAGTTGCCAGGCTCCTTTACGGAGTTTATCGAAGGGGTGTGATACGCTTATGAAGGCCCCCTGGGCCCGCAGTCTAGTTATGGTTTCTCGCGGGCTAAGACCAGGTGGAACTTCTTCAGTGACATAGAATGCCAGAATTTCCCCGGCTGTAGTCATAATTTCTTCTCCGACGATGACCAACTCAGGTGCAATTTGCTGACAACGTAATGCCCCGGCGATAGTGTTGTGATCGGTTATTGCAATGCGATCAATTTTTTTTCGCCGACAGGTTTGGATCAGTTTTTCTGGGGTGGTGAGACTATCTTTGGAGTAGATCGTGTGAGCATGAAATTCGGTTCTCAGTAGCTTTTGAGATTGGGGGCGCGCGATAAAAGATTTAGTCATTTTTTTCAGGGAGTTTGGTGCTAAGCTGGAGCAATTCGTAAGATATGGCCCAAATTGATAAACCTAGGCCAACCCCAAACCACAGGGTTGCAAAGCGGATGAGCAATGTGGCTGCGGCTGCGGTGTCGGCAGAAATCCCGAGTAGCAAAATTAACATCCCGCTGATAGAGGCTTCTGCGGCCCCCAATCCACCTGGAAGAGCTGAGACTGCGCCAATTACGGTTGAAAAAGCTAACACAAAGATAGCAATACTGAGCGTTTCAACCGCGGGTGGTAGGCCCAACCCTAGCAAAATTAGGTAGAAACCAATTCCCTCACCTAACCAGGAAATCGTACCCAAAATTACCGCAACGATCGTCGCCCAAGGTTTAAATAAAGTGTAGCTGCCCTCGTAGAATTCTCGCAATTGAGGTGAGATTTTACTGACAAGCGGTAATTGCTGGGTTAATTCGAGCAAAAATATAGCAGCCGGTCGAATCTGTGAAATGATGATCAACCCAAGGATGATCCCAAAAACTAGCAAAAAAGCCGGCCAATATTGGGGATATGCCAACACGCCAAAAAAAGAAAGGAGCAAGACGGCTAAACCGTCACTGATCCGCTCTGCCAGCACGACCGAAATTCCGGTGGCGACTGGAATCCCGGTCGCTTGTTGAATCCAAACGCCTTTGAGAGCCTCCCCAGCCTTTCCCGGGGTGACCGCCAGAGGAAACCCAGCCAAGAATATCCGAAAGCTTTCCATGAGCGAAATGTGATCTGCCCCAATTTGCCGCAAATAAAAATGGAATTTGATCCCCCTTAGAAAGTAATTGAACAAAGTCAATCCCAAAACCGAGGGAAAATAGCCCCAATGGAAATCAAAGATGTGTTGTTTTACCTGGCGGATATCCGAAATCAGGGTTAGCCCTAAGACGACCAGAAAGCCAAAAATGATCCCAACAAATAAGCGGCGGATTACGGTTTTTTTGGGGGGGGACATGGGTGGAAGTACAACAAAAGACAGATTGGATTTTAAGCTGGCGTACCAATCTGTCTTTTGTTGTAAATAATTTATTTATTTCGGGACAACATATATCCCAAACCTAACGCGGCCACTGTCAAAATTGTCAATCCAGCGACTGCTTGTTTGACGGTTTTCGGTTCCATTCCCGGCAGAACCACATCGCCATCGCCGTAATGGGTAAAGAGTTGGCCCCAAGGGTTTTGGAGGGCAGATTCCACCCGTTGCCGACCCACGAAGGGGTACCAGTACACATTGTGATAAAAATTGCTGGCGAAATAAGCCCAGGGAACGATTGGACTCTGCAGCAGGGGTTTCTCGACGAATTTTAACCAGCCATGATAAATTGCTTTTTGACCGCGACTGGCAAAAGTATCATCTTGAATAAAGTTCCAATCGGGTTCCTGTTCGATGTTGTATCCGGCAATTTCAATTTCTTTAGGATCACCAACACCCAATCCTAGTTCATGGGCACCGCGAATGAAGCGGAGGCTAAGCGGATCGAAGCCTTGCAATTTGGCTGAAACTGCATCTATTGCGACCTGATCAGCCGAGGCCAACAAAATATCCTTCTGGTGCCAGCGCATGGCTCGTGGTCCTGGCCCATCGCCAGCAAAAGTACCATCCATTACCGCAAAGAGGCCGGGATGGATTTCTTGTTGAATCGATAACAAGTCAATCAACGTGTCGTGGATGACCGAATGGGTCCAGTGGCGATGACGATGGAGCAATCCCCCGAAAGCATTTTTCATCGCTCCTGTGATGGTCGTGAAGACATGGGTTTTCACCGTTGGCAGATGAATCATATTCATCCCTACCAGCGCTTTCGGGATGAAGACCCCATCAGGAAATACTTTATCTAAGACCAGAAAGGAGCGAGTTTCTGGGCGGTATTCAACCCATTCAAAATCCTGTTCATAAAGATACAGGCAATCCACACCCATTTTGTCGGTCACAAATTTTTGTTTGTTATTCCGTTCACCGTCGGCAGTATTTACAACGACAGTGTCATTATGTACGCCAACAATATCCTTGTATCCTGAACCTTGTAGCGTTTGAATAACGCCCTCTAATTGCCAGGGGGTGGTGGAGCAGGCTGGGTACCAGGTTTGCCACGAAATATTGATCTTCAGGCCAGTTTGATTATCTTTGGGAAGACTTTTTTCAAACTCGGCAAGTTTCATAAGCCGGTCGATATCTTCTAAAACAGTTTCAGGGCTGGTCTTGACGACTGCAACTTTGCCCTTCCCGGGAAAATTAGACATTGGAGCCTCCAATATTTTTGATGCCGTATTGTAACAAGTTAAAGGGAGTTTGATGAGAGTTGAAAATAAGCTGGTAGTTAAATAAAATGCCTCTCCACAATTGGAGAGGCCCGATCGTTCAGTTTAAAACAAAAAACTTTAGGGAATGTTTTTTCCAAATCTGAGATTATTACGGAAATTGATGTTGGAATGCCCTAAAGCTGAGGTTGACAATGAATTTTTAGCTGTTTTTTTCGTTTGCGTACTCGATATTGAGGTGGGGTAGCTATGATACTTAGCATGCAGGTATTGCATGGTTCTTTGATAAAAGGTATCGAGATCTTCTTCTGGTAATATGATCACTTTTGTCATGGGGTCCGGCTCCATGGGGTAGTACCCGGTATAGTATAATGATGAAGTACGATTGACCGTAGCTCATCTGAATAATTGCTAAATATAATAAAAGGTATCTGATTTATCTATCTAGGCAAATGTATTATAGCACAATTTCGCTAAGGGGATTATCCTTCAAAGAAATCTAACGAAAGTGTAATGTAATAGTGAGTCTGAATTCTAGAATAAATCTAGGTTCTAAAACTTACATTTTGATTGCAAATTCATTCAAAAGATGGCCGATTCACTGAAACTTTTCAAAAAATTCTCAACGCAAATGAATCTATTCGCGTTAATAGTGATGGTCATCTTTGCTTCTGTGGTAAGACCCCCTGAAATAATTACAGATATCGAAGTTTTAGGTGATCACCTATACGTCGCTTTTGGCGAACGGGGAATCCGAGTTCTAAACATCTCAAAGCCGGGGCTGCCTAGAGAAGTCGGAAAGTACGACACATTCGATTCCGCGAATGCACTTAGTCTGCGGGAAGATGGCGATAAAGAATTTCTTTATGTTGCCGATGGCAAAGCCGGGGTATTAGCTTTCGAGGTTACTAATCATGATGATCCCGTGAATTTGTGGGATCTCAAAAAGTTTGCCAATGCCAAAGATATTGTCATTCAAGATAAGTACGCTTTTGTCGCTCGGGGAGCGGATGGGGTCACAATCCTAAATCTGAACAAAAATATAGAGGCCGATGATTTTTCTGTCGATATCCCGATTGAACTGGGTGCAGAACGGGTGGCGGTTACCGCTGAATACTTATGTGTTTTGGATGCTGAAAATAAGCTTAATATTATTAAGATAAAAAAACCAAATCAGATGAAAGAGGGGGAAGTTTTCACCTATTCAATTGAGGCCCAGGTCAATGATTTAACCGTTTATCATGACAAAATGTTCATTGCCACCGAAGGGGCCGGGTTACTGGTTGTAAATCTCCAAAATCCGGCTGATATTCCCGAACGACAGCAGCATAACGAGTTCGAATCTGTTCAAAGCGTGGCGGTCCATGGCGGGTTTGCATACTTGAGTGTCACAGAAAAAGGCATTCGCGCGATCGACATTTCTGATTTAGATGAAATGGTCACCATCGGTGAAACCGAAGAAGACATTGATTTACACACCCCGCAAAAAGTCTTTTGGCGCAATGATTATCTTTATGTGGGGGATGATATTCAGGGGCTGAAAACGGTTCGGACCGACCTATTTCTAAATGTCAAAAGACCCGACATGTTCGGGTCTCAGGGCAGTACCCAAGGTTGGGTGGAAGATGTGGTCTTGGTCAAGAAAAAGTATGCGTATTTGGCCGGCGGGGAGCGCGGTTTATGGATCATCAATGTTGAAGACCCGGAAGAGCCTGAGGAAGTTCCCTTTTTCGATAAAACTGGTGGCATCGCCAAAACGGTAATCCTGGATGGTGATTACGTTTATGTGGGATATGTTGTAGAAAAAGATAAACACAAAATCCAGCAATTTATCTTTAGCAGCACCCAAAATTTACCTGATCTCCGGACATTTGAGATAAATGGTGAACCTCATGGGTTAGATGTGGAGGGACAATACCTCTATGTGGCGGCTGGCGAGAAAGGTCTTTGTATTATTGATATTTCTCCCACCGCAGCTATCACCGGCGATGCACCTGATCCGGTCTGCATAAAAACGGAAAAACCGGCTTGGGGTGTGGATGTCGTGGGGAACATGGCTTATGTAGCCAGCGGGAAAAATGGGTTGGAATTTGTCCTTGTGCAGGACAAAGCTTTGCCTACCATTATCGAGCATAGCAGAGATATCGACAGATATCCAAAAAATGCTCAAGCGGTAGCAATGTATCCCCACAAGCCAGATGAAAATGCTGCTGAAACCATGTATGCTTATGTTGCGGATGGCACTGGCGGCCTGGCAGTTTTGAATGCCACTGATCCTCAAAATCCTCGGGTTTTAGCCGTTCTTGAAACAGCCGAATTTGTCGAGGATGTGCATCTGCAAACTGCAACCAACAAAAAGCGACTGTATGTTACCGATCCAACTGAAGGTCTGATTATTTACGATATCGGCAACCCTGCTAATCCGGTTCGAATAAATAGCCAAAAAACCCCCGGTCGGGCTGCGGCAGTTTTTGCCGATGAAGATTTCGCATATATCGCCGATTTCAACCGTGGTTTACAGATTGTCAATAAAATTGACGAAAACAAACTCAAAATCGAAGGCTTTTTTGATCTGCCCACCCAAATCAAAGATATTTCCTTGATGGGGCAAGGGTATGGCTATCTGGTGGATGGGGATGGTGGTTTGTGGGTTGTCAACCTGGCTGATTTGGCAAATCCAATCCCCAGCGGGTATAAGAAAATGCCCGGCCAGGCCAATAGCGTTTCAGTTAGCGATCAGCATGTTTTTGTGGCTGATGGAAATAAAGGTTTGCAAATTGTTAGTTTAGACCCATTGAAACCAACGATCGAGGGAGGGCTTGACGACAAGTTGGATGATTCTCGGGCCGTCCATATTCGTGATCCCTATGCCTTTATCGCGGACGGTGGTGGGGGGGTTCAAATTGTTCCGATTACAGATACTAAAAACATCACCGTTACTGGCCATTTTCCTACCCAAGGAATAGCCTTAAATATTGATTCGGCCGGTAATTATGCCTATATCATTTCAACAGAAGGAAAAATGGAGATTGCCAATATCTCCGATCCCGAAAAACCAACGAATGCCAGTTCGTTTATTCCGATAACGACCATCATAACAGACACGAAAAATATTTTGGTTGATCATAAAACCGAACGAGCTTACGTTTCTGACGGGATTAATGGGATTGTTATTTTCAATGTTGAAAACCCCTTTGATCCTCGGCTGGTTGCCGAATGGGATACGCCGGGGATCGCGATGGATGTCGCGGTGACCGATCATTTTCTGTTTGCAGCGGATGGCCCCAATGGCATCGATATTATCTATATGCCTGAAATTGATCAGTTTGAAACGGGTAAACATGTCAGTTTTGATGAATTAGCTGTCAAAACCGAGACTGAATCGGGCGAAGAAGAAGTTGTCGATGATTCAGATCGGTGTGTGTCAAACGCTTTGAATATTGAGGTGATCCCCCGCTTTGTCAAAACTGAAGAAGATGAGTCTGGCAAACAGAAAAAAGTGGTTCATTATTATGTATATGTGGCCACTGATAAATGTGGGTTGCAGACGATTGATGTAGTTCCAACGATCAACCTGCCTTATCTAAATCGGTATGTCTCCCCTGGTGACGCAACTTTCGGTATGGTTGCGACCAGTTACATACAAGCCCTAATCGAAACTGTTGTCGAAACTTATGAGAATCGAGGGAAGGTCTCCTGGTTCAAGTTGCCAATTTTGGGAATTGAGTATGGGGTTGAAAACTATTCAGCCGTGCATCCGCGCGTTCATAAAATGGTGAAATCTTATGTATTGGGTTTCTTCTTATTGACGACCGGGGTTCTATTTTGGTTAGCCCTATTCTCCTATTTTGTACTCCCAGTTCGGCAACCCAATGATGGTTGGCAAGCTTTTATTCGGCTAGTGCTTTACCTGTTAGGATGGCATGGCCCCATTATTTCAGCATTAGAAGGCTTAGAAAAGAAAACCGATTCGGTCAACCTGTCCGAAGGGAAACCCGGTGTGGTGCGCGTGGATTTAAACAGCGCCGTGGTGGTTGAAGAATTCCCCGTATTCGGTCTATGGGGGTTTGGACAAGGTCGTTTGAAGAAAAAACGGCGAAATAAGGGTGAGAAGCCCTATCAGGCGCGCGCTGAAGGGCCAGGGATATTGTTTACCAAGGCTTATGAACGCGTCAAAGGAGTCGCCGATTTACGACCCCAATTCAGAGGGCGGCCTAAAATCCATTTTAATACGCGGGATGGGATTGAACTTTTCACTAATTTCGTGTTCACAAACTTTACCTTGGGAGAAGCCCCAGATATTTTGCCAGTGACGTATGATGGTCCCGAAGAACCTGATAATATCCGGGTAGTATTCGTGAAAAATGACAAAGTCGCCGGCTTAGATGATCATCTTGAAGCTGACGATAAACTAGAAATCCATCGGTTTGTGCAATCCGCTCGTTATAAATCCGCTGAAGATCTAGAGCAAGATGATGTGAAAAGGAGTCAGATTGGCCCCTTCTTATTCGATGAAGACCGGGTTTTCAAGGCTATTAGCTCTAAGCCCTTTGATGTGGACGAGAAAAGAATCAAAGAATGGACCGAACTGCCCCCCCATGCCGCGGTTGGGATTGTCCGTAATCTGATTGGCAAAGAATTGTTCGACAATATTTCCAAACCAACTGACCCGAAGGATTTTCCACTGCCAGGATTAAAATCCCAAGTTACCCGTCAACTGCGCAATATGGGTATTTTAGCTTACCAGTATGTAGAAAACTTAGATGGTTCACCAATCCAGAAAGGCCAACCCTACACCAAAGATAATATTAAAAAATTCCCTTCTCAGGATCTGAAAACACCTAAACCTTTGCGTTCCAGAGGAATTAAAATTCGCTTTTCAGGTTTTACAGAACTATTTCCAAAGGATACGGGTGTGCAGCGGCAGTTAATTGAGTACTGGCGCTCTGAATGGCAGAAAGATGCCATGATTGTGCAGGCCGATCATTCTCTTCATGGAATGCGCATACGCAGTCAGGCTCGGGCAGAAACCCAAAGAGACTTGGTCAATACCCTCGGGATGATTCTCAGCGATGAATCCTACTCTAAAGAAGCCCTTGCTATGCGAGTCTTGCAAGCCTTGGAATCGGCCGCCACTGATCCGAATACTCGCCGGCTGTTGCCGAGAGATACAATTCAGTTACTCAGAAATATCAACGACATGTTATTGCCAAGCGATGATCAGAAATTAATCGAAGATGGCCCAGAAGAAGATCCAAATGAGCCCTCTCCTGGAAGGGTTTAATGGTTAGTTTTATTCTTTCAATTTTCGAGAATTATTTGTTCAACGATCACCGCTGGCGCTTGCTGCGATTGTTGACGATTGTTGGGTTTGTCTTTACATTTGCTTATTTGGGGCGGATCGTTTTTAGCACTTATTCCTTTTCTCAAATTGTGACCACCTGGACCGATAAACAGGGGATTTTGAAACTGATTCCAGATTTTGTGCTAAATATTTTCGTATTGCCGATTTGGGACGCGCGCCATTTCTTTATTCCCATTGCAGCATTTATTGCCGCTTTTGTGATTGCCAGTCGTTATTTGCAAGAAGTTTTTGAGGTTGAGAAATTTATTGAAACCAGCAAATACTTATTGAGTTCGTTGTTTGGGTTACGAACGCCATTTCTCAAAATCGAAGCGGGTGAATTCGAATTGGACGATCCAGATTTTCACCCCATTCGCGATATCGGTGGTCCTGGCTGGCTCGTGGTAAATCCTGGAAATGTGGTGCTGTTTGAGAATCTCCAAACTCCTTCCCGCGTTTGTCCAGAAGGGACTTACCGAGTAAATCGGTTTGAAACTCTCAAACGTTATAAAACCGATGAAACCGAAATTCCCATTTTGGCAGATAAACATGGTTATATCGAGGAAACTATCGCCACCACCAAAGATGGGATTGGCATTCGGGTGAAGGATATTCAATACCGCTATCGGTTGCAAGCTGGCCAGGAATATGGTGACCATTCCCAAAAAGACCCCGACAACCCCAATCCCTATTCGGTCCGAGCGGTGTCGGATATGACGTACAACCGCAATATCAGTCTCAGCCGGGAGGATAACAAAACCCCGCAGATGAATTCCTGGCACGCGACGATTAATTTTGCGGTAGACTCGGCAATAACAAATTATATTCAAAACCATTTACTAGACGATATTATTGCTCCCCGCTTTCCAGAAACACCCCGCGATGAGATTGCTAATAAAATTTTTACCCAGGCAGTTCGCGGCCGGATGCTTTCTAACGGAGCTGAATTACTATGGTGGGATATTGGTCATTTTGAGATTATTTCTGGGCGGGTATCTTCCCAACTGGTAAATACCTGGGCCGCGCATTGGGAGGGGCTAGCTAACGTCCGACTAGCTTATGGTGAAGCGAAACGGCAACAATTCCAAGAAATTGGTTTTGCCGAATCTCAGGCTGAGATGTTGAAGAGCATTTTGAGTGCCTTTCAAGACCAAAATCTCCAACATCCCGATACAGGTTTATCCACTCAAGATAACTCTGCCCGACTTCAGGAAATTC
>CAYVQU010000041.1:0-34916 GCA_964453155.1 uncultured Anaerolineales bacterium | reverse complement strand
CCCACTACCCACTACCCACTACCCACTACCCACTACCCACTACCCACTACCCACTTTGCCATGCAAACGATATTGATCATCGAAGACGAACCCGAACTCGTAAAAGTCCTCCGAGACTACCTCCTCAAATCCGGCTTTGAGGTCGAAACTGCCTATCGCGGCGATACCGGCCTCTCGATTTGGGAGCACAAACGGCCTGATTTGGTCTTGCTCGATCTCAATCTTCCCGGCATGGACGGGTTGGATGTGGCCCGCGAAATCCGCCGAAAAGCAGATACTCCCATCATCATGCTGACAGCGCGCGTGGATGAGATGGATCAACTCATCGGTTTGGAGTTGGGGGCTGATGATTACATCACGAAACCTTTCTCGCCCCGCGTAGTCGTCTCCAAAGTTCGGGCGGTTTTGCGGCGGGTTGGAGCTTCTGGTGCCCCTCGAAAACGAATTTTACGCGTGGCAGATATCGAAATTGACCTGGATGCCCATGCTGTTTTACGGGCTGGCGAATCCCTCGATCTCACCCCAACTGAATTCGGTTTGCTTTCCACTTTGGCCGAACAACCCGGTCGAGCCTTCTCTCGCCTAAACCTTCTCGAAGCCACCACTGGCACCGCCTATGAAGGTTACGAACGCACCATCGACGCGCACATAAAAAACTTGCGGGCCAAACTCGAACCCGATCCCAAAAACCCGCGCTATATCGAAACCGTCTTCGGCATCGGCTATCGTTTTGCCCGAAATTAGCAGCTATCCGCCACCCACTACCCACTTTCCACTATGCGTTTACGCTTAATTGCCTCCTTTATATTCATCGTTCTCGTCACCATTGGGATCGTCATCTTGGTGGTTGGGCGCCAAACGGCTCAAGAAGTTCGGTCATTTATGTTTCGGGGGGGCATGACCGGCAGTGAAGCCATTGTCGAAGCGCTCGAAGATTATTACGCCAAACATCATACCTGGAAGGGGGCTGGAAAAGTGTTGCGCGACACCCCACTCGGCGATCGGCGAGGCCTGTGGAGTGGACGGCAAGGGAAGGGTGATTCCGATCAACCCTTGGCTATGATGCAAGTCCAGTTGGCGGATGGAGATGGCAAGGTTTTATTCAATAATCGCGATAATCGTGCGAAAGGTGAATTGACCCAAGTTGAGATGCGGCGAGCTGTGCCGTTAGAGGTTGAGGGGGAGACAATCGGTTATCTGTTGGTGGATGGCAACCAATATTTTACCCCGGCCAATGAAACCTCATTGCTGTCTCGCTTAAACCAGGCAGCCCTGGTGTCGGTCATCGTTGCCGGGCTGGCTGCCATTATTTTGGCATTATTGCTATCTTACAGCCTGGTACGACCTGTGCGGGCCTTAACCAAAGCCGCTGGTAATTTGGCCCAAGGTGATTTAACCCAACGAGTGCCGGTCCGGGGCAATGATGACCTGGCCGTTTTAGGCCGGACCTTCAACCATATGGCCGCTTCTCTCCAAAAAGCCGAAAATAGCCGCCGGGCCCTAACGGCCGATATCGCTCATGAATTGCGGACTCCCCTGGCGGTCCAATTGGCTCATCTCGAAGCGTTGGAAGATGGAATTTACGACCTGACTTCTGAAAACCTGATCCCGATCGAAGAGCAGAATCATTTACTAACCCGTTTGGTTGAAGATTTGCGTACCTTGGCCCTGGCAGATGCCGGTCAACTTCATTTGGAAAAAATTCCAACGGATATGACCGCCCTCATCCAACGAGTTGCTATCCGTTTTGAACCCCAAGCCGGAGAGCGGTCGGTCAGAATTTTGCTGTCCTTAGATGAAACTGTACCGCATATTGCGGTTGATCCCCAGCGGATTGAGCAAATCATGCACAACTTATTCCAAAATGCGCTGCGTTATTCACCTACTGGCGGCGGGATTAGTGTTCAATTAACCGCCATTAATGGGCCAAAATTGCAAATCATTGTCCGAGATAATGGGCCGGGCATCCCAGCAGAAGCACTGCCATACATCTTCGACCGCTTCTATCGCGCGGATAAGTCCCGTGCTCGTTCGGAAGGCGGCACCGGTTTGGGTTTGTCGATTGCGCGCAAGATTGCCCAGGCTCATGGTGGAGACTTAACGGCCCAAAATTATCCCCAAGGTGGGGCTCAGTTTTCGCTAGAGTTGCCCCTGACTGGAACATGATCAAAAATAACGTTACTCGTCTGCTAGAACAACGCAATGTTGATTATAAGGTTTATGAACTCCCTGTAGAAAAATTGGGGGCCGAGAAAACGGCTGAGTTGTTGGGGGTATCGTTAGAGTTGGTTTTTAAGACCATCGTCATCAAGCGTGAAGGGCGGGGTAAACCGATCTTAGCTCTGGTTCCCGGTATCGGTAATGTGGATTTGAAGGCGGTTGCTAAAGCAGTAGGTGAGAAGAAAGTTTTTTTGACCACCCAAAAAGAAGCCGAAAACCTGACCAAACTCCAGGCTGGGGGAATCTCCCCTCTCGCACTGCTGAACCAGGGTTTTCAGGTTGTTATTGATGAATATGCCCAAGTTTTTGATGAAATTCACATCTCAGCGGGGCAGCGCGGCTTGAATATTCGGTTGCCCGTGGAGACTTTAGCAGAGATAACCACAGCCAGTTTTGCACCGATTTGCCGGTTATGATTTTTGTGAGGAGTGGGGAGGATCAATCCTGGCAGGCATCGATTGTAGCCCGTAGGGCGGAATCTAAATCACCAGTTTCAAAGCCTAAAGATGTTTGGGTTTTTGTCGGATCGAAGAAGGTTTTCGCGGTTTGTAAGTTTGCAAAATGACGTAAGTTGAGACCGCTTTCTTTCCCTTGCAGATGGTGATAGCGGTGGATGATTCGCATTCCTAATCGAATCATCCAATCGGGGAGCGTGATGACTTTTTTCTGTTTGCCAGCAAACTTTGATAATCTCGAGAGTAATTCAACCCAGGTGAGATTTTCGTCCCCAATTTGGTAAATTTCCCCAGGGATTCCATTTTCAAGCGCGCCGATAATGGCTTGAGCTACGTTTTGGACCGCGATGCAGTTCGTTCCGCCGCGGGGGAAGAATATGGGCCAAGGGGAGCGAATGTATTGGATTAGTGGTTTCCAAAGCGGGGTTGTACCGGGCATCGCCCCAAACACATACGGCAATTCCAAAACCATCAATTCTAAATCGGGGAGAGCGACTTTTAGCGCCTGTTCAGCCTGTTCCACTCGGCTCCGGATGTAGGGGTGGCGTTCATAAAGTTTCAGCGCAGGCCAGTTACGGGCAAAATGAGCGAAGTATGAGCCAATCAGTATCCCGCGTTTCACCCCAGCTTCCCGCACCAGCTTGAAAAATCGACATGCAGCCCGGACATTGGCTGAATAAAAGAAATCATACGCGGGTGCCTTGGGCAAAACCCGGTCATCGGCTCCCGCGGCAAACACCACGCTATCAAATCCGACTAATAATGCTCGGATTTCGGCGTTTGTAAGGTCACCAAGATTCGCCAGGATAATCCGGACCTCAGGGGGAAATAAATCTTTTGCTGGACCTGGAGGTAGACCCAAAGCGGTAACTTTGTGGCCACGGCGTAGCCCTTCTAAGGCCGTGTGATAACCAATAAATCCAGTGCCACCTACAATAAAGACATTCATTATGATATTTCACGGAAAAAGGAAGCTGAAGGGATTATACAACAAAAAAGAGACGACCAACTAGGTCGCCTCTGCACTTGTAGAAGTTTAATGTTACTCGACTAGATCATCTTCAACTGGCACATCCACCACGGCTTCTGAAGCGGTGAGTTCCTCAGGGATCAAGAGTGCCATGATCAAATAGGCCCAGAACAGCCCGGAACCGGTGAAGATAGCCCCAAAGACGAAGATCAAGCGCAGGATGGTCGAATCGATATCTAAATAGTCGCCTAGTCCGCCGCACACCCCCGCGATCATCCGGTCACTGTTCGATCGAAAAATTTGTTTTACTTTACCAGACATGTTTTTCTCCTGTTTCATTGAAACGTATTTTTTTTGAGTTACTTTGTTATACGGGGAAACGGGAGAAAGGTTGCAATTCAGTGGGTAGTGGGTGGTGATTCGTGGTCAGCGAATTCTGCCAATGGTTGCTTCCCTAACTCAGCTGTGATCTGTTGGATAGTTTCTTGGTATTCGAAATGGGTGCGTTTGATGGCCGCGGCCATGACATGGGGGAATAGGGGGCCGCGGCCGGGGTGATCGAGATTCATATGGCCGTGGGAATCAAGGGGTAAATTTCGCAAGGCGAGGTTACGCAAACCGGGGATAAAGTAAACAAAATCCCACAAATAGACCCGCCCAGAGGCCAGTTGGGGATGCTGTAAATATACTTTGTCCAGAGCGGGTGTTTCCGGCGGTGCTGGACGTTCACCTTCCGGATAAGATGCAGCCCATAAGCGAATGTAATTGCTGTGAGCGTAAAAATCCTGGGCCGTATGCGCTAGCTGCCCAAATGCAATCCAGGCAGCTTTTTGGTTTATATCTTTAAGAGCTTTGTAAATTTGGCTCCGCTGTTCTTCGATGAAAGCATAACTCTCTTCGAAGGCATTATCATCAAAATGATATTCGGGATGCCCAATTTGCCCCCGTAACCCATCCAAACTCAAATTTGCGGCGATGATTATGTTCATCGCCCGGGGTGAAAAATGGTTACCTAAAGCTTTCCGGCAAATTTCTTTATGATACTTCGCGAGCATTAGGCCCTCCGCCCTCTACCCGCAATCCCTGCAACTCATAAACCACCGCTGGTTCTGCTTTCCCTTTAACTTGAACCGGGGACAATTCTTTCACAATAACGTAGTCCGCAATGGTCTGGTACGCCTCCACGGATAGCAATATTTGCCCCGGTTCGGCAACAGATTCCAGTCGTTGAGCATAATTGACCGAATCACCGATCGCCGTGTAGTTGAATAAGTCGCTGGTGCCGACATTACCGACGATGGCGTCGCCTAAGTTGATCCCGATGCTGAAATAGAGCTTATACTCTTCACTCAAATTCGTGCGGTGGGCCTTAATGGCCTGATCCATTGCCAATGCGGCTCGAGCGGCGCGTAAGGTGTGATCAGTTTGATGGTCAGGGGCATTCCAGAAAGCCATCACCGCGTCGCCCATAAATTTGTCGAGGGTGCCTTCTTCTTGCAGGACGGCTTGAGCGGCCAGCGAGAGGTAAGAGTTCAGGATTTCAAATAAATCGTCAGGTTGGTGTCGCTCACTAAAGGGCGTAAAGTTATGGATATCTGCGAAAAGCACTGTCAGGGGTTGGCGAATCCCATCCAGCCGCAAGGCAGTAGGATCCTCCAACAGCCGGTCGCGGACCCGCGGGGCGACGACGCGCCCAAATGTCTGGCGAATGCGTTCCCGCTCGGCTTCCAGGTGGCGTTGTTCGGTTAGATCATCAATTACGATGGTGGCCCCCTTCGTCGCTGAGAGAGCATCTCGTAGCGGGGTCCAGGATAAACGTAAAAACAGCGGCCCGCGTTCTTGGGACGTGGGGGATAGCTCCTCTCCCAATGTCGAGATTCCATCCTTGATTGTAGATTCGGTTATGATGTTAAATTGTGGTCCTAATAGATCTAGGGCTTCTTCAATCGGTTTCCCAATTACAGATTCAAAGGAAGCGCCTAAAATCCGCTCAGCAGCTTGATTGAAGAGGGTAATTTGTTGCTCAATATCGGTGGTGATGACACCTGAAGACATGGATTGAAAAATATCATCCATCAAATTCTTCATTTCGAGGGTTTGATTCAGCGTGTCTTGTAGGTTGGCAAATAAGCGCACATTTTCTAACGCTAACGATGACTGCCCAGCAACAGTGTTTAAGAATTCAAGATCATCACTGGAATAAGGCTCTCCTGAACGACGATTCCCAAGGGCAAGAAAACCAATCATATTGCCCTCATATCGTAAGGGGACAAATGCCCGGCATTCAATGGTTTCGAGCATTGCAGTTTCGATGCCCCAATCTGCTGGGAAAGATCGCCCCGGTGGGAACCAGATTGCCTGGCCAGCATTTTGCAATTCAGCGACAATTTTGCTTTCAACCGGAATGGCTAGTTCGTGGTCTTGTTTGGCCCCAATTGGGCGGAAAATCGATTCGTCGTCATCAAATAAATAGATTAGGAACACCTCAGGCGCCAGGGCCGCGTTTAATTCCTGATCGAGGATTTGGAGGGTGTGGCCCATTTCTGGGGAGGTCCCCAGTTCTTGCGATAAATTGGCTAATACCCGCCGATAATCGGCCTGGGTGCGGTAGAAAAGCTGGTCGATCCCGCGTTGTAGGAGATTTCTCAGGGGGTTGAGAGCGACAACCAGAATGAATAAATACAAGGCTACCAATAGTGGATCATCAGGCGTCATCCCTTTGGGGATGAGCAGCGTTAAAATTGTCAGCAGCAAGTAGAATAACCCAACGGCGCCCGTTGCAGTTAAAACATAGGTCAGGGTTCGGTTGAAAAAACGATCAACATCGAGCATGCGGTAGCGGACAATGGCATACCCCACAGCCAAGGGAAAAATGATCAATGCTGGAAACGCAACGCTCTCATTAAAATCGGGCAAAAAACCAAATACGATTGGGAGGAGAAATGTGAATAGAATAGGACCAAAGGCGAGCGCGGCCCCAAAAATAATCACCCGGCTTTGTTGGCGGATCATCGGAGATGAACTCCGGGCAATGCGGTAAACGAGAACTCCTAAAAATATCAGCACTGCCCCAACCATGTAAGCGTAGCTATAAATCCAGGTGCGAATATATCCCCAGGGGGTTGAAGGCGCTAAAATCTCGCGAATGATGGGGAGTGAGAGCACAAAGGTAATGCCCCACGGCAGCAGTCGGATAACCGGTCTACGTTTTATGCTGGGGATAGTTTGCGGAAAAACCAGGGCCAAATAGGTCGTAGCTCCGGCCGCGATTGGTAAGCTCAAGGCCCAGCCAAGAATAAAATGTTGAGTCGTATTCAGGTCGAAATAGGTCGAGGTCGAAATACAAATGGCCGCGGCAAAGGTTAAGAAAGCCCGGGCTGAACCTTGATTTTTGCCCACTCGAAAAACCCATAAACCAATAATCATCGAGGCCAAACCAACCAGGTAGGGGGCTAAAAATAAACTGATCGTTTCGCTAAACCGAAAGCGGGTCGGTGTAATTTCGATGGAATAGTTGGTACCAGCTTGGTTTTCGAAAGTTAAACTTAACGGCCCGGTGCCATGAGTTTTTAGGATTTTGTTGAGCGCGGCAACATTTGAGATGGTTTGCCCATCTACGACCTTCAAATGGTCATAATTTTGAACCCCGGCTTGTTTTGCGGGCCAGTTTTTCCCCGTAATTTGGCTAACAACGTTATTGGGTTCAAATAACACGCCAATAAACGGCTGTTGATACCACTGAAAAGCCCAAAATGGCGTCAATACCAAAGCACTCAGCGCGGCGATTGTGACCCCCAACGGGATCAGATACTTCAGCATATTTGCAGTTGCATTTACTTTCATGGCAGACCACCTACGGTGATGCGATTCTTTATTTTTTCGAAGGTTGCCGGGCCAATCCCCGATACTTTTTGGATATCTTCGATGCCTAGAAATAGTCCTTCAGTTTCTCGGTAGGTAATAATCTTTTGGGCAGTAGCTGGGCCGATACCAGTCAGGGTTTCAAGCTCTGCCTGGGTGGCCGTATTGATATTGACCATTGTACCCATTTCGGGAGCGGGGCTTGAGGGGGCCGAATCTGCCGAAGTGGTAGCGCCCTCAGTTTTTATTTCGGTTGGGCTGGGTTTATTTGGGACCCACACTTGCATCCCATCCTGGAGTTGGGCAGCCAGGTTCAGGGCTAACTCATTGGCAGCTACTGTGAACCCCCCCGCGGCTTTAATCGCATCTTCAACGCGGCTTTCGGTGCGTAGGGCATAAACGCCTGGATTTTGAACGGCTCCTGATACATGTACCTCGATCGGGACTGGGGTGGGTGGGGGGAGTAGTTGAATCGGCTGCCCCCGCGGCGGACTGCTTGCTAGCCAGATACTTCCAGCTCCCAAAAAACCGAAAATTACCCCCAAGGCTAAAACCCACCAACTTTTCACGTTACACCATCATCTCCAGACGCTAAGCTCAGACCCAATCGCTGGCGGTTCGAGTCAATATGTAAAATACAAACTTTAACTTTTTGCCCCGGAGACAAAATCTCATCCACTGGGACCCCCGGATCAGTTTTCCCTAGCTCAGAGATATGGATTAGGCCATCGATTCCATCTTTAAGGCGGGCGAACGCGCCATACGAAACAATATTGGTGATTTCGGCCATAGTAACTTGCCCAGGATAAAAATTGTCATGAACCGCATGCCAGGGGTTGGGTAACTGCCGTTTTACGCTCAACGCGACCCGATTTTTTTCGCGATCTAACTGTAAAATGCAGACATTGAGCTGGGCGCCGATTGATACGATCTCACTGGGGTGCGATACCCTTCCCCAGGACAATTCTGAGATATGAACCAGCCCCTCGACCCCGCCTAAATCGACAAACACACCAAAATCGGTTATTGTGGTGACATTTCCAGTGAGATGATCGCCCACTTCAAGCGCATTGAGAAGGACCAGCCGGCTGCCAGGATCAGTTTGTGCAGCCCGTTCTGAGAGCACGATGCGGCCACGATCGGCTTCACATTCAATCACCTTGAGGGTTAGCGTTTGGCCAACATAAGCTGCCAAGGCAGATTGATGTTCTTTTTTGGATTTCTTTTTTGTATTATCGATCAAATGTGAGGCTGGCACAAAGCCCTGAATGCCATCCCCGGCTACCAGCAGTCCGCCGCGATTGTGATGGGTAACTTCTAGGCACACAACTTGATCATCCTGATATAGGCCTTCGACATAAGACCAATTTATCCCATTGTCAGAATCTTGTTTCTGAGTTTGTTCTTTTTGGTTCGGGCTTGCGGTTTCTCTGGAAGTCGCTGTAAATAAAGCTTCAACATCTTCTAGTACCGAGTTCCACCACGCGTCGTCAACGGGGATCGGATCGGCTTTTTTTTCACGTTCTTTTTTTAGGACCATTAATTCTTTTCCCTTGGTTGCTTCAATTGAGTAACTCATGTTACACCCGATATGCCAAGTGAACTAAAAAATTCACCCTTCGATACGCTCGCGCTACTCAGGATGCTGGTTGCGTAACATTAATGAGTAAAAAATAGTAGGATACTGACACAAACTTACTTTCTTATTTTTTCTCATGCAGTACTCGTAAATCGTTATAATCAAACCTACATCGTTGTCCATTGCAGATTTCGGAAAGCACTTGAAAATAAATAGTAGGTTCAAACCGAAATCTGCTCAGGCGGTGCGGAAAAATTTGCCGGGTTTATCTCAAACTACAAACCGCACCGCACTTAATCATATCGCATTTTATAGATCGAATTCTATTCTTAATTTGTTGGTTGCTCCTCTCGAACTTTTTGTTCCATATCGATGATGGTTTTTGCCACCGCGTCTATTGCCACCCGCTGTTTGCGGTACAGATCGGCCTCCGACATCGCTAACCGCAGCGCGATCTCGCGGACCTTACGACCCTCCATAAACTTCATTTCTAAAATATTGTATAAAATCCACTCGGCAGTAAAACGGCGTTCACCATCTGGTCGAACCCGTTCAACCGCCTGTTTCAAAATTGCCCGCAGGGCATTGACTGAAACCCCGTCATGGTTTTCCAAAGCTTGTTGGACGACTTGCAATTGTAATAGCGGACTTTCAGAAAGTTTTGGCCCGCCCCAATAGTGACTCAGCGCATCTTTGACCCATTTGTTGACTGAATCGCCTCCCTCCAAGGCAAAAGGTGGATCAGGCGCGGTTAAGATTTGGGTGCCATCATAACTTGATGCCGCCCGAAGTCGTTGGAACATCTCAACTTGGGGTGCGAGAGTCTCAAGAGAAGTGAATACTTTCTGCTGCCGGGTTCGATCTATTAGGGCGATCGTTGCGCGGCCAACTAATGCTGACAAAGATTCGCGTTGTTCCATATCCAGGGCAACCTTAGGATTTTTGGCCGCGCCTAACAACCCCAAGAGCATTTCCTGATCTTCATTATCGGTGAACATTGGCATCACCCAATAATCATCCCACGAGAAAATGCGGAGTGAAGCATCGAATAATGATTCTTGCCCGCCATTTTCTTGAACCACTTGGAATAAATCGGCAGGGAGATTTTCTTGTTGCAGTTTATCAGTTCCAATCGACACCACAAACTCGGACCCATGAGGTTCCAGGGCAACGATAAACCCAGAATCGACTTGTAAAAGATCACAAACCGCGGTCAGGACTGCTTCCAAAAATTGCCGCAGATCACCGGTAGTGAGGAGCCGCTCTTCTAAGGTTTGCAATAATTGCAAATCGTCACGATCACCGCCGTAAAAGAGCCAGCGCTCCCAAATGGGGGCCAACAGCGTGACTAAATATTGCATCAGGAGCAAGGTTCCCACCATGGCGATCGGCACCGCGGCAGAATAGACCTCGCCGAATGATTGCCCCGCCCGCCGCACCAGGGTGGTGACGGATAACACGGTCGACGCGGTTACTGGTCCGCGCATGACCCATTTGAATAATCGCCGTTTGACAACCCGATCGGGCCAGGGGACCCCAAAGAAGGCCACTGCGTAAGCCATAAGGACCAACAATACCGAAACCAGGATGTTAATTAAGTCGGCCACCAACCAGAAGATGAGTTGATGATCTCCAGCAAACCCTGATCCAAACAACAGGTATGGAAAGGCCCCTAAGGCTGGAGCCAGCGCACCGGTGATCAGGTATCCCATCCGGCGGCGGCTGGTGCGAGTTACGGTCCGCTGAAATGCTCGCCGGAAATTCACCCAGGCCCATATCATCGCGGTGAGATAAATTAGCGCGAAAATGAATGTCAGCGTGGTGCGTTCGAGATGGGGGGATGGTTGGCCATCGACGACCAACGGTCCGACCAGCAGCGAGAACGGTAGCGTGCTCAGAAAACCGATTGAGATGGCGTAGTTAATACGGACGACAAGTCGTCGCCGCCCTTTGGACGGTTTGCCCGTAGTAGCCAATAGGGCATCGGAAAAATGAAGGTAAGCCGGCGGCAAAATAACAATTCCCGCCCATTGGAATTTTAGCCACAGTTCGAGTGCTGCGGGAGTTTCGGCTACACTGGCGATCGACTCACCCACAAATACGATCACCACACAAATCATGATGATCGCGAAAGAGCGGGCTACCCGATCGCGTAAATTAAATGAGAGCGCATACAGCAATAACGAAAAAGCTGTGATGGCTATCCCCGCCGTGAGTAACTGATTAAGCGTCTGTAAACTACCAATAAGACTTGCCATAATTTCTTTATTGATTTCGAGCCACTCCCTCGAAATCTTTCAGGAGGTGCGGTAAATTTTTCCAGTTTTATTTCAAACTACAAACCGCACCGCACTTATCGCAACCACTTAGAGAAAAACAGGGCGATATCGTGGTTGGCAAAATAATGATCGTTGTAGCCGCACAATTCGAAACCTAATTTTTGGGCGAGTTGAATGGCCGGATGGTTCTTGGGCTGCATTTCTAAGATTAAGCGGCGACTGCCATGTTGGACCGCCCAGTCTTGGGCCGCGAATATCAGAGCACTGCCAACGCCCTGGCGTCGCACTCGTCGTTGGATTGCTAAATCGGTGGCCCAAGTCGTATGTAAGGTGTTATTTTGGGTCAGACTGATATACCCGACAATTTCGATTTCGCTGACGGCGACCAGTAGCCCATCTCTTTTGGACCAATTATCGGCCAAATTTTGGGGCGGCCGTGGGTACATTACCTGCACTGAACGCGGTAACTGGATTTCGCGGAAATTTATGCTTACTTGATTATCTTCCTGGCTAAAATTCATTTGCCAGACATAATCACTGGAGTAATTATGCTCCAAAGCCATCAGGGCGTTGATGTCGGAGGCCATCGCGGGACGAATTTCAATTTCGGGCATTTTTTCTCCAATTATTGCCGGTTCTTTGGCTGGTTGGTGCGGTTGTGCCTTGGTTCCCAACCAAACTGTCAACCAGCGTACTATCCATCCTCCGTAGGGGGGTCAACCCGAACCTGTATGACACACGGTTCAGCAGATTGTCCTTGATTATCGGTGATGACCAATCTCAGGGCGTAATCGCCGGGACTCAACCGGGTTGTATCCCAAAATCCCAGGCGGCCATCTTGGGTAATAATTTCACCGGCCTGAATTGTCAACCAATTGGAGTCACTCAGCGCGGCCATTTCGAATTTATAAAAGCCAAAGTTGGGGATATCGGCTGAACCATAGATCTCGACAATATCTTTGATCGTTTCTCCTGATTCAGGTGAACTGATATTGACACTGCCTGGGATGCATCCCCCAGTGTCGGGTTCCACCGCGGGATTTGGGGTTCCCGCATTTGCGGCTGCCAAGTCTCCTGCTTCGAGCGTTGTAGTGGGAGTGGCTAATAAATCGATTGTTGGGGTAAGCAGTGGCGCGGCCCCCGGCACTGTGGGGATCACAAACGAAACCAACCCGAATTCAGCTACACCCAAAATGAAGATAAAAATCAACATTGTGGCGGCCCAATTGAGCTGATTTTGAGCATTTTCCCGTTCTAAACCAAATGCTGCACTCCGAAGCTCACTCCAAGCCAAAGAAAACTTGCGTATCTGCCAAATGGCCAATAAACCCAAAACCAGGTATATAAAGACCTCGTTGTCCTTAAAAAAGCGAAGAATTTCTCCCATAAAATTCCTGAGTACCAATAAAATGTTGAAAGATCAAGCGATCAGAGCGTAAACGTTGTTGCGGTCACAGGGGAGTAATTTGGGCCTAAATCTTTTGGAGTACCCCGCGAATCACTTTGATCAACTTGGGGACCATTACATCTCCAGCCTCAATAACTTCTTCGTGAGTGGTGATCGTATTGCCGTCTAAGTTGGCCTTGTTGCTGATACCCGAAATGCCCAAAACGCGCTGCCCCCCATGCCGGGCAACCGTAACTTCAGGGACCGTAGACATACCCACCGCATCCACACCAATGCCGCGCAAGAATCGTAAGTCAGCCGGTGTTTCAAAGGATGGCCCGGCCAGGCAGATGTAAATCCCTTCGTGGAATGTGACGGCTTCTTCTGCGGCCGCTTTACGGGCCAGGTCGCATAAATCTCGATCATAGACCTGACTCATATCTGGAAAGCGGGGCCCAAATTCTTCCAGGTTGGGTCCGCGTAACGGGTTCGGGCCCGACATGCCGATTAAATTGATGTGATCGGTGATCAGCATCAAATCACCTGGTTCAAAATCTGGATTGACAGCGCCAGCCGCATTCGTGACAACTAAAAATTCAACCCCTAAACGCTGCATTACCCGAATGGGGAGCGTAACGTGGTCCATGGTATAGCCTTCATAATAGTGGACTCGGCCTTGCATCACAATTACGTCTTTGCCTTCCAGTTGCCCTACGACCAGGCTGCCTTCGTGCCCCCATACCGTTGAAACGGGCCAATTCGGAATTTCACCAAATGGAATGATGGTCGGGTTTTCAACCGCTTCGGCTAATGCGCCTAGCCCCGAACCTAAGATCATCGCGACTTGGGGTTTACATGTGATTCGCTCGCGAACGGCTTGCGCTACTTGATCAATTTCTGCCAGGGTAAAAAATTTATCCATCGTTTTTTCCTTCACTTGGGGTTGAATGTAGAGTTAATTCTTTGGAATAATAATTCGGTTGATTGGAGGTGTTCATGCCCGAGGGCGTGCTGGATTGTTGTTAGCGGGTGGCCGGCGGCCAATAACTGTTTTGCGGCCGTATTGCGAATGCGACGGGGTGATAGTTGCCCAGATATTTGGGCCGCTTGACCCCATTTACGAAGAACTTGCCAGATACCTTGGCGGGTCATCTGGCGACCTTTCTGGCTGATAAAAAGCGTCACATGTTGTCCGGCTCCGTTAATTTCTGGGCGTCCCGATTGTAAGTAGTTTCTAAGTGGTTCAGCCGCGGTACCTAACGAGATTTCTATTTTCTTGCCGTTCCGAAGGGGTATTTGTAATTTTTGTATGTCTAGCGTAATTGCTGAAGTTTTAATTTGGATTAATTGGCTGACACTCAAACCAGTTACTAACATAGTCGCAAAAATAGCCCAATCACGATATCCAAGCGGACTTTTTTGAGCCTTAAACACTGCAAAAATCTGGTTGATTTCGACGGTAGATAAGGTTTCAATGGGTGGGAATGGATTTTCTTGTCCTGGTTCTAGGGGAAGTTCAGGGAGTTGAAAGCCGATTCCCAAAAAATTTGCAAAACGCCGCAAAGTGGCCCGTCGCCGTTGAATGGTGCTGCGGCGACGTCCCCTGCGGCGTTCAAAATCTAGGAAATTGATGATATGCTGAGCATTGAAATCCACTAATTGGGGGGATCGTCTCAGCGAATCCCGTAGAAAACTCGTAAAACAACGTAAATCGTTAGCATAACTCAAGCGCGTGTTGAGCGAAAGGTTCTGCTGAGAGGCGATTTCGTCAAGAAAAGCTTGAATTTGGGGTTCCATTAATTTGGTAGAAAAATTATATCATGCGTAGGGGGCTAAAACTTCCTTGAATGTCTGAATTGTTTGGGAAACTGCAGCCTCATCGATCCAATAATGGGTTACCAATCGGAACTGCCGCTCCCCGGCAATTCCAGGTTTGACCCCTAATTTTGCCAGGCGTTGGGCGACTTCGGTCGCACTGAGTGGAACCGCGGCCTCCAGGGTGACATAAACCATGTTCGAGGCGGGTTGGGTTGTATCGAGGCTGATCCCTGCGAGGGGGGCTAAACCCTTTGCCAACGCGGTGGCATGCAGGTGATCGTCTCGCAGACGAGGCACAATCTCCTCGAGGGCGATGATTCCTGCCGCGGCCAAAACCCCGGCTTGCCGCATGCCACCACCTAATTGTTTACGGATGCGGTGGGCCTGGGCAATAAATTCGGCCGATCCACAAATGACGGAACCCACCGGCGCGCACAGCCCTTTACTCAGACAGAACGTAACTGAATCGGCCGGAGCAACTAAGTCGATTACATCGACATCCAGCGCGGCCGCGGCATTGAAAATCCGAGCCCCGTCGAGATGTAAAATTAAATCATTTTCAGCGGCCAATTCCCCAACTTTCCGGGTATATTCTACCGATAAGGCTGATCCGCCACACCGATTTTGGGTGTTTTCTACCGTGACCAGGCGCGTGATCGGCATATGGGGGTTGTCAATGCGGATCGCAGCTTGAATTTGGTCTAAATCCAGCGTACCATCCGATTGATTCGGGATCGTATGGGGATTTACCCCGCCTAGGGCTGCCAATCCCCCGGCTTCAAAGAGGAAAATATGGGCCTGATTCCCCAAAATAATTTCATCACCGCGCTGACAATGGGCCAAAATCGAGGCCAGGTTCCCCATTGTGCCCGAGGGGACAAATAATCCAGCTTCTTTGCCAAGCATCGCGGCGGCAATTTCTTGGAGACGGTTAATGGAGGGATCTTCACAATAAACATCATCCCCAACGGCTGCAGCAGCCATTGCATCTCGCATCGCAGGCGTCGGTTGGGTTACGGTGTCGGAGCGGAGGTCGATGATATTCATAAGGGCCTCGTAACAGGGAAAGTTGATTTCAGGGCTGACTGCGGCGGAAGGTTGCTAGAATTTGATCTAGCGCATCAGGTAGGGGCGCTGTAAATTCGCGCGGCGTGGCCTCACCGGGGATGATGATACTCAATTTATGGGCATGGAGAAAATGCCGCGAAACCGGGATGGTACTGTGGTGCCGACCATAGACTTGATCCCCCGCAACCGGACATTCGAGGAAGGCCATATGCACCCGGATTTGATGGGTACGCCCGGTGAGAATTTGGATTTCTAGCAGGCTGTGGTGGTCAAATTTTTCGAGCGTTTTATATTCACTGATCGCTTCCCGGCCTTTGTGGGGTGGCGTGACCGCCATCTTTTTTCGTTGGGACGGATCCCGGCCGATAGCGGCTTCAATTCGGCCTTCTGGCGTTGGGGGCGCGCCATCTACCAGCGCCAGATATGTTTTTTGGACCTGCCGGTCGCGAAATTGGTCTTGCAGCCAGTGGTGGGCCCGATCATTTTTAGCTAAAATGATGATCCCGGAGGTGTCTTTATCCAGCCGATGCACGATGCCTGGACGCTGTACACCACCAACCCCCTCAATGTCTGGAACATGAGCCAGAACCGCATGAACCAGGGTCCCTACCGCATGCCCCGCGGCCGGATGAACAACCATTCCCGCCGGTTTGTTTATTACCAGCACATCTTCGTTTTCGAACAAGATATCCAGCGGAATTTTCTCAGGGATCAGCGTGGATTTTTCAATGGGCGGTAGCCTCACTTCGATCACCATGCCATTATCGAGGCGATACCCGGTCTTCAAGATAATCTCGCCTTCGACTAAAACATTGCCATTCTTAATCAATTGCTGCAACCGCGAGCGAGAATATTTTGGCAGGCACTCGACCAAATAGCGATCCAGGCGTTGGGCGGCTGCCGCGGAATAGGTGAACTTGAATTGAGTGTTACTCACTCTGGATTTCTTCTCCTACAAAATGGGTATCTGAACTTTGGAGAACTCCATTGGCAGCCGCTTGTGCTTTTTGTTGGCGTTCCATGATAATCATGCCAATAATCAAAACTGCCGCTCCAATCGATACCGCCGAATCGGCAACGTTGAATACGGCAAATTTTCCGACAGATATAAAATCGGTGACATGTCCAATCGTCAGGCGGTCGACCAGATTGCCCAAGGCTCCGCCTAATTGAAGATTGAGCGCTATCCGTAAGGGCCATTCATTCTTCGGAACTTGAGGATAATAGATGATGATAGCGGCCGAAACAACGATGGCTAAAATCGTAAATAAGATGCTTAAATTTTGCCCCAAGCCAAAAGCTGCGCCGGTGTTTTTCCAATGAACAATGCGGGCATAGGGCAGCAGCCATTCCCAAGGTGCCCAGGCTTCTCCTAAAGCCAGGTTGGTTTCAACTAAACCCTTAGTCCATTGATCCAGCGCGACGATGATACCAGCAATTAAGAATAGAAACACATAATCTCGAACGTAATTTTTCAATCCAGCCTCCTGGAATATTTCCATAGATTGGCCCCCATTTTACCGCGAATAACGCCGATTTAAGTTTCGTCTCGTCGAAGAACTGTCCCCGGATTGTAAGGGATATCGGCCAAGTGTTCCGTTAGGGCGGTGGCAACTTCTTGCGGTTTTTCCAGCATGACCATATGACCGGCAGCAGGGATAATACTTAAGTTTGCATTCGAAATTTGATCTGCCAAATAGCGGGAATAACGCGGGGGTGTGAGTTCGTCATCTTGTCCGCAGATAACTGCCGTGGGCGTCTTGATTGCTGAGAGAGACTGCATGCGGTCGAACGAACTACAAGCTAATAGATCACCGTGCAATACAGATCGCCGAGTTTTTTCATATTGCTTGTGAGCCAACTCAACCAGGCGTTGATCTGCCTGGGAGCCAAAAGCTTTGGCCACAATTTGGGCAATCGCGCTGGGATAGGTTTGGGTATTCAGCGCGTTTTCTAAGATGGTGGGGTCTACCTGAAGTTTAGCCCCGGTTCCAACCAAACCTAATCCCAAGGTTTGTTCGGGATAATTGAGCGCCAATTGTAAGGCGATTGCCCCCCCCATTGAATGACCAACAAAAATCGCCCGATGCAGCTGGATCAGGCTCATCCACTCGATGACGCGCTCAGCATATGCTGAGATGGATTGCAATCCATGACCTTCAGATTTACCATGACCGGGAAGATCCAAGGCAAAGATACGGAAATTGGGTAAGCGGCGGATTTCGGCGGGCCAATGCAGATGTGAACCCCCGGCACCATGGATGAGTACCAATGGCGGATGAGTCCCGTTACCATTTGGGGCAGCATAGTAATATATCGACGCGGCGTTTGGCATGGATTTTCTTTCAGATTTATGAAATTTGGACTAGGCTATGGAAATTATACCCCACGATGAAGTCGGTCGGCGGCGGCCTCGGTTAATGGGATTACGGCCTGAATGTGAGTGCCCTTGCCGGGTGCCGATCGGATGTTGATCAAACCATTGACCAGTTCTGCCCGCTCCCGCATGTTGACCATCCCCAAACTCCCCCGGTTATCGTAGGAGGCATCTACCGCACCGACATCGTAGCCCACTCCATCATCCTGGATTTCGAGAACCGCAAGATCATTTTGGATGGTTTTCAAGCGCACCCAGATGTGGTCAGCCTCGGCATGTTTGCGAGCATTATTGACGGCTTCTTCTACGATGGCAAATATTACCCCTTGTTTGCCCATTTCTAGTTCTTCTTCGATGCTGTCATCAATATCCATTTGGACGTTTTGATCGTACGTTTCGGCCATTTTGTCGGCCATCGATTGAACTGCTGCGGTTAGTCCTTGAGATTCTAAGACCAAAGGTCGGAGCGTAAACAGCATATGGCGAATCTCTTTGGTCGTTCGCCGGGCCAGCTCTTCGATTTTGTAAAGTTCGTCAGCCGAGGCGGCGCTATCCCGTTCCATTAATCGCCGGGCAAAGTTTACCCGCATTGCAATCGCTGCCACCGATTGAGTTGGCCCATCGTGGAGATCGCGGGCCAATTTCTTGCGAGCTTCTTCCTGCGTTTCCATCATCCGCTCTTTTTCTTGTTCTAAGTCCTGATAAAGACGGGCATTTTGAATGGCAACCATGGCCTGGTTACAGATGATATCTAATATTTCCTGGCTTTCAGCAGAAAAGAAACTGGGTTCGGGATGCCCAAATATTACGGCCCCATAAGTATCATAGCCCTGGCGGAGGGGAATGCAATAAGCGGATCGGCAGGATTGCAACGCGAGTACTCGCCCTAATTCAGGATCCTGGGCGACATCGCGACCTAAAATGCCACCCCCTTCATCAATGGCACTTTTGAGTAAGCCTTCATCGGCGGGAAAGGTTGACCCCTGATCGGAGCGGGTGAACCGGCGGGAAACTGCTACGGTAAGCTCGGGTTCTTGCCCCGTTTCTTGCGCAAATAGCAGTACCGCGCAAACCAACCGATCATTGGGATCGGTGGGGGAGATGAGAGCTTGCATACTTAAATCTAAGGCTTTATCAAGCACCCGCTGGTAACTCAATGTTGCCGTTAGGTTGACGAGCATTTTGTAGACTTCACGCAGGCGCTCGCTGTGTTGAAATTTTCGCTGGATGGTCTGGCGGCGCTGTGAAACGGCCTTAGATATGGTTGGCGTTTTGGGAGCTTTGGGTTTTGGCTTTTTGAGTCGAGTTGCTGTAAAAGTGAAAAGGATACCCAATAGCAATCCCCCTGCTCCGGCAATAATTAACGGAAGCCATTCGGTTAGCAATGACAGGTCTGGCAAGATGAGCCTCCACTCATACCGATTTTTTGCAATTATCTGGATTGTAGAAAACCACAATTGAGCTTGTTCTTCCACAAATCTCAGGTAATCATACCCGAAAAAGATGATATTTGCAAAATTAAATAGGACTGCGGTCCTATGATTTTCAGCATCCCTACCGAAATTGTGCCAAGGTTGGCCGGATGGCCGCGATGGCCCTGGCGCGATGGCTCAACTGGTTTTTCTCCGAGGTGGTTAGTTCGGCCATCGTTTTCCCCAGTTCAGAAACCAAAAAGATTGGATCATAACCAAACCCATTTTGACCGCGCTCTTCAGGGATAATTTCTCCGGGGCATATGCCTTCAGCAAAGTGAACCTTTCCGGTCAAGTCCATTAAAGCCACAATACAACGAAATTGAGCTGACCAGGGCTGGGGGTGCGGTTTTAGCTTCTCAAGCAGAAAGGCTCTTCGATCTGCATCGGTTGCGCCCGGTTTCGCAGAATAGCGCGCTGAATATAAACCCGGCTGGCCATTCAAGGCCGCCACTTCCAATCCCGAGTCATCTGCCAGCGTTAGCAAGCCTGCGGCCTCCCCGAATTCGCGCGCTTTCTTAGCCGCATTATCATGATAGGTTTGGCCATCTTCAATTACATCTAACGTTAGACCAATTTGATCGGGTAACACCAATTCGAAATCTAAACCAGCTAATAAAATTTGTAACTCGTGCAACTTCCCTTTATTTTTGGTGGCAATCAATAATTTATTTGTCATAACGCCATTATGCCAGAAAAAACAGGAATTTGTACAAGTCAAGACCATTCTGAACGAGGCTGCCCCCCTTTTCCCCAACTTTGGGAGAATTATTCTCCAGAATTGGAGAACGCGAGATTTTTTGAAATTATCCCTGATTGCAGTTGATCAACATCCATCAGTGACCATCACAGTAAAAATAGGAATTTGACAAATAAGACCGAATAAAGCCTAAAGTTTGACCCGAGATTCTGAGGGTGATATAATTCTGCGGCTCTACAGCCCCACTTAGTGGGGAAAGGAACTTGCAATGGATGCACCCACTGTTGATCTGCAATTGAATGTCGGGTTTATTGCCCAACAAAGTATTGGCTATAGCCGACGCTTTCATTTCGAAATTCCGATATTGGAATTAACCCCTGAAATTAGTTTTGATGAGGTTGAAGGCGAGATTGAATTTGCGCGCACCAGCGAAGGATTATTAGCTCAGGGGAAATTCCTTGGGCAGACTGAGGCCACCTGCGGCCGGTGTATGAAGCCGTTTACTCAAAAAGTGCAAACCCTGTTTACTGAATTGTTCAGCTTTTCTGGACACGAACAAGAAGAAACGGATCTGGTCTTGCCCGATGATGGCGAAATTGATTTTGGTCCAATTGTTGGTGAATACTTAGCTATCGAAATACCGATCACTCCGGTTTGTAGAGCTGATTGTAAAGGACTGTGCGTTGAGTGTGGTAACAACCTCAATGAAACCGAATGCAAGCATACTAATGAAGATGTAGATCCGCGACTGGCTATTCTGAAATCACTCTTGGATGACGATCAAGCGCCTTGACAAAACATCTTGAGCAGTATAGACTAAGTTCAAGTTGAGTAGTATTGAAAATGAATTTACTCGTCTCTTTTAATCTAATGATTGCGATGTCCATGATGTATATGATGATGGTCATGATGTGCCGCGTCAAATTTTGGGCAACCCGCGATCTGAGATGGTTATTTTAAGTCAAAAATCAATTACTACCCGGGCTGCCCACTGAGGCAGCCTTTTTTCTTGCATTTTAGATTTAGAACCTATTCGATAAAAGCGGCGCCGATTGAGTTTATCGAAATCCGACGCTGGTTTCGACAGGCTCAACCGACGCTGAATTGAATTTTCGGATAAATACTAAGTATTCGCAATTTTGGGAGTTTGTTATGTCAGAAAATATTCTAATTGCTATCGCTTGGCCGTATGCCAATGCTGAAATTCATGTTGGGAACATCACCGGTTCACATTTACCCGGCGATATTATTGCCCGTTATCAGCGCCTAAAAGGAAATCAAGTGTTAATGGTTTCGGGAACGGATTCACATGGCACTCCGGTTTCGTTGCGCGCCGATTCGGTGGGAAAGCCGGTCGAAGAAGTCTATAAGGAATACCATGACGGTTTTCTAAAGTTGTTCCAGCAATTGGGGATCAGTTATGATCTGTTCACGACCACCCACACTGAAAATCATTTTAAAGTTGCCCAAAGCATTTTCCTGGCCCTGAAAGAAAATGGCTATTTGTACACCCAAAAATCGATGCAATGGTACTCGCCGGGGTCTCAGCGGTTCTTGCCAGATCGTTATATTGAAGGCACCTGCTACATCTGTGGCGAAGACGGGGCGCGTTCAGATCAATGCGATAGCTGTAACAATGTGCTGGATCCCGAAAAACTGCTGAATCCAATCTCAAAAATCGATGATTCGACCCCTGAACTACGCGAAACCGAGCACTTTTACCTTGATCTCTCCAAACTCGAGCCAAAGGTGGCCGATTTCTTACGCGCCAGACAGGAATATATGCGCGATACGGTGATCGGTGAATCACTCCGAAAAATTGAAAGTGATGGTTTGAAACCGCGTTCCATAACCCGAGATTTAGAGTGGGGAATCCCGGTCCCAGAAGAAGGGTGGGATGGGAAGTGTTTGTATGTTTGGTTTGAAGCCGTAATGGGTTATCTCTCGGCTCCCGGCGAGTGGTCGCAACTTAATGGAACGCCAGATGCCTGGCGGGATTGGTGGACCAATCCTGAAGCGCGGGCTTTCTATTTTATTGGGAAAGATAATATTTTCTTCCACACTTCATTATGGCCCGCTGAACTTATGGGGGTTGGCGAGCAATTTATGCAGATTTTTGCCGCGGAAGATGGCCAACCGCTGACCTTGCCCTACGACGTTCCGGCCAATCAATTTATGAATCTGGAAGGGCAGGCGATGTCTGGATCACGCAATTGGGCTGTGTGGGGTCGTGATTTTCTCACGCGTTATGACCCTGATGCGCTCCGATACTACTTGACCATCAACATGCCCGAAAACCGCGATACGCATTGGTACTGGGATGATTTCTTGGCCCGGAATAATAATGAGTTGGTGGCAACCTGGGGCAATTTGGCCAACCGGGTCTTGTCATTTGCGCATAAGCATTGGGAAGGCGTAATCCCCGCTCCAGGTGAACTCCGTCCCACAGATGAAGAAATCATTGCTCTCATGGAAGCTGGCTTTGAAAAAGTAGGCGCGCTGTACGCGGCGGTAAAAATCCGCTCTGCCCTGCAAGAAACGATGCGTCTGGCGGCTGAAGTGAACAAATACCTCGATCAATCCGCCCCTTGGAAAGAGATCAAAGTCGATAAAGCCGCGGCTGGAACCACGGTCTATACCGCCTTACGGGCAATCGACTCTTTGAAGACCTTGTTTGCCCCGGTTTTGCCATTTACCAGTGAAAAACTCAATGGCTATTTTGGGGCCGAACAGCCCTTGTTTGGCGATTTAGCCATCGAAGAGATTACAGATGACCTCGGGATGCATACTGCTTTGCGGTATTATCCTAAATCTGCCGCGGGCCGGTGGGAACCCAGCAACCTCGCTCCAGGGCAACCCTTCGATAAACCGACGCCCCTCTTCCGCAAACTTGATAAAAGTATTGTTGAAGAAGAACGAGCCCGACTGGGAAAGTAAAGAAAAAAGACCGTCATGTTGTTGGTGACGGTCTTTTAGTTTAAACGCCTAAGTGCTAGGGTGCGTTGTTGTTATTGAACCAGTTGTACGCGTAGTACGGTGATTTTGTGCTTTGGAGGCGGATGGCGATCTTGTAGCTGTTCTGCAGGAAATCGGGGATATCGAAAGTAAGTTCACTTTCGGTCAACTTTCCATGTTTGTTAGTATCGATGGTTTCCACAATCGCCCCGGCAATACCGCGGGTGCCCATCCAATTCATTCGGACGTCAAATTCGTCGCGCGGCGGGAGTTTATAGTTGGATATTGTGACCGTATCACCTTTTTTGACCGCCGAGATGTAAAAATAGGGCGTGCCACTGAAAACGACAGCAGGATTTGAACTAGTTGACACCGGTGGGGTAGGGGGTAGTGGTTCGGCTAATAGATCGAGGTTTGCATCCGTGTTATAGAACCAATTATAGGCATAGTAACCAGATGAAGTGCTCTCTAAACGAATGGCGATTTTGTGTGCCCCTCGCATTGCTACTGGAATTGCATAGGTCACCGTAATGCGACCGCCACTCCCTGAATTCTGGGTGGCAACATCATACCCATTGAT
Organism: uncultured Anaerolineales bacterium; assembly: GCA_964453155.1. Classification (GTDB taxonomy): domain Bacteria; phylum Chloroflexota; class Anaerolineae; order Anaerolineales; family UBA11858; genus CAYVQU01. The sequence goes on along the minus strand of CAYVQU010000041.1, from coordinate 11,195 downwards.
TCCCCGCCCCCCAAATGGACCCATTGTGACATAGAAGGTGTCGTTGGCGGGCAAATTATCCGTCTGGATCGTAACGTACATATTCCGTTGGACAGCTTTGATTGCAAAGGTGGGGATTGCTGCCGGCGAACTGGCGGTCTCCGCCGCCATCACATCCACCGGACCCAGAATGGCAAGTAAAACAGCCACTAAAAGTAGTGCCGAAACGTTTCTCATCATAGACCTCCTCAACTCAGTCCGTCTGCGAAAACAATTTTGCGTTTATGGGGACATTTTGTGCTGTCACCCCTAACGTACCAAAGGTGCTAGTCAAAGAATACTAGATATTAAGGTTAAAATCAAGTATGCAAAAGTACCGAATGATAAAATTTATATCCAAAAAACACCCCTAAGCTCGGGGAATTGTGGGGGTCTCGCCACCCCGGAGCAGATACCAACGTCCTTTTTTCTTTTTATAAAGTAAATGAAAAGCCCGATTTCCTGGGGTCATAGCTAAAATGTGGTCACCATCGGCTGCTTGCCATTCCCGCCCAATGCCATCGATCCGGTAAACTCGTCGTTTCCATACAAAACTGAGAGGGATTATTCTCCCTTGAGCATCCGTTCGAATTGTAACCTCAATCCCTACCATTATTTGGACTCCTAAGAAAATCAACCAAAACTTGTAATGTCGCTTCAGCCGAGAGTTCTTTATTTTTTAGTCGATCTTGATCCCATGTGAATTGATGGGCTTCTTCATGATGGGGCGTACTTAGACCGATCCAGGTGTAGCCGACGGGTTTTTCGACTGTTCCTCCCCCAGGACCAGCGACCCCACTTACCGATATCCCGATATCCGCAGCCAGTGCCCGGCGGACCCCCCGCGCCATCTCTATGACCACTTTTTCGCTGACGGCCCCTTCTTGCTCCAACGTGCGCCAGCGAACATTCAATAACCGCACCTTAGCTTCGTAGGCGTAGGCGATGATACTGCCCATGTAATAGGTTGAAGAGCCAGCGACATTGGTGATGCGGTGCCCAATTAAACCGCCGGTGCACGATTCAGCCACTGCCAGCCGCCAGCCATCTCGCCGCAATAATTTTCCAGCGACCACTTCTAAGGGGTTATCAGCTGCATTTTTACTCATAAAATTCTCCACCACGTTATTTTGTTTGTAAGCGTTCTGTTTATTCCCGCTGGGTTGATCCGCTTGATCCTTTGATTTATGTAGGATGAGTTCGTGGTTGCTTGATTATATCGAAAACCTCACTTATCTTCAGATAAAGAGCGTTCGTGTTTCATGCGATTTAAAAACGCAGGCGTGTTTAACCGGCGTTCAAGGATGTGGGTGAGATAGGTATTCATGAGGTTTTCAATTTCCTGCCAGATTTCTGGTTCGATCTGGGCTCGTTGCGCGTCCTGATAACTGCTGCGTTGAAAATGACGTAAATAGCGCAAGGCATTCAAAGAAATTGGCCGGAGATGTGGGACGCGGTGATCACAATTCGGACAAACGATGCCGCCTAAAGTGGCCGAAAACCACTGGTCGCGTGGCAATATTTCTTCATCACAAATCACGCAGTCAAATAATTGGGGCCGAAACCCAACCAAATCGAGTAAACGGATCTCATAATACCGGACGACCAAATTAGGGTCATCGCCCTGATTGAGCCGGGTCAGAGCGTTGACAAGTTGACGGTATAAATCCCGGTTTTCACCCTCTTCGTAGGTGAAACTAGACAGCAACTCCACCACATAGGCTCCATACCCCAACGCGATTAAATCATTTTTGATGTTGACATATGGTTCGATGGCCTCGGCCTGGGTCAGAATGTACAAATCACGCCCCTTAGCGAGTTGTAAACTGGTCCGGGTAAACGGTTCCAGGTGGCCAGCTTTGCGGGAACGCGGTTTCCGGATTCCCTTCGCCACCGTGCGGATTTTGCCTAACTCCCGGGTGAATAGCGTGAGTAATCGGTCGGCCTCACCCCAATTGGTATGACTGAGAACAATCGCTTCGACCCGGAAAGATCTATGTTTACTGGGCATATCTTAGAAATTCAATCGTTTACTTCACATAAATCGGGTTGCTGAATATCCAGCCCCGACGTTTGCCGCGAAACGGGATATACACTTCAACTCGATAAACACCCGGTTCAGTAGTGGTATAGGTTGTGATCTCGCGGTCAAACCAGGATTTGACGATTTCACCATCCTTAATGAGATGACACTCGGTTCGCTGGGGCAATCTGATTTGGAAAGTAACCCCATTCGTCCCCGAAATTTGATCACCCATCCAGGCTGATTGTTCCAGTCCATCGGCATAAAACCGAAAACCAAGCGTGGGGGCCGGGAGATCATAAGCTACAAACGCGTGACCCTGTTGGAGAGCCGCCAAAATCAAATTGCGGTCCATTCTGGCCTCACCGGTGAACGGGGTTGGCGTGAAGATATGGGTATTTACGGCTTGAAAGTGAAATTCATAGGGAAATAACACCCGGCGGATCGGCCCCAGACTGCGGACCATGGCATGGGCATCTGAGCCGCCAATGGCAACCACTCGCAATCCAGCCGTGGTGAGTTCATCCCATTTTTCCAAGACTTGAGGGTAGGGCCCATGGGCAATATCTTCGGGGTTGAAAACATAGCGTAAAGCCTGAAAATGGTTGCTGAGCAACGACTTGAATTCGGACATCGCGTTCCATAGCTCGATGCCGGTAAACCCCCGCACCTCCCAGTCGACCCAAGATAGATCGCCCTCATTGAAGTTTGGGGCTTCTGGATCATGGGGATGGGCGATAAAAGACAGTCCCCCCGCATTTTTCACCTGAGTGATCAAATTTTGGGGGTCAGGGGCGTAGGTTGCCATTTCCTGATCAACGCCAAAGATCATTAGATGGTTCTTTTGGGGGTCCCGGGTCTGATCGTGAACTTCCTCACCGACCAGCACCAAGACCCGCTTTTCGTCCTCTTCGTAATACCCCTCTAATCCGTCTACCCAAACATTATGATCGGTCACGATAACAGCATCGATTCCGGCCTGGATGGCCGCAGTGGCAATATCTTGATGGGTTCCGGTCCCATCGGAGTACGGGGTGTGCATGTGGAGGTTGATAATGTATTCGTGCATAATGATCTATTGGTTTGGAGGTCGCGTTTGTCTTGGTAGTCAGGTTTTGAGAGTTGAGCGTTGTGGGTTGTGAGTACTTCCCTCAACCTGCTGCTCTCAGCGCATAAACCCAACGATCATTTAGACTTTTTCGACCAGTAAGACCAATTAGACTTTTTGATTAGCGGACATTTTGACTAATTGATCAAGAATGGTATAATCCTCCCCTGCTGGAGAAGGAGAGCCTTTTCCATATTATGTAGGAGGTTGGTTGTGGAAGCTTATTTGAATGTCGCATTGATTATAACGTCAATTGCATTGATCGCAAGCGTGATCTTGCAAAGCAAAGGCGCGGGCTTAGGTGGTCTGACCGGTGGTGATGCAGGTGGTATTTTTACCGCTCGCCGCGGGATTGAGAAAGTTCTCTTTCGGATTACCATTGGTTTAAGCGTATTGTTCTTTGTTTTGGCTCTGCTGACTGTTATTGTCACTGGATAACAACCCCAGGGCGCTGGCCCCCTGAAGACAATTGAGTTGTCTCCTCAAGGGCTACCTGCGCCCTTTTTTATTGCCTGGCGGTAAATATGAAACGCTTACGTTGGCAACTTCTCATTGTGGTACTGGCCTTGATTGCCATTGGTGTGTTGCTAATGGGCCAGCAGCCGGTAACCATTCAGGTTTTTGAGCCGGAACCAGTCAGTGGGGGTAGTTATACCGAAGGGGTGATCGGGACCCATAACCGTTTAAACCCAATCCTAGCAACTCATAACCCTGCTGACCAGGATGTAAATCGTTTGTTATATAACAGCCTGGTCCGGTTTGACGATCGCGGGTTGCCCCAACCCGATTTGGCTGAATCCTGGGGGATTTCGCGGGATGCCACAGTTTACAATTTCTCTTTGCGGACCGCGGCAATCTGGCATGATGGCGAACCGGTAACGACCGCGGACGTTATCTTCACAGTAGACCTGCTGCGCAGCCCCGATTTACCTATTCCAGAGGATATTCGGATTTTGTGGAATGCGATTGAAGTAGAAGCCTTCGACGAATATACCCTCCAATTCCGACTGCCAGAACCGTTCGCTCCATTTTTAGATTACCTGACGTTTGGTATTTTGCCGGCTCATCAATTTGTAGGGGTGGAACCGGCCGGATTGGTCGATGATCCCTTTAATTTAGCCCCAATTGGGAGTGGCCCATACCGTTTTGAGCGTTTTAACGGGGGAGATGGTCAAATCACTGGGGTTGAGTTGAGTGCCTTCAACCATTATTACGAAGGTGTCCCCTTTATAGAAACGTTCAATTTTGTCTATTTTGGGTCTGCGGCTGAAGCCTTAACAGCCTTTCAGGCTGATGAAATCCAAGGGATCAGTCATATTACTCCTGAAATCCTGGATAACGCCCTGGCCGAAGAAAACCTGAATCTGTATACCAGTCGGCTGCCTGAAATGGCGATTATCTTTCTGAACTTAGATAACCCCCAGGTGTCTTTCTTCCAGCAGAGTGAGATCCGTAAAGCGCTGCTTATGGGTCTTAATCGCCAGTGGATTGTTGATCGCATGTTGGCGGGGCAAGCCGTTATTGCGGATGGTCCCATTTTCCCCAATACCTGGGCTTATTATGAGGGGATCAGTCGAACCCCATACGACCTGGAAAAAGCCTCCAATATGATTAAGGCCGCGGGATATACCATTCCGGCTGCCGGCGGCGCGATCCGTGGAAATGAAAATGGGCTGTTGACCTTTACGCTCATATACCCTGAGGTTGATCCGTATCATGCCATTGCGACCTATATTCAAGAAAGCTGGGCTGAACTCGGGGTTGGCGTTGAAATTCAAGCCGTGCCTTACGATCAGTTGGTCACCGATTACTTAGACTCACGGCTATATGAAGCCGCCTTGGTGGACATCAATTTAGCCCAATCCCCTGATCCTGATCCCTATCCCTTTTGGCATCAAACCCAGGCCACCGGCGGGCAAAATTACGCCCTGTGGAATGATCGCACCGCCAGCGAATACCTGGAGCAAGGCCGGATTATTGTGGACCCGGCTGAAAGAACTCGGTTGTACCGCAATTTTCAGGTTCGCTTCATGAATGAACTCCCCGCCTTGCCCTTGTATTACCCAATGTACACTTATGGTGTCGATGCCTCGGTCCAGGGTGTGCAATTTGGGCCGCTCTTTACCCCCGCGGGACGGTTTGATGGAGTTACCGAGTGGTTCTTATTCTCTGAACGAATTGTTGGTGAGGATAACACCACCGAATAAGTCCGAAATCTGCTTTTGATACCAACCAAAAAATAAAAAATGCCCGCTGAAATCAATTCAGCGGGCATTTTTTATCTTAGAAAAATCTACTCACTGAAGAGCGCGTCCTCCATCTGGAGCAGGTTCGTGGCCAAAACATTGAGATCGGATTGGGCTGCGAAAACATCAGTTTCAAGTTCACTCATCACCAATTCCAGGCGTTGCTTCATGCTGGTTACTGCCTCCTGTTGATCAGGAGCCAAAAGGCTGGTGATGGTGTTAAATGTGTTAGCGGTTTTATCCAGGATGATCCGGGCTGAGGCGGTATCCTTCTGGCTGAGTGCTAGTTGGGCGTTAGCGATATCTAACCGGGCATCCAACAGGGCCACATGGAGTTTGAAGCCATCTTGGGCCGCGAGTAACTCGTCATTTTTGACCTGCAGCACTTGCAATTTTTCAACCTGACTTTCCAAATCTAAAACTCGACTTTCATAATCAAAAATCTGAGATTCGGCTTCGTTCAACTCGGATTGGCGAGTTTGAATTTCTAAGGCTGCATCTTGGGCCGCGGGCCGGTACAAGACGAAAATGCCCGTCAGCAAACCCAGTCCAAATACAATCAAGATTCCGACGGTCCAGCGCAGTAATTTTTTAAAGAATACCTTGACTTTGCTCTCTGGTTTGGGAGGTTCCAGGGGTTCTTCTTCTGAAATGAGGGCTGGTTCAGAGAAATCTTCTTCTCCTTCCACCGGTGGCAGTTCAGGCTCAGTATCCGCGCCCGTTTCTAAGATGAGCGGCTCAGCCGCTTCAAGTGGGGTCGGGGTTTCCGCAACGATTTCTTCGATTTCATTTTCTTCGGCAATCGGGTTATCCATATCGTCCATGATTTGGCTCCTGAGGTAGGTGAGGCTTAGGGTTCGGGTGTTGGTGTGGGGGTTGCTTCGGCTTCTTCTTCAGTTGTGGCGGTCTCTTCGGTTTCATCAGCATCCGCCTCATCGGGTAAACCGCGAATGAGTAGTTGCCAGGCTACTTCCAGGTCTTCGCTGGCTAAATCAGGCAAGGTGGTTAGATTCTCTTGGGCTAATTCTAAGCGTAAGATCACTGCGGCCAAAAATTCAGCCTGATGGGGTGGTACTTCGACGCTCAGATTTGCGAGTAGTTCACGAGCCAGCTCTAGATCATCCCCGGCTAACCCAATATTCTCATCTCCAATCGAAACCCGCGCTCTCGTGATTAATTCCAATGCTTTGAGCAGCTCCAGGTCATGCCGCAAGGTAACCAGGGTATCGGCAGTTTCTAGATCAGCCTGAAGTGAAATTAAATCGGTTTGATTGGTTTCTAGATCAGTGGCCACTGCCTCAACTTCGGTTTGCACCGCGGCGAGCGCCTCTGCTTGGGCTGCGATTTGGGCCTCAAATTCAGCCAGGGTGGCTTCATATTCAGTCAACAATGCTTGCAAACTGCTGACTGAATCAAGTGTGACGGCCTGTTCGGTTAATTGTTCTTCGGCAGTGGCGAGTTTGCTCTGTAAGTCGGCGATGGTTTGTTTATCGCTATCGCCTTGAATTTCCAGGCTTTCCAAACGCTCTTGAAAATCACTCAATCGGTCACCGAAAATTGAATTGCTCTGTTCAACTTCAGCGCTGATTTCTTGAATTTGGTTGCGGTTGGCATGAACATCTTTCAGTAAATATTCATCGATCAGCACTGGCCCGCCAAAATAGATCGCGGCCGCGATGCCAGCCAGGATCAATATTATGAACAACAACTTCAGTAGGAATTTCAGGAACTTTACAAATGCCAACCCAAGCCGTTTTCCAAACGAAGGCCGGACCGGAGGGGGATTTTGAACAGTCATTAGGGAGTCTCCTCCGGGGTAGGTGGCATGAGATTGGTAAGCAAGTCACCCAACCCTTCTATAAAAGCCTGGAATTGTTCGCTGCTAAAACCGAGTTTCTCGATTTGGGCATTCATCTCAGCAACGATTTCGGCAGTGTTTTCCAATTTAGCGGCCAATTCAGTGGTGGTGGCTTCGAGTTCAGCAGTAACCGCGCCGAGTTCTTCGGTGACGGTTTCAAGGTCGCTAACTTCATCATTGAGCGCTTCGAACCCATCCAGCCGGGTTCGCAAACCATCGACATCATCTTGCAGTAAATTGATTTGTTCGTTCACCACTTCAATTTGATTATAAAGTCTGGGTCCTAGATCTGGTTTGGCAAACCGTAAACCCCCATTAATTGCACCGATCACCCCAATGCTGAGCAGGAAAGCCATCAAAAATGCCACCAAACTGCAGCCCGCCGACATGACCAAGGCCTGGGCCCGGGTCACTGGCTTCGGGTCGGCTGCGGGTTTTTGATCTTGATCTGTTTCGACTTTGATGATCGCTTTTTCTTGGGGGATGGCCTCTGACGCTGGTTCGGCCGCCTCTTCGAATTTTGTATCGGCAACCTCATCAGACGCCGCGCTGATCTCCTCGGGGTGACCTTCGATATCTGGGGTTTCAGCGCTATCATCGGTTGCTGCCTCTTCCGGAAGCGCAGTTTCAGCTTCGGCGCTTAACAATATGACTTCCTCTGCAGGTGCCTGAGTCGCCATCGTGACCAGGGGCTCTAGCCGTTCTAGCAGCGCCGGACCAATCCCTCGCACTGCCAACAAATCGTCCAGCATTTCAAAGGGTCGGGCTGCTACGATTCGATCGGCCATTGCGGGGCCTACTCCTGGCAGAATGGTTAGTTCTTCAAGTTCGGCCGTATTAAGATTTACAAGTTCTGTCATCACGCACTCCTGGGTTTACTTACGGGTAACCTCGAGCGCGGTTCATCCCCGCGCATTCATTTCGAACGATTGATTCTCAAAATAGTATATCCGAATTCTGCAAAAAGTACAAAAAAAGCCAGATATCTCATCTGGCTTTTTTGAATAGTTAGGGCTACCTATTTTATTTCGTTTTTACCTTGATTGTTTTCGGCAACTCCGCAGCAACTTTGGGAACTCGCAGGCTCAATATACCATTTTCGAGTTTGGCGTCGGCTTTATCCGCTTCAAGTTTTGTTCCAAATTTCAGATAGCGGCGGAATTTCCCCGTGGGGCGCTCACGCCGGACGAAGTTGACGTCTTCATCGCTGTCGGCAACGAATTCGCCGGAAATATCAACGGTGTTGTTGACGATTTCGATCTCCAGGTTTTCAGCCTCTAGGCCGGGGACCGTGGCGTAAATCACAAAAGCGTCTTTCTCATCGGCGACATCGAGGGGGACATGGACATCGCTGTGAACGTGGCCGATGTGACGGGCCAAACGGTCATTGGCGATCTGGCGGCGGATGGCTCGACGGCGGTAGGGGGTCATATGCATGGTCATCATTTTAATTTCTCCTGACAAACTTAGTAAATCGTTTGTGAATGAATGTTTTTTTACGATGACCAAATTGTACAAAAGATGTGTAAGAGTAATGCAAACGGAATATATACGCCGCGTTAATAAATTGTTGGCGTTTTATTAGATTTTTTGGAGTATATAGATCAGGTATGGCGAATCCGGCTGATAAGCAGAATAATCGAAATCCCCATAAACGGCCTGAAGGGTGAAATTCTCAGCCTGAAACTCTTGTTGATACTCCGTAGGTGAAGTCAAAAAATGACTGGTAGCGGCTTGCGTACGATCCACTTTCCCATCGGGGTGGAGATGATCGTAATTCCAGGTCATGATGACTTGATTATCAGCGGTTTCCCAACCCGAACTGAGCTGAACCGGATGCCCTGATAGGGGATGGGGAAAACTCATCTCAATTTCGGTTTCTTCCGTGGTGGCTAAATCCGCCAAAATCTGGGGGTTCGGGAGACTGACTGCGAATCGCCCTCCAATCGTTAAATGTCGGTAGATCCCAGCCAGAGTCGCGGATCTTTGGGATTTCGAAAGGGTGCTGTAGGTGTTGCAGGGTAGGATGATCAGCCCAAAGGTTTGTTCAAACTTTAAGTTTGTAAAGTCCCCTGTAAATGTGCGGATGTGGCTTGTGCTGCTTGGGGGGATATTCTCCTTTAGCAGTGCCAGCATGGCTGGATCATTATCCAGGCCCCAAATATCATGTTGTTGGGCTGCCAGTGCTAAAGTGACCCGTCCGGTGCCGCAGCCTAACTCCAAAATCGGACCAGGGGCTTCAGCAGCCTGGGCTAACCAAAACGATAAATCTTCCTGATAATCCTGATGTTGGGCCTGATATAAGAGCGCTAGCTCGCGGCCGGATAGGACTTTTTTTGAAGTGGGGCTGGACACGAAGAAAACTCCTTGACGATTGGGTATGATAGCATTATACTCGCCCCCGCCGGGGTGTAGCGCAGATGGAAGCGCGCTGCGTTTGGGACGCAGAGGTCGGCGGTTCAAGTCCGCCCACCCCGACAGAATTGAAAGCTGCGATTTCGTGAAAAGAATCGCAGCTTTTTGTATGTTAAAAGTTGGCTCAGATCAGATCGCGGTAAAATTGGAGTCAAACAACAGAATAAATCATTTGTACATCTCCCAGATCCCTGGGAGATATATTTTTTGTCCTGAGGTCTCACCTCAGAGTTGTTCAAACCTATGACAAACTTTTCATTATCCATTAATTGGACGCGTACCTTCAGCGCGCTGCAGCATCGTAATTTCCGACTTTTCTTTTGGGGACAATTGGTATCAGTTATCGGTGTTTGGATGCAGGCTACTGCTCAACAATGGCTGGTATACCGGGTGACGGGTTCTCAAACGAGTTTGGGGCTGGTTACTTTTATCAACTTTTTGCCCGTACTCTTATTTTCGTTATTCATGGGAGTGGTTGCCGATCAATTTTCGCGCCGAAATTTGTTGTTGTTTACCCAAAGCTGGTTCATGTTCTTGGCGGGAATTTTGGCCTTACTCACCTGGTTGGATATCGTTCAGTATTGGCACATATTGGCGTTGTCATTTTTGTTGGGCATCGGGAATGCTCTGGATATGCCGGCGCGGCAGGCCTTTGTCGTCGAAATGGTGGATGATAATAAAAGCGATGTGATGAATGCCATTGGAATCAACTCCGCTTTGTTCAATATTGCCCGGATCGTAGGGCCGGCAATTGGTGGCGCCGTCGTTGCAACTTTAGGAGAAGCGCCAGCTTTTGCTGCCAATGGGCTATCATACCTGGCCGTTATCGTGGCCTTATTACTCATGCGGTTGTCTGCTCAACCCACACGAGTCAGCCGGGTAAACCCTTTGGAGCGCATGGGGGCCGGATTTCGATATATTTTCAGCCATAAAGAGATTTTAGGCTTAGTTGTGATGGTGGCTGCAATCAGCATGATCGGATTCGGATCGCTTACCCTGGTACCCGTATTTGCTAAAGATATCCTCAAAATCGGGGCCGATGGATTTGGCCAGTTGCTCTCCTGGCAGGGGATAGGGGCGCTGATCGGCGCTTTCATCTTGCTTGGTTTTGGTGATTATTTTCATAAGGGGAAGTTGTTATTGTTTAGCCGGATGTTGTTAGGACCTGCAATCATTGGGATTGCTTTGTCACGCATTCCGTGGGTGAGTATGGTCGTGATGGCGGTATTGGGGTATTCATTGATAACCCAATTGGTGCTGACCAACACCCTCATTCAAACCATTGTCCCTGATGATTTACGGGGACGGGTGTTGAGCACTTACACCTGGGCGCTGGGAGGCTTTTATCCCCTGGGCTCATTGTTGATGGGTTTTTTGGGCGATCAAATGGGAGCGCCCTCCGCCGCAGTGGTTTCTGGGATCGGCAGTATTGGGCTGATTTTCGTCAATATCTTCGTTTTTCCAGCAATGCTTAAATTGACTCTACTGCAGTAACTCAGGCAAAACAGAAGCGTTGAGCAACAAAAA
>CAYVQU010000040.1:0-34990 GCA_964453155.1 uncultured Anaerolineales bacterium | reverse complement strand
AATGTACGGGAGTTGCATAGTCTGATACACCATGGCGTTGCTAACCCCGCTCTACCCAACACAGCCGGCACGGGCCAGTGGACGGAGGGAGACCCATTCACAGCTGTCCAGTCGAGTTACTATTGGTCGGGTACTACCCGCGCGGACAATACGTCACTCGCCTGGCGGGTGGACCTGTATCGTGGCCTCACGGACAACAACAATAAGGTCTCCAACAGCCACTACGTGTGGCCAGTTCGCGGTGGGCAATGAACAGGAGAACAGCCATGGTCGCAAAAATTCGAAACCGCAATTTCTACCCGGTATTGCTGCTAGCCCTGCTTTTGTCACTGCTGGTCTTCACAGTGACCTACGCCAGCGTCTTCAATATCGATAACACCAATAAATGGGCCTACGGCACCAACATCGGCTGGCTCAACTTCAAAGACAGCAATGGTGGGATGCAAGTCTTTTCTGATCACCTGGAAGGCTATGTTTGGGCCGAAAACGTCGGCTGGATCCGCCTGGGGACTTATGAGAGTGGTGGCACCCACACCTATGCCAACGATGCCGCAGGGACCTACGGCATTAACAATGACGGCTGCGGCAATCTCTCCGGCTACGCCTGGGGCACCAACATCGGCTGGGTCAATTTCAACCCCAGTGACAGCCAGGTGACCATCGACCCGCTGACGGGCGACTTCGACGGCTACGCCTGGGCCGAAAACGTCGGCTGGATCCATTTCAAAAACACCACCGGGACGGCCTACAAAGTCAACACCACCGATATGGGCAATTTGGCCTACCACACCACCGGCAAAGCGGCTCTCCTTACCGGCGGGGCTGGCAGCGCCTCGTCCAGCGGCCTGAACATCGATAATGCCGCGGCCTTTCTCACCGCAGCCGGGGATTGCATTGTCTTTGGCCACAATAATACCACCTTTGAAAATGTGACCGAAAACCTACCCCCATCGAACGGTGTCAACGTAGAAAAACGCTGGGCGCGCATCTGGGAGCTGGACGTCAACGACGCCGACACCGCGGGCGGCAACGTAGACCTGACCTTTGATATCTCTGATGCCGGCGGCACCGGTAATTTCAGCGATACGGGAACCTACTATTTACTCAAACGCGCAGCAGGTAGCGCTGACGATTTCGCGGTGGTGAACGTGGAGGGAACCAGCGTCTCCGGTGACCAATTGACCTTCACGGTGGACGCGGCAGATTTAGGCTCCGAATTTACCCTGGGCGCGACGCTCAATTCTCCAACGGTCATCACTTTAAACCACTTTGGTGCCCGTTCGATCAGGGGGCTGATCGGAATAGCCTTAATCCCTTTGCTATTGGTCGTTTCAGGCGTGTTATTTGTCGTTCGGAAGAGAAAATTCCGCCGGTCGCTCAGGTGATACTTTCGAATTTGAGTAAGAAAAAAGGCTGCGAATTTCGCAGCCTTTTTTCTTACTCGCTAAACACCACATCGGTGGGCATCCCCGGTTTGAGTTTACCCTCCGGGTCTTTGACAGCCAACTCAACGGCGAATACCGTTGTTTGGCGATCTTCTTTCGTTTGGACGTTCCGCGGGGTGTACTCGGCCCGATCAGCGATGCGGGTGACGGTGGCGGCAAAGACTTCATCCGGGAAGGAATCGGCAGTCAGGGTTGCCGCGTCCCCTAAATTGATCTGACCATATTTGTCTTCGGCGATATAAACCGTGATGGTGAGTTGATCGAGTTGGCCGATCGTCATCGCGGCCAAACCGGGTTGGATGACCTCGCCGGGTTCGACATTGCGAGTCATGACCACCCCACCAACCGGCGAAGAGACGATCAGGAGATCAATTTGTACCTCAATAGCCGCCAAATTGGCCTGGGCGGCGTCGAGTTGGGCCTGAGCGACAGCCAGTTCTTGCTCGGTTGGGAATTCGGATTTTGCCAGGGCGAGTTGAGCTTCGGCATTAGTGACTTGGGCCTGGGCCACTGCCACATCATCGGGATCTGGACCAACTTTGAGAGTATCGTAATCATCTTGGGTCAATGCAATTTGGGCTGCGAGCACCGCAATATCGCCCGGGTTGGGACCGTCTTTGATTCGTTCCCATTCGCGCTGGGCTTGGGCGAGTTGAGCCTCGGCGGCGATCAGGTTGCCCTCTTCCACGGCGATATCGATGGGGTTGCCGGTCGATGAAAGTGAATTGACCCGGCGTTGGGCTGCCTCAAAAGCTTTCTCCGCCGCGGCTTTTTTGGAGAGATAATAGGCCCGTTGTAAATTGTCTTCACGCTTGTTTTCGTGCTCTTCGAAATCTTCAATAGCATCTTCCAAAGCATCCTCGGCCAGGATCAACTCGGCTTTGGCCGCATCAATGTCATAGGCGTTGGCGGTCGATTGTTTGTATCTTAAATTGCGGGAGGCAGTATCGACGGCCTTCTGGGCATTGGCGATGGTTTGCAAGACAAGGGCTTGTTGAACATCAAAACGCTGTAAATCTTCTAGCTGAGCTTCCAACGCTTCGACGGTTTGCAAAGCCTGGGCGGCCATCAATTCGTTGTTTTCATAAAGTTGGTTGAGATCGTATTGGGCCGCAGCCAGCGCTAAGTCCGCCGCGGCGATGGAGGCGCTTTTTTGCTCTGTGGTCAGTCCCGCGGCGACCAGATCATAGTTGGCCTGCGCCACTGCGACCGCGGTCTGAGCTTGCCGAAGCTGCGACTCGAGCAGTTTATCCTCGATTTGGAACAAGGCCTGTCCGGCTTCAACCCGCGCGCCCTCCGCAACATGAACTGCCGCAACCCGCCCCCCAATCTCGGGAGCCAGAACAATTTCAATCGCCTCGACCACGCCGGAGGCCTGTAGGGCATTGTCAGCCTGGAGGGTGCCTTCCTCCAGCAAAATGTCGCAGGATGTGAGTAACAGCCCAAGGAGAAGCATTAGGATAAAAAATAATGATTTTGGTTTCATTGGAGCCTCCAATTTCGTGGTGCGTAAATCATGCGAGTCACGGTTCACGTATCACGCTTCACGTTTTCATACACGCAATAAATACATCTTCAAGTGAGGGTTCGATGATGGCCATCTCGCCGGGATCAATGTTGGCCTGCTGTAGTTCGGCAGCAATGGTAGATTGGAAATTGTGGACATCCGGCGCGACGACATGGACCAACGCCCCATAGAGCTCGATCTCTTCCAGTTGGAGTTTCCCGGAAATTTGGGCCGCCCGCAGGACTTTGACGGTTTTCCCGGCGTCGGAGGGGGCAATTTCCAGAACTTGGCCGCGCATCATGTCGCGTTTGATCTCAGCGGGAGAGCCGTAGGCAATAATTTCGCCGCGCTGAATGAAGGCCAGGCGGTGGCAGTGTTCGGCCTCATCCATGTAGTGAGTGGTGACGAAGACGGTGATGTTTTCAGCGACGAGTTGATACAGCAGGTCCCAGAACGCCCGGCGGGAGATCGGGTCGACTCCGGCGGTCGGTTCGTCGAGGAAAATGACTTCGGGGCGATGTAAGATTGCCGCGCTCAATGCCAAGCGCTGCCGCCAGCCACCAGATAGGTCTTTGGTTTTAGCGTGTTCGCGGCCTTCGAGTCCGGCCATTGTGAGGGCGTTTTGAATCCTTTTTGTCAGCAGTTTTTCGTCCAGCCCGTAGGCGGCACCGTAAAACTCTAAATTTTGGAGCACGCTTAGATCATTGTATAAACTAAACCGTTGAGACATGTATCCGACTCGGGGGCGCATAGCCTGGGGATTAGCCGTGATGTCCATTCCCAAAACAGAAATCTCTCCAGCAGTGGGTTGCAGTAATCCCAGTGTCATCCGGATGGTCGTTGTTTTGCCGGAACCGTTCGGGCCGAGAAAACCAAAAATTTCACCGCGATTAACCTCAAAATCTACGGCATTGACGGCCGTAAAGTCGCCAAATTTCTTGGTCAATCCCCGAGCAATAACGGCTTGTGATTTATCCATAGAAAGCATAAAGTTGCGATTTTTCGCCTGACTCCGGAAAGCATTATTATTCCGTCATTGCGAGGAGGCGGAGCCGACGTGGCAATCCCTGAGATGATGATGCAGATTGCCACGCTTCGCTCGCAATGACGTTAATCTCAGAAACATTTTTTGGATCGACTTTAGTCTAACGCCCGGCGAACAAACCTTAACGAAAAAGTTCCAATGATCACGCCCAGGATAATCAGGGCAACGACATGGGGCCAAAGCACATCTAACCCAGCCCCTTTGATGAGAATGCCGCGCAGAATTTCAAGCCAGTGGTGGGCGGGGACGAGGTTGGCGAAGAGTTGGGCTGCTTTGGGCATTCCCTCGACGGGGGCCGCATAGCCGGTGAACATAAAGTCGGTCATCCCGATCATCATGACCAGGAGAAAGGCCTGGTGTTGGGTTCGAGAGATGACCGAGATGACCATCCCTTTCCCCAGTTCGACCAGGAGATAACCAAAGGCGAGGACTAGCAGTAGGAGCAGCGAACCCCGAATCGGCACCCCAAAGGCGGTATTGACCATGATCAGCATCAGGACGAAGTCCACAAACCCGATGATGACGACCGGGAGGGCCTTCCCGATGATGATTTCCAGCGATGAGAACGGCATGACTAGGAGCTGCTCCAGGGTGCCCAGTTCTCGCTCACGGGAGATCGACAGTGAGGCGAACAACAAGACCGTAAATTCGAGCATCAGGCCTAATTCCGCCGGAGTAGTGTAGAGGGCTTCATTGAGGGCTTCGTTAAACCAGACTCGCAGGCTGGGGACAAAGCCTTCAAATTCGGCCGGGTCCATTCGTAAGCGTTCGAGGGATATTTTTTCGCCCATATCCCGGGTAACACCTTCAATCGCCCGTAAGGCGGCCAGGGCCGGGATACTCTCAGCCCCATTCAGAATGATCGGCAGCTGGGGCTGGCCATGGGGGTCCGCCATCTCCCGGGCGAAATCTGGGGGGATGATGACGGCGACGTTGATCTGACCGGTGTCGAGGGCTGTCTCGATCGTATCCATGTTATTCACATAAGCTTCGATGGCAAAGGTTTCGGTATTGATCAACGCCGTCACCATCTCTCGGCTGGCCGCGCTCTGGTCCTGATCCCAAACCATCATGGGCAGGTTGGTGATCGGCCGGGATGTCGCCCACCCTATCAGTAGCAATTCCATCAAACCGCCAATGAGCATGAAAGCCGGCATCCACCAGTCATTGCGGAGGTGAATGAATTCTTTTTTGGTGATGGAGAAAATGCGTCTGAACATGTGAGTGAGTGGTGGGTAGTGGGTGGGGGGCGAAAACTTCCCACTTCCCAATATCTTACGCTAGTTTTTTCTTAAAAAATACCGCTGCTACCCCAGTGAAGATCACGCCTAAGAAAATCAGCATGATGGCGTAGGGGAGTAGGGTTTCGAAGCCGATCCCGGTGAGGAAGATGCCGCGGGTGATGATGGCGTAGTGGGTCCCGGGCATGAACATGGCCTCCATGCGGACGATTTCGGGCATAGCGACGATGGGGAAAAATATGCCGGTCATGAAGAATCCGGGGAAGAAAATCAGCAGGAACGATAGGGCCAGCGCGGCGGCCTGAGTTTTCATGAATACGCCGATGATGATGCCCATACTGAGAATCGAAAACAGGAAAATGGCGGAGAGAAAAAAGAATAGGATGGGATTGCCGTTAAATGGGATTTTAAACCAGATCATCGCCAGGATCGGGATCGCGATCACATTAATCATCCCCACCAGGATGTAGGGGATCATCTTCCCCAAGAGTAATTCAGCTCGCCCAATGGGGGTTGCCATTAACTGCTCGAGGGTGCCGTGTTCGCGTTCGTGTGCCAGGGTCAGCGCTACCGATAGAGCCGGGAACCCCAACACGATCGAGATCAAGCCGGGGATCAGGTCGACGCGCGGCTTCAAACTGGGGTTGTACCAGGTGCGGACTCGCAAATCGATGGGCTGCAGCGAAGCCGAACTCCCACCCATTGCAAAGATTTGATCCTCCAGCGCGGTGTTAATAAATTCTTCAGCCCGCCAGGCGATGTGATCGACCGCGAAACCACCGCTTTCGGGCTCGGTGCCGTCGATGATGATCTGTAACGGCATCCCCTTAAGCGATTGGATATCGCTGGAGAAGCCGGGCGAAATCATTAAAGCCGCTTTAATATCGCCTTTGAGTAATAAATCTTCTATCTCCTCCACCGATTCAACCTGAGCGTACAGCGCTAAATCCTCCCCGGCGACGATCTGCTGGACAAATTTCCGAGAGAGTGAGGAACGGTCGTAATCTAATACCGCAATCGGAACGTTTTTCAGCTCCGCCGTCAAGGCATACGCCATCAACACCAGCAGCGCAGTTGGTGTGATCAACACCAGGATCAACGTGCTGCGATCACGGATGATGTGGTGAAGTTCCTTGCGGGTGACGGCCCAAATGTGGCGAAGAGACATGAAAATTGTGAATGATGAATGGTGAATTGTGAACTTTTAATTTTGACTGAATTACATGTTGCGGATTGCTAACTGCTCACGGCTAGTTTTCGGATAAGTGAAATAAACGCCTCTTCCATGCGCGCCGGAGCAGGACGGGCACCATGGTAGGTGAGATTGTTCTCTTGAAGCGTGGTTTTGATTTCGGGGAGTCGTTGTGCGGCTGAATCGACCAGGATGTGGAGGGCTTCGCCGTAGGTTTGGATTTCAAGGATACCGGGAAGGCTTTGGAGTAGTTTGTGGGCTGCTTGCCAGTCGGTTGGGTAGAGTTCAATGAGTTCGCCTTCGATTTGGGCCTGAATCTCTTTGGGAGGGGCACAAATAACGAGCCGACCCTCATACATCAATCCGACCTGGGAGCAGCGGTCGGCCTCGTCCATGTAGGGGGTGCTGACGAGGATGGTGGTGCCTTCCAGGTGCAGGTCGGTGAGAATGTTCCAGAATTCCCGGCGGGAGACCGGGTCGACGCCGTTGGTGGGTTCATCCAGGAGCAGGATCGGCGGTTGATGAATCAGGGTGCAGGCCAGGGCTAATTTTTTCTGCATCCCCCCCGAAAGGTGGGCGGCGCGGCGGCGCTTGAATTCCGTTAATCCCGCGAAGGTGAGTAATCGTTCAACTCGGTCTTGCAAGACATCTTTTCTGACATCAAATAAATCCGAAAAGAAGAGTAAATTTTCTAAAACCGAGAGTTCCCCATATAGGCTGAACTGCTGGGCCATGTAGCCGATCTTGGGTTTGATGGCCTCAGCTTCAGTGGCGACATCGTGGCCAGCGACGGTAGCTTCACCCGCCGTGATGTTCAACAATCCAGCCAACAGCCGCATTGTTGTGGTTTTGCCTGCACCATCGGGGCCGACCAGGCCAAAAAGTTCGCCCGGCTGGATGGAAAAATCAACCGCGTTGACCGCGCGATTATCCTTGAAATCACGCGTCAACCCCTGCGTTTGAATAATGGCGGCAGTCATGCTTGGAAGAAAAACTCGGAATTATTGCTTGTTGCGGCGAATCAACCACAGAATGATGAGCGCCAGCCCAGGGGCATCCCCAAAAGTAGCCAGAAGTTTGATCGTTTGCCCAAAACCAATCATCGGCATGAGGTACCACATCCCCAAACCAAAGACCACACAAGCCCCGATGGCGACCAAATAATCACCTTGCACCCCAATCGGACGGTTGTCTTTCCAGATCAACCCGGCGATAAAGCCGATAACAATGCCTAATACGATTTCTATTCCAGCGACCAGTAGAAATTGTGCCATGGGAGCCTCCTAAAAAAACATCTTTGGGAAAATAACTGACCAGCTGGTCGGTTATTCTAATCTTACTCTTTTTTTGGGGCTTGTCAAGGAGTTTCTTCCTGCTGTGGGGATTGCCGTAAAAGGGGAAGATGCCCCTGCCAATAGCCACAGCGATTTCCACAAACTCATTACAGTGAAAACTTCGTCATCGAAAGATTAGCTCCCTGGGCGGAGGAGCGAAGCATCCTTCGATTTAACTCCGCTCAGGGCGTTCCTGCTTCGAAGGCGCAGGGGCCGAATTTTGTAATTGCTTTGTTAACACTGTACTCAATTTCTTGACTTCTATTGTAATGAATTTTACAATCAATTTCGAGGGAGAAGGGATGATGAGTTTCGGAAAAATTTTCATTAGCTATCGTCGCTCGGATTCGGAAGGGTATGCTGGGCGAATATATGATCGCCTAGATGCTAATTTTCATGGCGATCAAATTTTCATGGATGTCGCCGACATCGAACCGGGCGAAGATTTTGTCGCCGTTCTCGAAACTGCCGTTAGTTCTTGCGACGTAGTATTAGTGTTGATCGGCAAAAACTGGCTCGATGTTCGGGATGCCGAGGGGAACCGGCGGTTAGATAATCCCAATGATTTTGTGCGTTTAGAAGTTGCGGCCGCGTTACAGCGGGATATTCGGGTGATCCCTGTATTAGTGCATTCTGCCAGTATGCCGCGGTCCCAAGATTTGCCCCCCGATCTGGCCCCGTTGTCCCGGCGGAATGCCCTGACAATTCGTCATTCTAGTTTTAATATCGATGTGGCAAAATTACTCGAAGCCGTCAAACGATGTCTGGCCTCTCCAGATGGTCAATCTCCAGATGGGCTTCAGGCGGACGCGCCGCCGGGATCTGATCGTAGATTCTTGGATATTTCATTGCAAGCTGACCCTAATCCCGCCATGCTCAATAGCGACGTCAATTGGACAGCTACGGTGGTCAATCGGGGGTCTACAACCCATTCCAATCTCGTCATGATCAACGATCGGACAATTTTAATTGATGACTTGACAATGACCCCCGGAGAAATTCAGTGGTTTTCGTTTGAAAAGCAATATCCTGCCGTGGGCTCTGTTTCAGAATCTGTACGGGTATTAGGGTTTGAATTGTCTGCGGAAGCAGCCGGAAGTGTCCAGGTCCATAAACCCCCGGAAATTCAAATATCACTGGTTCCGGTGGTTCGTAAAGTTTCGGTTGGAGAGACCCTCAATTGGTCTGTAAAGGTGACTAATCGCGGCGGAACGGATTTGCAGCAGGTAATTGTTAGCCGCCAGCGAACTTTATTGGCGGATCCCTTTACATTGAACGCTGGGACCAATCAGATCATCCAGTTTCAAGGGACTTATTCGGTTGCTGAAACGGTTACCGAAGAAGTCGTGGTCACTGCGATCATTGGATCAAATGAAAAATTGAATTTTTCCGCTGAAGCCCAAGTTGTGGTCCAGGCTGAAACGGCCCCAGCCGCGCAACTGGAAATCTCTCAAACCAAGGAATTGCTCAAAATTCAGAAGAATTTCCCCCTGAAACTGGTTGAACCTTTTCCCTTAGAATTGATTTGTATCCCGGAGGGAGAATTTCTAATGGGGAGCGATGATGAAATAGATCCGGATTCAATCGCTCGGGAGCAACCACTACACACCATAAAACTGCCGGAATATTTTATTAGCAAACATCCCATCACCAACCAACAATACGCAGTATTTCTGGAAACCGTGGGATACCAGCAGCCGCCGGATTGGAATTCGGACCTTTCTGGTAACCTCCGTGGGGAACATCCGGTTGTCAATATTTCTTGGTATGATGCTCTGACTTTTTGTGAGTGGTTATCGGCTCAAAATGATTATCATTTTAGATTACCGAGTGAAGCTGAGTGGGAGAAAGCGGCTCGGGGAATCAATGGAAGCCAATATCCCTGGGGGAACATATGGGACCCTGAAATGGCCAATACGATCGTGAGTGGCATTGGAGGCAGTTCTCAGGTAAGACAATTTTCCCCGCAAGGTGATTCGCCCTATGGCTGTACCAATATGGCGGGCAATGTCTGGGAGTGGACCCGTAGTTTGTGGGGCGAAAACCCGACCAATCCTGACTTTGCCTATCCTTATGATCCTACCGATGGCCGGGAGGATTTAGATGCTCCTAACCACATCTTGCGAGTCGTGCGGGGCGGGGCCTGGTGTCACGAACCCAAACGGGCGCGCTGCGCGTATCGGGGGCGCTATTACCCCGAAATAAAACTCGATCGACGTGGTTTCCGAGTAGTGGTCACACCCCGTAGTTGAATTGGGAGAGATGCTCTTAATTTACCACCCGTTTCAAAACCCGCAAGGCTCGTAAGGTGACCCACTTACTGGGTTCTCCCTGCTGTTCAACATCTACCCAAGTTTTGCCATTGTAAGTGTATTCCATTTTCCACCGGCCATTATCGTCTTGTTTATCCAGTAACAGGTCAATGGCGGGTTGAAGCCGGGGATCATTGCCACAGCCCAATGCTGTTAGGACTTCTAAATTTTGTAGTACATCGGTTACGTAACCGATCGGATAACCAAACCTGAACCAACTGCGGTTAGGCTTGGTGGCGTACCCCATCGGGTAATTGGCTAGGGCGGGATCATACTTCAGCAGAAATTCGGCGCCCACTTCCAGCGCGGTATCAATTTGTGGTGTTCGATTTGCTGCCGGGACCTTAGAAAGGGCCAGCATCGCCTTGATTGCTCCCCAGGCGCAAGGTAGATGGTCATTTGCGCTGCAGAGAAACCCCGGGCCACTGTTGCCACTCCGGAGATAGCGGATAGACGCTTGGCGATTTTTCGCCGGCGCAATTCCATCTCCGGTCACACTCCGGGCCAACCAGTCTAACGCTCGCGAGACGTATTCATTCCCTGACCACCCGAGATCAAGAAATGCGGCGCACAGATTCCCCTGAATACAGTGGATCAACCCGGAATTTTTGCCGTTATAGCTGAACCCGCCTTTAGGTGCGGGGTTGTTTTCGATGACATACTCGCATCCAGCGCGGACCGTATCATCAGATCCATCGGCGCCCAGTTGGGCCAGGAAAATGATCTGCCAAGTGCTGGCCCGGTATTTGGGGCTGTATCCGGGTCCGGGTTGGCTCCAGTACCCCTCAGGAGTTTGGGTCGCCAAAATCTTTGGCACTGGGCCAGAAGTCATGACCTGGTTTTGTGCGGTGATCAATTCGGGCTCATCATCGGAATGGTCAAGTAGATCCCGCAATGCAAAATAACGCACTCCTGGATTATCGGGGTCCGGTTCTAACAGCCAGGGTAGGGGGTTTCCATTGAGAGTGTCGATCCAATCCATCAGATTAGGCCTGAATGCCTTGCAATAAAAACTTAATTCCAGAACGGATGTGTTTTTCCACATCCACTAAAGTGTTATCATAAACCCACAGCAAGATCGTACCTTCGAATATGGCTCCGAACGTAATGGCAATATCATGAGGGTCGTGAGGGCGGAATTCTCCTCGATCAATACCATACTGAAAGACTGGGACCAAGATTTCCATAAAGCGGTTGATGTAATGTTTAAACGCCTCTTTGACGAATTTTCGGCGGAAAGCCAGGGACATAAACTCATACACCAGCGGCATTAGGCCCAACATTCTTTTGACATCAACGATTGTTCTTTCGGTGATATCTTCTAATATCGTAATCGCGGAACCATCGGATTTCCCCATTTTTTCTAGTTCTTCAAATTCGCGTTTGAACATTCGCTCAAAAATAGCGATGATAATCTTATCTTTGCTATCGAAATACCAATAAAGCGTCCCTTTACTGAGACCGGATTTGGTAACAATATCATCCATCCGGGATTGGTGGACGCCTTTTTCGGTAAATACAGCCTCAGCGGCGTCCAAAATTTGATCTTCGCGCGCTTCGCGATCTGCGGTCCGTGGCGACATAAAAACTCCCTAAAAGAAAATAACTGACCAATTGGTCAAAAATAGAATACAAGAATTTATTAACACTGTCAAGTGGACATATTGGGTTGGCTGAATATAATACGGTGATGCGCTCATTGTTGCCCACACTGTCCTTTGTTGTAACTTTACTATTGATAGAATTTTTGGATGAATTCGTTTTTGGTGCTCGGGAAGCGGCCTGGCCGGTGATTCGGGCGGATTTAAACTTGACTTATCTCCAAATTGGTTACTTATTATCGCTGCCCAATGTTATTGGTAATTTTATCGAACCAATCATTGGAATTTTGGGGGATATGGGCTCTCGCCGGAAACTCATCTTAGGAGGGGGACTGGTATTTGCACTGGCCATAGGGTTAGTGGCTGTTAGTAAGAGTTTTATCCCACTTTTGATCGCATTTATCATTTTTTATCCCGCTTCTGGGGCATTTGTGAGTCTTTCTCAGGCTGCACTGATGGATTCAGATCCCGATCGCCATGAGCAAAATATGGCCCGTTGGACATTTGCTGGTTCGCTGGGAATTGTTGTTGGTCCGTTAGCCTTAGGGATGACCAGTTTTGTGGGCTGGAGTTGGCGAACCTTATTCTTGGGATTCGCAATTTTGGCCGTAATCATTCTTCTGTTTGCCACTCGATTAAAATTCCCCCATTTTGAAGCCCCAAATTCTTCTCGAAATGCTCCCTTACAGAATTTTGGAGAGGGGGTAAAGGGGGCCTGGCAAGCCCTCCAGCGAAAAGAAGTTTTGCGTTGGCTAACATTACTTCAATTCGCGGATCTGACTCTCGATATTTTTCATGGATACTTAGCCTTATATTTTGTGGATGTGGTGCTTTTGGAGCCTGTTCAGGCTGGATTCGCGGTTGCCATTTGGACTGGATGCGGATTGGTGGGGGATTTTCTGTTAATTCCACTATTGGAAAAAGTGCCGGGTTTATTGTATTTACGGATTAGTGCCATACTGGTACTAATCACCTTACCAATATTTCTCCTGGTTCCCCAACCGGCTTTGAAAATGATTTTTTTAGGATTATTGGGCCTTTTGAATGCTGGGTGGTATGCAATCCCAAAAGGACACCTTTACAGCGCCATGCCTGGGCAAAGTGGAAGGGTAATGACGGTTGGAAATATTTTCGGTATTTTCGGTTCTCTGATCCCTTTGGGGATTGGGCTGGCTGCCGAACAATTTGGTTTGCAAAATTCGATGTGGCTGATCCTGGCGGGACCGCTGATTTTAATCCTTGGAATTCCGAAACTTAATAGTAGAATTAGGGAAAGGAGATGAGCGCATGATAACTAGGCAAACCAATGTTCTGATCGTGGATGATGAGCGGGAAACCCTAAAATTAATGAAAATGGCTTTAGAAAGATCTGGATTTTCAGTCCTGGCGGCCGCCAACTGGCAAGAGATTACAGACCTAATTGAGCTAACCTATCGGAACAAGCGCCCGGTTGATGTTATGATTTTAGATTTGATGATGCCGGAACAATCGGGATTTGATGTGCTGAGATCACTGCAAACCGTATTCTCGCCGATGCCACCGGTCATCATGCTTTCTGCTGTGACGAGTATTGAGCAACAAATTAAGGCGCGTGATATGGGGGTTGCGAAATACATGACCAAACCAACCACCCCCACAAAATTAATCGCAACGATAAAAGAATTGTTATCAAAATAAAAGTAAAGGGTATGCCTTCGATTTCTTACGACATTCAATATTTGCGGGCTGCCAGTGAAGAACTAGAAACGTTTTTATTGTCACAAAAATTATATTGGCCAATAAATGCTGGCTCGCCCTCGGGTGAGCCAGCATTTCCGCGTTTAACTTTGGGCGGTTTGCTATTGGCTAATCACCGACTACAAACTCGGAATTTATCCCCTCAAGAAGAACATATTTATATATCCATTGATACGAAAATAAAATCAATACAATTGCAATGGCGGACGGCTTGGGAACGCAAAGCCCAATGGGAATTTAAATCGCGTCTAAACCAATGGCAGAATTATCTTACCGAGTTAAGAGCGAATCCGGAATTGCATGCGGCTTATTATTCAAGTGAAGTGCGTTTACGAGTATTACTGCACTTACTAGAACCTGCAGCCAAACTGCTCGAACCGGCATATGTTGAAATGTTATCCAGTCTAGATCTGGTTTTGAAACAATTAATATCTCAAGCCGAATTCCTTTGGGATGAGGAATTCAGACCGAGTTTTCCAGAAGAAACGTTTTGGTATTTGTGGGGACAACCGCGGGAGTTTTAGAGTATAAATTTGATCAGGTTGATTGTTGCAAAAAGCAGACAATAACCTGCGAACCAATATAATGAGCGCTCATTTAAAAATCGCATCAGCCATTTCATTGAAAAATAACCCACTATTGCCGCGGCAATACAGCCGGCCAGATATACCGGCACAGCCGCGGTTGTGTTTGGCATGGCGATAAATTCGTAAGTTGCTTTCACCCCAGCCGCCATCATCAAGGGGATCGAGATCAAGAATGAAAACCGGGCCGCCGCTGGCCGATCAAAATCTCTCACCATCCCCCCGGTGATCGTCGCCCCAGACCTGGATATCCCTGGCAATAAGGCTAATATTTGAAAGATGCCGATCCACAGCGCATCCTTCCAGTGGATATCTTCAAGTTTTCGATCCCTTTTCCCGGCTTGTTCAGCAAAAATTAGTAAGGCCGCCGTTACCAAGAGAAAGATGGCTGCAAATATGGGGTTTGCAAAAATTTGCTCAAAAAAACTGTTCAAGGTGATCCCAACCAACCCAGCTGGAATTGTTGCTAAAATCAAGAATAAACCAAGCTGAGCTTCGGGGTCAGAAAACAACCTGTTATGGGTTAGCGCATTCCACGTTACTCGGATAATATTGAAAACATCTTGCCAAAAATATGAGAAGACCGCAATCAACGTGGCTGCTTGGACCATAATATTGAAAATAAAAGCATCTTGCTCTGGGATTTGCCAGCCTAGCAAATGGGGAACTAAAACAACGTGTCCCGAGCTGGATATTGGCAGGAATTCGGTGGCTCCTTGAACAATGCCAAGGATGATGGATTGGATGATGGTCATTTTATTGTTGGGGACAATCTAATTTCTCGTAAATTCCGGATATTTCTTCATTTGGACCAAAACTTTCAAAGTCTTTCCATATTGAACAATAATATTTTCGGTTTTTTACATCTGTCTTGTAGGCTGAAATAGTTAAAGTTTTCGCTTTTTCCCATTCATTTGTGTATGCAAAAGCCCTGATAAAAGGGACCCATTCAATTCGATTATTTGGGGTAAGCCCAAGTTTTTCGATCTCTTGAGCCAGTAAAACGATTTTATTCCATTCCCCATTTTGAGCTGCTAACTTGGCTTTTTGGTAAAAGTAACACCAGGTATGGGGCAACTCGGGACCAAATATCCTTATGTTTGGATGAAATGTTGAATTTGGTGCTAACCGCGATATGCGCTCCAGATTTGATAAGGGTAATGCATTCCGAACTAATTCGGGTAGTTGTTGGTTTTTACTATCGGAAGAATCCAAAATCCATAAACAATTTCCATTTTCGGGTGCATGGTGGATAACTATTCCATCCAAACTGTTCCCATAAAAATGATAATTTCGTAGACCCTTTTCAAGCACTAGGCCGGCCAACATCCGCTTTGAATCTTTGTAAAATTTTTCGTCCAATTCGGAAAACCAATAACTCAAATCAGTCGAAGCTGGGCTTCGATTGTAGAGGGTGTTAATGGCAAAAGCCGTTGGATAATCTCCAGTGTAGGGAAAAATCGCTCCTTCAGAATAAATTGGGGTATGAGGTTCAATCTGAGGCGCGCGCCAGTAAAGCTGCCAATAAAAATCGCGCTGTTCGGCCCATTCCCAGCGGTAATCGTTTGAAATTCGGAAATGATACCCAACCCCAAAGCCTACTAAAATGCTAACCAACGCAGTTGCTTTCCAACCGGATTGACTAATCGTGTAGATAAAACCGACACTAAGTATGGCTGCCCCCAACATTCCAGCCAATGAAAATCGATCAGAAAAGAGACCAACGGTGATTTGTTCCGCCGTTATCCAATATGGAATAGTACCAAAAACGATAATTGAAAATCCCAGGATGAAACTTTCTTTCCTCCAATTGTATTTAAAGTTAGTTTTTTCATCCTCATTTTCAAATTTTGTGCGTTGGAAATAAAAAATTGATCCAATGATTACACCCAGGGTCAGAAGCCAAGATACATTTAAGAACAAACTGGTGGTATCAATGAACTTAGGTTGTAATGTGTTGGCCCACATTGTGACGAAAAGGTAATGTAAATCTTTTACAATAGTGTTTGATAAGCTGGCAATACCTGAGATTGGATCAGTAAAAACAGCGTTGATTAAAACGGGGGAATAATTAATTGGGTTATCTAAATTAATAATGGGGATGAAAAATAATTGCCGCCAAACAATTGCCAATAGCAAAATTAACAGGTATGGCCAAGAGATTTTTATCATCGATTTTAGTCGTTGGGTTTGTGATGTAGTAATTCCCCGTAAAGCAAACCAAACGAATAGCGACCGAACCAATTCCAACCCCCAAAAGTATTCCATGGTAAAAACATGCCCAACCGCGCTAATTAGGCCTAACCCAATGAACCAAATCCGCCCGCGAGTATCGGCCATACTGGCTAACATGCTTCCGATTGAAAGTAGACAAAGAGCATAGGTTGTAAGTTGTTGGCTGTATGTAATGGCCGATGCCATTTGTGTGAATGCCGGACTAATGGTAAAAATTGCCACCATGCCATAGACGGCCTTTTTATTTTCAGGCCAGACTTGCATTAATATCCACAACATGCCTAGCGATGTAAACCAGCGAAGTAATATAATCAGAATATGCCACCCTAATGGGTCCAATCCCAAAATCGGTTTGGTTACCAAAAATGTCCAAGCTGAAAAAGGGCGGTCAAATTTTAGATATTCCCATAGGTTGCCATTGGTGGATAACACATAAGCATTTGGCCAATCATCAAAAGAGTAGCCAATATAAGGAACCAATAATCCATAAGCTAAAAACGAAATAATTAGTAGATATAGAGCAAATGTCCAGTTCTGAAATTGAATATTCTTCATTTTCAAGATCATTTGCTACTCCAAAAACTGTGGCATTTTAGGGTGTCATAAACTTCATCTATAGCAACTTCGCCGGTTGCATCAATCAAGCCGGTATCTAAATACCCGCGCCACAGGGCGCAGAACGTCTCAGCGGTTTGTGGATTTGAATTGAAAGCCTCCACAGTTAAATCTTTGGCCGTATTCCAATTGCCGGTGTGGACATACCCTTCGATAAAAGGTCGCCACTCAAGTTTATTGTTCGGGGAATAATCCAATTTCTGAACCTCATTACCCATATCTTTGATTTGAGCCCAGTTCTCTGTGGAGCGAAGGATTTCAGCCTTCTGGTAGAAGTAGCACCAGGTTTGCTCGGGTTCTTCACCAAAAATTATTTCCGGTGGCGTGCGGGGTGTAGTTGGGGAATATACAATCCGGTCGAGGTTTGACATCGGTAGGGCAGTCTGAATCAGAGGGGGAAAATGGGTGAAAATTTCGTGGTCTTCATCGACGACCCACAAACAACTACCCTGGTCATAGTCAAATTGGATTACTAGACTGTTTAAGCTCGAGCCGCTAAATACATAATTCCTTAAATCATCCCTTACAGTATTGCCCCGTAGGTATTTGCGCGAATTTCGGTGGAAATCTTGATCTAGTTCGAAAAACCAAAATGGCATCGCCGCGGGCGATTCGGTTCCATCGGCATACAACAAGTTCAGGGCGAAACCAGTTGGATAATCACCCGTAAAGCTGAGGACTGCTCCATCGGAAAAAACAGGGGTTTCTGGCAGGATTTCCGGCGCCCGCCAAATCATTTGCCAGAAAAATCGTTGTTGTTTAATAGTGGCCCACCGGAAATCATTCGCAGTGCGAAAATGACTTCCGATGGCCAGCCCAATGAGAATGCTGACGATCCAAATTTTGTGCCAGCGGGAAATTCGAAGATAGGCCAGTACCGCTATGATCAGAATTGAAGCACCCAGCATTGCGGGTAGGGCAAAGCGATCTGAAAATTTGCCCAGAGTAATATTTTTCCCAATTGCCCAAATGGGGGCAGTACCGACCACAAAGATGCTCAGACCAACCCATATTGCCTGAAGCGGCCATTTAGGATCTCGAGCGGCAGCCTCAGCCTCATTATCCTTGGGTTGATATTTTGAGATGAAAAAATATCCGCCGCTTGCGGCGCTGACAGCCAAAATCCAGGAAGCGATGGAAAAATTGCTTTGAAGGTCAAACAGGTTGGGCTGGATTGTATTGTGCCAGGTTGAGAACATCACATGGGAAAAATCTTTTAGAGCGACCTCGATGAGCTGACGGATGGCCTCAACTGGCGTCGCCCGTAACATTGCAACCCATTTGAGTTCATTTGGGGTTTCGGTTAATCCAAACAGCACTACATACAGCGCTTCGCGCCACACCAGCGCAATCAAGAAAATTAGCCCGTAAGGCCACCAAATCCGAAGGGTTTCCTTGATTTGGGGTTTAGCTTTTCCGCTCTGTCCATTCAAGAAAATCCAAATGAATACCGGGCGCAAAATTTCTAATCCCCAAAAATATTCCATCGTAAAAATGTGCGTAACCGTACTGGCTAAAGAGATGCTGAATAGTGCCCATTTCCACCGGTGATTACGTTGGGCCGCAAACATACTGCCCATCGACAGAAAATATAAGGCATAGGTCAAAAAATTTTGACTGTATGTTAGCGCGATTGACTGTTGTGTAAATACCGGATGGATGGAAAATAGTAATGCCATCCAGGCAACTTCGGTTTTGCGTCGCGGCCAAATCTGACGAAACGTCCACCACATTCCGATCGAAACCAGGCACCGGATGATGAACGTAAAAATGTGCCAGTTGAGGGGACGGACGCCCAGAATAGGGGCAGTCACTAAAAACGTCCAGGCTGAAAAAGGGCGGTCAAATTTCAGATATTCCCACAGATCCCCGCGGGTATACAACACATACACATTGGGCCAATCATCAAAATAAAATCCCAATTGAGGAATCAGTAATCCATAAGCAAGAAAACTGACCGCCCCAATCGCGATAATGACCGTCCAATCTGGAAAGTTGAGATTAGTGACCCAAGATTTCAAGCGTGTGTTGCGCATAGGTATCAAACTCCCCTTTGAGTATGGCGGCGCGCAGCTCCCGCGCGATATCCAACAGGATTTGAAGGTTATGAATAGATAATAAAGTAGCCGCCAGCATTTCTTTCGCTACCAGCAGGTGTCGAATATATGCCCGAGTAAAATTTTGGCAGGCATAGCAGCTGCAGGTTTCGTCAATGGGGCGTGTGGATTGGGCGTGTTCAGCTTTGCTCATATTGACCCGTCCCTGGCGCGTAAACGCAGCTTTGTGACGGGCCAGCCGGGTGGGGAGGACGCAGTCGAAAATATCAACCCCGCGGGCGACCCCATTAATTAGATCTTCGGGTGTACCAACGCCCATCAAATAGCGTGGTTTATTGGCCGGAAGAATCGGATTGACGACTTCCAGAATGGCATGCATTTCCGCTTTGGTTTCACCTACTGACAGTCCCCCGATAGCATTGCCCGGCAAATCCAACGACGCGATAAACTCGGCTGATTCGGCGCGTAAATCGGGGAAAATCCCACCCTGGACAATCCCAAATAAAGCCTGATCCGACCGGGTTTTAGCCGTGAGACAACGCTCGACCCAAGCATGGGTTCGGGCCATCGCTTTCTGGTTGTACTCCCGATCATAGGGATCGGCGCATTCATCGAACGCCATGATGATGTCGGCCCCCAAGTTTTCTTGGATTGCAATGGATTTTTCAGGAGTCAAGCGATGGTACGACCCGTCGATATGGCTTTTGAAGGTGACGCCTTCATCGTCGATGGCATTGATGCCCCCCAAAGAAAACACTTGAAAACCACCTGAATCAGTCAGGATCGGATGCGGCCAATTCATAAATTCATGTAACCCGCCCAACTTAGCGACGAGTTCATCGCCGGGTCGTAAATAGAGATGGTAGGTGTTGGCCAGTATCAGATTTGCTTGAATCTCATGGAGTTGGGCCGGGGTTAAGGATTTGACCGTTGCCTGGGTCCCAACCGGGGCAAAGATTGGTGTTTCGATCGGTCCATGTGGGGTTGAAAAAACCCCGGCTCGGGCGGCGCCATCCTGGGCCTGAAGTTCAAAATGAAAATCTGTTTTCATAACGGTCGTTGATTATACCGCAGTGTTGAGTGATATAATTCCCCCGCTAAGTATTTGGCAGTATCCCACTTTTTTTTGCTGTACAGAGCAAGGTGTGGTCTAACAAAGATTGCCTTACAGCACATTTTTAGGAGAGTTCTAAATGCAACCACTGAATTTGCCGGGCCCCAAAGCGCAAGCGCTGATCGAGCGGGATTTGAAAGTTGTTTCACCTTCGTATCCTCGTGCTTATCCATTTGCAATGGATCATGGCAAAGGAGCCAAAGTTTGGGATGTGGATGGCAACCAGTTTCTGGATTTTGCCGCCGGAATCGCGGTAGTTTCCACCGGTCACAGTCATCCCCAAGTCGTTAAGGCCATTCAAGCACAGGCCGAGAATTTTATTCATATTTCTTCTGATTATTATCATGAACAGTGGGTTGCCCTCTCAGAGAAGTTCAATGAGATTTCCCCATTTTCAGAGGACACGGCGGTATTTCTAACCAATTCTGGCACCGAAAGTGTGGAGGCTGCCATCAAATTGGCCCGTTTTCATACTGGTCGTAGCAATTTCATTGGATTTTTGGGCGGTTTCCACGGGCGGACGATGGGATCGGTTACCTTTACGGCTAGTAAACCGGTTTATCACCAGGGATTTTTCCCGTTGATGAACGGTGTTGTCCACGCTCCTTACCCTGATGCCTACCGTCCTTTACTCCAATCTCGACCGGGTGAACCTTACGGGGCTACAGTGGTTCGTTACATTGAAGAAGAGATTTTGGGCCGAATTTTGCCTCCCAAGGATGTTGCCGGTATTCTTCTCGAACCGATCCAGGGCGAAGGTGGTTATATTGTCCCGGCTGAAGGCTTTTTCCCAGCCTTGCGTGATCTTTGCGATCGCCACGGAATTTTGTTGATTGCTGACGAAGTTCAATCGGGCATGGGCCGTACTGGGAAATGGTGGGCAATCGAACATTTTGGGATCGAGCCCGATATCATTTTGACTGCCAAGGGAATTGCTTCGGGGATGCCCTTAGGGGCCATGATCACCAAGAAAAGTGTTATGACCTGGCCTAAGGGTTCTCACGGAAACACCTATGGTGGCAACCCCATCGCCTGTGCTGCTTCTCGAGCAACGATTGATCTGATCGAAGCCGATTTTATGCGGAATGCAGCCGAAATGGGCGAATATATGTTGGCCGCCCTGGAAGAAATTCGGATGCGCCACCCTAGTATCGGCGATTTACGGGGTAAAGGTTTGATGATCGGGGTCGATTTTGTCAAAGATCAAGAGACCCATGAGCCCAATCCCACCGTTCGAGATGCAGTTGAACAATTAGGATTTAAATATGGCTTGCTGTTGTTGGGTTGTGGTAAATCAACCATCCGCTTAGCACCGCCATTGTGTATTTCCAAAGCCGATATTGACGAAGGGTTACAAATTTTCGACCATATAATTGGTCTTGCAGAGCAGCAGTAGGCCGTTAGCAGTGAACAGTGGGCAGTGATCAGTTTTTGAAAGTGTAACCCAAAAATCTTACTGATTCCTGCTCACTGAAAACTGACACTTGATATGACTTCATCATCTTTCATTCATCCCAAAGCAATCGTTGAGCCTGGGGCGCAAATTGGCCCCGGAACCAAAGTATGGGCATTTGTCCATGTTTTACCCGGAGCCGTGATTGGGGCCGATTGCAATCTGAATAATCACATTTTTATTGAAAATCAGGTCAGAATAGGCGACCGCGTTACGATAAAATGTGGTGTTCAAATCTGGGATGGCGTTACCATTGAAGATGATGTCTTCGTTGGCCCCAATGCGACATTTACCAATGATCCTTTTCCTCGCAGCAAAGAACATTTAAAAACGTATCCTCCCACTCGAATTTGCAAGGGAGCCACCATCGGAGCGAATGCGACCCTGCTGCCAGGAATAACGGTGGGTGTCAATGCGTTGGTGGGGGCCGGAGCCGTGATCACACGTGATGTGCCTCCCCATGCAATTGTGGTCGGCAATCCGGCCTGGATCAAAGGCTATGTGGCCTCAGAAGACCGCAAAGAAACTCTCAAATCGCATCCTGTTTTAACCTCGAGAAAGACTCTTGCTGTCCAACGGGTGAATATTATTAAACTCCCGCTTATCACAGATTTGAGAGGGGATCTCACCTATGGTGAGTACGACCAGCATTTACCTTTTGCGCCCAAACGTTTTTTTGTCATTCATAATGTGCCGACCCTGGCGGTGCGGGGGGAACATGCGCATAAAGAGCAGCATCAGGTTCTGGTGTGTTTGCAAGGTGCTTGTTCGGTTGTTGTGGATGACGGGGTTCATCGCGATGAGATCATCCTGAATACGCCTGAAATTGGACTACATATCCCCTCGATGGTTTGGGCCACCCAATACAAGTATTCGGCCGATGCAATTCTGCTGGTATTGGCTTCTGATATTTATAATGCCGACGAATATATTCGGGATTACGATCAATTCTTGGACCAGGTCTCGAAAACATGACCCTCAATATTCCTTTTTTGGAACTGAAATCCCCATATCTTGAGTTGAAACCTGAATTGGATGCCGCTTATCAGCGAGTTATGGATTCGGGTTGGTTGATTTTGGGTCAGGAAGTCACGGCTTTTGAAGCTGAGTTTGCTGCGTACACCGGGACGAAGCATTGCATCGGGGTGGGGAACGGGCTGGAAGCACTTCACTTGATTTTACGGGCCTATGGGATCGGGCCGGGGGATGAAGTATTGGTCCCCTCAAATACCTACATTGCCACCTGGTTGGGGGTGACCTACGCGGGCGCAACACCGGTCCCAGTTGAACCGGTTGAGCGGACTTATAACCTGGACGCTGATCGGTTGGCAGCGGCTCTGACATCCAAAACAAAGGCCATCCTACCAGTCCATTTGTATGGTCAGCCGGCTGCGATGACCCCAATCAATGCTTTTGCAGCTGAGCATGGCCTGAAAGTGATTGAAGATTCCGCCCAGTCGCAGGGGGCGCGGTATCAGGGCCAGATGTGTGGTCGTTTAGGGGAGGCCTCCGGTTGGAGTTTCTACCCTGGAAAAAACTTAGGGGCGATTGGCGATGCGGGTGCGATCACCACCAATGATGATGATTTAGCCGAGCGCATTCGGGTTTTGCGCAATTATGGCTCTAAAGTTAAATACCATAACCTGGTAAAGGGCTTCAACAGCCGCCTGGATGAATTACAGGCCGCCTTTTTGCGAGTGAAATTGACCTATTTGGATGAATGGAATAATCGCCGTAAGAAATTGGCGGCCATTTACCTCGAGAAATTAGTGAATTTACCTCTGCTTTTACCCACCGTTCCCGATGGAATGGATCCGATTTGGCATGTCTTTGCCATCCGAGTTAAGCATCGAGATGTTCTTCAAAATTATCTAAAGGATAAGGGCATCGGTACGCTGATTCATTACCCAATTCCACCCCATTTACAGCCCGCTTATCAGGAGCTGGGTTTTGGGGAGGGTGATTTCCCGATTTCAGAGCAGATTCATCAGGAAATCTTAAGCCTGCCAATGAGCCCCCACCACACTGTAGCGCAAATCGAGCAAGTTTGTACGAATGTACGGGGCTATTTCGAGAAATCAAAATGAGTTTCGTTTCAATTATCGTCCCTGTTTATAATAATGCGCCCAGCCTGCCAGACCTGTTAGGTCAATTTCAGGAATTGGCTCTCAGAAATGAACATGACCAATTTGAATTTGTGTTTGTAGACGATGGTTCATATGATAACTCGCTCGAAGTCTTATCGGCGTTACTCGCCCAAGAACATCGGATCAGGATCGTAAAACTATCCCGGAATTTTGGATCCAATGCCGCCCTATTGGCTGGATTGAGTAAGGCCAGTGGTGAGGCCATTGCTGCGATTGCCGCCGATTTGCAAGACCCACCTGAATTAATTCATACCATGCTAGAAGATTGGCGGCAGGGCCACAAAGTCGTATTAGCGGCCCGGGCGACCCGGGATGATGGTTGGGTGTCGAATTTTTTATCCGATACGTTTTATACTCTCTTCCGTCGATTTGCCATTAAAACCATGCCCAAACGTGGGTTTGATTTCTTTCTCATTGATCGCCAGGTTTGCGATCTCATCGATCAAATTCAGGAGAACAATGTCTACCTGATGGGGTTGATCTTATGGTTGGGGTTTGAACCTAAGGTGATCCCCTATCATCGCAAGCAGCGTGAAAAGCGATATGGCCATTCAATGTGGACTCTTGCCAAGAAAGTCAAATACTTTGTTGATTCTTTTGTGGCATTTTCCTATTTTCCGGTACGGGCGGCCTCCATTTTGGGATTTAGTCTGAGTCTGATTGGATTACTCTATGCCGGATTTATCATTACGCTGCGGTTATTTTTCGCCATCCAAATTGAAGGATGGACCTCACTTATGGTTGTAATCCTGGTATTATCCGGAGTTCAAATGATGATGATGGGGATTCTCGGAGAATATTTATGGCGCAACCTCGACGAAACCCGCAAACGCCCCCCCTTCATCATCGCTGATACCCTCGCGGCCACTACCCAAAACCAGTCTAACCAAGATACCCACCACCCACCACCCACCTCCCACTAACCACCACCTATGCTTCCCGATTTCCGCATCCGCCAACGTGATTACCTGCTCAAAATCGCGCGCGCCATCACCCAAGAACTGGATCTAGACAAACTCCTGGCCCGGATTTTACGAGATGCCACGGAAATGGTCGCCGGGACAGCCGGGTTGATTGCCATGCGGGGCGAACAGGGGGGGTGGAAACTCGCGGCTTCTCATGGTATCCCCGCGACGGTAGCCCGACATGTTGACCCGCTATTATCCGAAGTTTCGGATCACGAAGACCCCGCCCGGTTTGAGGTTCCTGAAATCAGCCGCCTATTGCAAAACCTGACTCGGATCGTCAGCATGAGTTTGCTTACCGGTGTGGCATTACCCCTGATCGCGCACCAAAAAGTGATCGGGGTCATTTTCATCTTCCGATCTTACCGCGGCGTTTTTTCCTCGAATGATCGGGCTTTACTGCAGAGTTTTGCTGATCAAGCCGCGATTGCGATCAAAAATGCGCAACTTTACTCCCAGGTTAATCGCGAAAAACAACGCCTCGACGCCCTCCTCGATTCAGCCGCTGATGGCACTCTAATCATGCTGCCGGACCATACCATTGAACGCTGTAACCCTGCATTTTGCCGCTTGTGGGGTGGTTCAATTGAGAATGTTCAGGGTCAGAACCATGACAAGATTATCCAATGGATTAATCGTAACGAAGGGGTGACTTTAGAAGAAGCTGAGGTTAGCGGTTGGCCGCTAACGGCGAACGCCACCCTTTATGTCGAAGGGGATATCGCCCGGCCGAGTGGGATTCCCCTGGCAGTCGGGGTTACCTATGCCCCCCTGCTATCGGCGGAAGGGAATTTGCTCAATATCATCGCCTCGGTCCGAGATATTACTCATTTCCGCGAGGCTGAAGAATTAAAAAGCGTGTTCATCTCGGTTATCAGCCATGAACTTAAAACCCCCGTAGCACTCATCAAGGGCTATGTGGGGACTCTGCGCCGGGATGATGTCTCTTGGGATCGGGAGATCATCCAAGATAGCTTAGAAGTGATTGAAGAAGAAGCCGACCGCCTCACCGCCTTGATTGAAAATCTGCTCGATGCTTCCCGCTTGCAGGCTGGAGGTTTGAGTCTCAATCGATGTGATATCTCATTCGAAAATTTTGCCGAAAGCTTAGCCGAACGCTTCCGCACGCAGACCGATATCCATACCATCAGCGTTGATTTCCCTGCCGAGTTCCCTGTTGTCGTGGCCGATGAAGACCGCTTGAGTCAAGTTTTGTCTAATTTGCTCTCAAACGCCATTAAATATTCCCCTAATGGTGGGGAAATCCAGATCAGCGGTCAAGTCCGCCCGGAGCAAGTAATCATTTGTGTCCGCGATCAAGGTCCTGGGATTGCGCCAGGTGATATCCCGCATGTATTTGACCGTTTCTACCGGGCCGATGCCGCCACTCGTACGACTCAGGGGGCCGGTCTCGGATTATATTTGACTCGAGCAATTGTTGAAGCTCATGGTGGGCGCATTTGGGTTGATCCCCGCCCTGGTGACGGTGCTCGAATATGTTTTTCTTTACCCCGTAATTGATTTTTAAACCAAAATTGGAGTACTAATTTTATGCCACAAACACAAATGAATTGTCCGCAATGCCAGCAGCCCATTGTTGCTGATCTATTTCAACTCATCGATGTCGGACAAGAACCCCAACTCAAGCAATTATTCTTGTCAGGGAATTTCAATCTGGCTCAATGCCCTAGTTGTGGATTTCAGGGGATGCTCTCGACCCCCCTGGTTTATCACGATCCTGAGAAAGAACTTTTATTGACCTTCTTCCCCCCCGAGGCCGGGCTCCCCGTCCACGAGCAAGAAAAAACCATTGGTCCTCTGATCAATCAAGTAGTCAACAGTCTGCCTCAGGAACAACGCAAAGGGTATCTCTTTAGCCCCAAGACCATGCTTACCTTCCAGTTGATGCTCGAGACAGTGCTGGAAGCCGATGGGATCACCAAAGAAATGATCAAAGCCCAGGAAGATCGGGTTAATTTGCTGCGCCGGTTGATGACTGCCACGGAATCGGCTCGCCTGGATATCGTTCAGCAAGAAGACGAAATGATCGATAGCGATTTCTTTTCCATTCTCGCCCGTTTTATGGAAGCCGCCATCGCAGGGCAGGACGAGAATTCGGCCCGCCAGTTGAATGATTTACAGGTTTTGCTGCTCGAACACAGCACCCAGGGTCAAGTTATTAAGGCCGAAGCCGAGGAAATTCAAGCGGCGGTGACAGAGCTGCAGGAACTTGGTGAAAATTTGGATCGTGAGGCTTTATTGGAATTGGTAACTAAAGCCCCATCAGATACCCGCCTCAAAGCACTGGCACGACTGGCCCGCCCAGGGATGGACTATTCCTTTTTCCAAATGTTGAGTGAACGAGTTGATCGGGCCCGCGGCAAAGGGAAGGCCCGGATGGCCGAAGTGCGGGAAAAACTATTAACCTATACCCAAGAAGTGGATCAAGAAATCGAACAGCGGTTGCTCGCTGCCCGACAAAATGTTGAAACTGTTTTGCAGGCTGAAGATATGAAAGCTGTGCTACAGCAAAATATCGAAGCCGTCGATGATTTCTTTATTCAGTCTGTTACCCAGATGCTGCAAGATGCTCGCCAAAAGAGCGATTTATCCCTTTCTGCCCAACTCCAACAGATCCTGGATATTATTCAAGATCTATCAGCCCCGCCCCCTGAATTTCAGTTCATCGAAAGTCTGCTTGAAATTGCCGATGATGATGAGGCCCTAAGTGCGGCCATTGGCGAAGATACGGCCCAAATTACACCCGAGTTAATGGAAATGCTCAACACTCTGGTTGCCCGTACTCAGGCGGGGTTGGAGCAGGCTGAAGGTGAAGCCAAACAACAACAAGAGGAAGTTTTCAATCGACTGCAAATTGTTTACAGCGCGGTCCTCGGATTTTCAATGCGCCGTAACTTTAATGCTTAGCGCTGTTCGCCATTAATGCCCTACCAGGTGACAGTCACTTAACAAGTGACTGTCACCTTTTTGCAAAAACGCTTTTTTTGCTAACAAAAAAACTCCCAGCAGTTGAGCGGGAGTTTTATTTTATGTAATGTAGGACTTATAAACTAAACATTGAACCGAAACAAGATTACATCTCCATCCTGAACAACATATTCCTTCCCCTCCGAGCGCAGCAACCCCTGGCTTTTAAGGGCTGTATCTGATCCATGAGTGGCAAAGGTATCAAAATTCACAACTTCTGCCCGAATGAAACCGCGTTCGAAATCGGTATGGATTTTTCCCGCCGCTTGGGGGGCTTTCGTTCCCACTGGAATATTCCAGGCCCGGACTTCTTGTTCATTTTTGGTGAAAAAGCTGATGAGATTGAGGGTTTCAAAACCGGTCTGTACCACTTGATCTAAACCGCTGGATTCAGCGCCGGCTAATTCTAGAAATTCCTGTTGCTCCTCGGGGGTCATGTCGATTAATTCTTCTTCTAATTTGGCACACAGGGTGACATAATTTGCATAATGTGCGGTCGCATATTCCCGGACCAAGGCAGTTTCTGGTGTTTCGGTTTCCAGGCCGGTTTCATCAACGTTGATGGCATAAATTACGGGTTTGGCGGTAAGGAATCGCATCTCCTGTACCAGGCTATCAAACCCAACTGAAGCCCGTTCCGGATAACTATCAACTGGGTGCCCCTCTGCCAGATGATCGCGGAGCGACTTTGCCAATTCATAAGTGGAAACCAATTTGCGGTCTCCCTTGATATCACTTTCAAGCCTGATTATTTTTCTTTCAATCTGGACCATATCGGCCAGGGCCAATTCCACATTGATCACTTCGATATCCTCCACAGGGTTGATTTCCCCATGGACATGAACCACATTGGGATCATCGAAGCCGCGAACGACGTGAATCAGCGTATCCACATTACGGACATGGGACAAGAATTGATTACCCAATCCTTCTCCTTGGCTGGCCCCTTTGACCAAGCCGGCAATATCCAAAAATTCTAAGGTGGCAAAAATAATATTGGGTACCCTTACCAAGCCCTGCAGTTTTTCCAGACGTTTATCGCGCAGCGGGACGATGGCCTGGTTGGGCTCAATCGTACAAAACGGATAATTCGCTACTGCGGCCTGCTGCGCGCCCGTCAGGGCATTGAAAACCGTGCTTTTGCCCACATTGGGCAGTCCAATGATTCCGATAGATAGTGACATAATGAGTGCGAATCTATAGTTCTGACGTGCAGTGCGGGCAGCGGACGGCCTGGATTGGAATTTCAGTAAAACAGAAAGAACAATCTTTCGTAGTCGGTTCGACCGGCGCTTCCGGATCAACTTCCGATTCTGCCTGCATCCGGTTGATGGCCTTGATGAGCAAAAAAACCACCCAGGCAACCAGGATGAAGGTGATGATGGTATTGATAAAAAGACCGTAATTGATTGTTACTGCGCCAGCCTCCTGCGCGGCGGCCAGAGTTTCATATGGTCCTGGAGTTGCTCCAAGTTTTAGAGTAACAAATAAATTAGCAAAATCCATATCTCCAAATAGTAAGCCAAGTGGGGGCATCAGCACATCATTAACAAATGATTTGGTTATTGCGCCAAAGGCCGTTCCTAAAATGATACCGATGGCCATATCGAATACGTTGCCTCTGACTGCAAATTTTTTGAATTCTTCAAACATGATTTTTCTCCATTGTTATACCGATGTCTCCGGCCGGTGGAAAGCAATTATATTTTCAATAATAGTGGGTAGCTACCATAGAAATTTTGCCTGCAGTTGAGTTAGGGATTGGGGACGGTTAGTTATCGGGGTTGTCGAGGCGCAAACCATGACCCCGGATGGTGACAACATAGGCATGACCGGCATCAATACTGGCTAACCGATCGCGCAACCGCCGCACCAGGGCATCCAAGGCTTGTTCTGAGATACCAATCGCCTCGTCCTGCCCCCAAACAGCTGCCATAACTGCTTCTCTGGGAACCAATTCACCGTTGTTGTCGTACAAAATCTGCAGTAGCCGGAATTGTGAAACCGATAAGGGGGGGAGAACCTCTCGATCTTTAATCCACACCCGGCGTGAGCGTTTTTCTAACCGCAGCCGTTTCATATCCAAGCTGGGTGGCGGGACGGCTTCTTTGGGTTCTAACGGTAAGGTCGCATCGGCACTCAGAAATACAAACTTTTGGGCGAGGGCAATATGAACGACATCACCATCAGCTAATAAGACCGGGCCAGAAATGGGTTTGCCGTTGCGGTGCGTTCCATTTTTGCTGCGAAGATCCTCGAGAATAACCCCCTCGTTGGTGGGTGTGATTTGGGCATGACGGCGGGAGACTTGCCGGTTAGGGATGGTGACATTACAAGTCTCATCGCGACCAAAAAGGATGGCCTCGTTTAAAATCCACCTTTGGCCATCCATTTCACCTTCAAATCCGATGATGACGGGAATATCTTCGTTTTTCTTTTCCATCTCAAAAATCGGGTTGGTTTCGTTTCCTACAAAAAAACTATAAAGATTTTTCCAATGTATCTCTCCAAGAGTATAATATCATAAATTTAACACATTAAATTTTCCCCAGAAAGGTTTTTTGGACGTTTTTTATGCCGATTCCACTCCGGGCTGGTGAAGTCTTAAAAGATCGTTATGAAATCCGGCGCATTATTGGGCAGGGGGGTATGGGTAGCGTTTACTTGGCCGATGACCAACGGTTGCAGGGACGGCTTTGCGCGCTAAAAGAAGTTTTCCACGATCCCACCATTGATTCTGAACACTTACAGCAAGCCCGCGATCAATTTTTACGGGAAGCTACGGTCCTGGCTCGTCTGGATCATCCCAATTTGCCCAAAGTTTCAGACTTCTTCTCAATCGAAGAACGCGATTATCTGGTGATGGATTTTATACCGGGTAAAGATTTGAGTGTTCTGATGACGGAAGCCCGATTGCGAGAAACATTTCTGGATGAGCGGGATATTCTTAATTGGGCCGGACAACTCGCGGCCGCTTTGCAGTATTTACACAATCAGAACCCGCCAATTCTGCACCGCGATATTAAACCTAGCAACATGAAACTGACCCCCAATGGGGTGATAAAACTGGTTGATTTCGGACTTGTGAAAATCCTCGCATCGGAGGAAGTGACAATAACAGTAGTACAGGGCCGGGGAACGGCGGTGTATACCCCCCTCGAACAATATGGAGGGGATGCCGGGCATACGGATGTGCGCAGCGATATTTTCTCTTTCGGGGCAACCTTATACCATCTTCTAACCAATCAACCTCCGCTAGAGGCCCGCGATCGCTTTCTCAATCCGGGAAAGTTGATTCCTCCGCGGGACATCAATCCTTCTATCAGTCCTCGCACCGAACGGGCCATCTTATGGGCCATGAGCCTGCATCCCGAAGAGCGGCCGCAAAACATTCTAGAATTTCGGCAGGCTCTCTTGGGGGACTGGAATCCAGCATTACGGCCGCAGGGCCCCCTTCCAACGCCAACCCTGGTGGATTTGTTAACTTCTCCTTCTGAAAGGACGTTAATTTGGGTAGCCCTCGGGCTTCTGTTTATTAGTTTGATTGCTACTTTGGGGTAAAAATTTTGAATCTTTCCGGAAAATACAACGCTGGTTGCCTTTGTCGAAATCCGACGCTGGTTTCGACGAACTCAATCAACCCGATATCGAACTCTCGCAAAATGTCTAGTTGTAGCGCCGGCGTGACCGATATGCCACCAGTGCAATCAACCATCCGATAATGGCCCCCATAAATGTTGCCAGCAATAAACCCCACACTTCAGATATCTCCATAAACCACTCGCTCCCTGGCAGCTTCAAAACAGAATAAGTGTAGAGGACTAATCCCCCAATAAAGGCGCTTAATCCCCACCGAATACCCCACCGCACGCGGCCTAAAATAGCCCCAGTGCGGGTAGCCCCCCATCCTACAAAACTGGTTACTGCTAGTGCTCCCAGCCAATCGACTATGCTGGTTTTTTGCGGCTCTTCCACGATTTCCGGTTCGGGAGTGGGTGTCGGGACCATTAGCGTTGGCGTTGGGACGAGGGTGGGTGCTTCTGTGGGCAGGGGAGTAGCGGTTGGCTCGATTTCTACCTCTTCATAGGGGATCTCAAAAAGGAGCGCTTCCGAAGTTGCTAAACCGCTTTGGACATGAATGGAAATGGTTCCCGATTGGTCTACGAGATATTCGACCTGCGCGATACCATCTTTTGTAGTGACATTTATCGCGGGCGTTTCTTCGCCATTGATAGTAATGATGAATTCAGCCGGGGTGTTATTT
This sequence comes from uncultured Anaerolineales bacterium, assembly GCA_964453155.1. Classification (GTDB taxonomy): domain Bacteria; phylum Chloroflexota; class Anaerolineae; order Anaerolineales; family UBA11858; genus CAYVQU01. The sequence continues at coordinate 3,154 of CAYVQU010000040.1, read as the reverse complement.
GGAACCGCGTGCCCGTTCATGTCCAGGATGATACCGGTTCGCAGCGGAATGGTATCGCCCAGTCGGTATTCAGGGAGACTAATCGATTCGGCGATGGCTATTTCGGTAGTATCAATCCATTCGGGCAAATTCAAGCCGAGGGGAATGTTTTGGGAGGCATCGGGAGATGTAGCTATGATTAAATCATAACCAACTCCAGGGACTGAAACTGGTAAGTCGCCACCTGGATTCGGAATTTCTTTGAATAACACCCGGGCCGCGATATCAATGAAAGGTTCAGTTTTGCTAAATAAGCCAAAATAGGCGGTTAATTTTGAAATTTCGGTCGAATTTAAGAAATTGGGGCCATTGGTCGCAAATACCAGGACGCGTTTATCACTAATCAAATCCGGCCGTTCGGCCAGGAACCGTTGGACAGCCAGTGACGCCGGGCGGTCTGGGTTGACGTCCAGCATAGTGAAGATGATCCAATCCGTATTGATTAGATCGTTTTCTAGGGCGTTCAATTGAGCTTCATTGTCATCCAAAAAATCGATCATTTGCTCAAATGAATACGGACGCAAATAATACTGCGATACCTGTCCCCCACTGCGGGGACCATACAGGTTGAGCACCGCCTGGGAAAGGGCATTAACCGGTAATATCGGTTGAGATGGACAGGTAGAACACTGTTGAACACCATATGAGTCGGTAATGAACACAATGCGTTCGGTCCGCGCCGGGGTATCAGGTAAAACGCTGTCTAATTCGGCTAAGGCCGGACTGATGAGCGTCACTCCTTGTTGGGCCACGTCAAAGGTGACTTGTTCAGCAGCTCCAATTTCACCTAAGTTACCCGAGGAAAGAACCTGATTGAGATTGAAAACACCAAAAATCTTAAATTTGAGCGTCAATATTCGAAAAACCGACTCATCAACCCGAGCAGCAAAGAGGGGATCTTCTCGATATTTTGAGGTAAAGAATTCGAGGGTCCGGCTGATGGTCGTAAATGTATCGGGATCATCAGTTTCGATGAAGTTATTCACATAGAGAAGATCATTCCCGGCCAGAAAAGCATCCAGCGCCAGGCGGCGGGCATTGAATTCTTGTTCGGTAGGATCGTGGAAACGCCGCACAGCCCGACTGCCTAAGTCATCGCTGATCATGACACCCCCAGCCGCGCGCCAGGAAGCAAACGCCGGCTGCTCCATGAGCAGTCCCAATGCTTGTTGATCAAAGCCTATTGGGCGGGTGGTTGATCGAATATTACCTTGCAGCCCCTGATAGCGAATATGAGAAGTGAGTAAGGCATCGACTTGTTCGGTTTCCGTGAGGGCATTGCCAGTTACCGCGAAAAATGGGGCTAGCTCGATTTGTTTGAGTTGTTCCAATGATTTGCGAACGGTTGCCACTTCGTCCTGGGGGATATGATCGGCACTGCCTAATCCTGGAAAATGAGTCCCTACTACGACTAGGCGGTTGTCACTGCCGGTATGCAACCCTCGGATGTAAGCTTTCCCCATTTCTCCCACCCAATAAGGATCGCCACCAAAAGTACGCACGCCTAGTTCGCCTGCGCCTTGCAGCAAGGGGTTTTCGAGCACATCCAATGAGGGCCCAAAGATTAAGTTGATCCCCAAGGCGGAGAGCTCTCGCCCGGCCACAGTACCGACACTTTCAGCTAACAGGGGATTCCAGGTCGCTCCAATTGCCAGTTGACTGGGGAGTGGAGTAAGGCCTGTTAATATTTGATCGGTGGGGTAACCATCACCTTCTTGGGTGATCCCAATTAGGAGGGGCGCATAAGTGACTACCGGGACAGTTTCGTCACCCGGCGCGGCAGTGGTTTCCTGACTTTGCGAATATTTAATGGTCTGTAACTGGTTTGTTAGCGTCCACAGATCATCGAGATTATGCGGCGTATCGTTGAAATTGTCGTTTTCAGCGAGTAATACAATCCCACCGATATGGTGATTGACAATTAATTCATAGATGGGTGTTGCTGGTCCTACTTCGACCCCCGAAAAGGTTACCAAAAAGAGCTGCCCGATACGTTCTTCAGGTGTCATAGCCTCCAGAATCGACGCAGCCCGTAATTCTGGGTCGGAGGCTTGTTGCAATGGGGCTGCAAATCCCCGCAGGCTGGGAATCAGAATACAGCCTAAAACCAGGGCGATTAACAGCCGATGGAACCCGAAAGTTTTCATTCTCCTCAAGTTTTGTGGGTTAGTTTGGCGGCTGATGGGGTTGTTCGTCAGTTATTACCGATTGCTAACCAACGAAAAAACCAGCCAACTAACTACCTCGCTCTTGCTCCAATATCTTGTGTAACAATTTTCGCCGAGGGGCACCACTCAAACTTTCTAAGCGCCGGATACCCAGCGGGTCGATTTCTTCCCGCAGCAGACGAAGTTCACCCGGGGTTGGCGGTGGCGTTTCCGCGATATTCGATGAAATTTCCAGTTCAAAATTGGTTTTGGCCTGGATCCGGCGAATACTGGTACCCGGGTGATACGAAATCAACCGCATTTTGCCGTTGACGAAATCAAATTGACCCAGATCGCTGATCAAGTATTGAGGCCCGGCCCCATGGATGCGCCTGGGATGATACCCTAGACCAGACAGAAAATCCAGTTTCGGTACAAAAGTGATTTTCGAGTGCCGGGGGACATACAAATGGATATCACTGATGAAGGTGGTCACGTCTGGGATGCCGCCAGTACCCGGCATCCGGAGCCTGGGTTGCGCATAGTCGCTTCCGAGAGCGATGTTGTTGAAATTCCCATTGGGATCAATCTGACCCGGTCGAAAGAATTCTTTGGGGCGCAATGTGGGTAAAATATCGGCCGCGGCCCGAATGAAACCAACGTTTGTTAAGGCCCGATCAATCCATAAACTCTCGATTTGCGAAATACCCAATGGCGCTGGATGTCGGCAAATTCCTTGCCCAATAGCGGAGGCAAAATATAAATTGGGGGCATGGGTTTGGCGCGCGAGCAGGTAGGCCGCGGCGACCAATGGGGTGGCGATCCCTTGCGCAACGATTTCCCGATCTTTCACCTGGCGGGCCATAGCAGTGACCATGACCTCGTCGGAGGTAAATTCCATTTCAGGTTTGCTCCGTTGACTCTACTGCAGTAACTCAGGCAAAACAGAAGCGTTGAGCAACAAAAAA
>CAYVQU010000039.1:0-35724 GCA_964453155.1 uncultured Anaerolineales bacterium | reverse complement strand
ATTCTGCTACTACATCATTTTGCCATTTTGTCCCGCCTTACGTTTATAACCAATATTTACAAGCATTCTTCATTCGTATTGCGCCTATCTGTATTTGGTTTTTCGTTATTTTTTTACTTCTGATCAGATTTTTATGGAATTATGATTATGGGGATCATTCGATTCTGAAAAAAAATGAATTTACCATATCAACTGCTATATTTAAATTTGAACTAAATTCCGTATTTGTAAAGTTAATTCTCGGCACCCCAATTACGCTGATTTTAGTTATCTCCATTTTGTGGAAAATTATAGGAACTCACTCTGTTTCAATAATGTTGCTTGGAGAGAATAACATTATTGAATTTTTCTCCTTTTTGTTTTTTCTAATTGGGGGTTTTCATGGTATTTCATTAGTGTTCCAAGCCAGACGTTGGGCTGAGAAATCTATGGTGATAAGATTTTACGTTGTAATTTCTTTGGGGATGATTTTTATTGCGATGGAAGAAATTGCTTGGGGGCAATATTTATTTGGATTTCAAACACCGGCAAGTTTCCGAGAAATCAATTATCAGAATGAATTAACCTTCCATAATATTGGCATACTTCAAAAAACAACGGATTATCTCTTGATTGTGGGTAGTGCTTGTGGTTTAGTCGGCGTGTGTTTAAATTTTTATCCGCGGTTTAAGAAAATTTCTATTCCTATAATTTTAAGTACCTGGTTCTTGACTATTTTGGCAATGGCCGCAATCTCCCTCCTGATAAGCAGCTTTGCAGGAACTGAACAAGCCGGAAGGTTAAAAGATATTTTTGCAGAGACGAATGAGTTTTTATTGGGTTTCGCTGGTTATCTTTACATCTTTCTCAATGGGAGAAAATTGTCTTATGGTCGTTTACGAAATGTAATTATCCAAAATTATGAGATTACATCTTCTGACATAATCGTTTCTTTTAGTAACACACGCATCGTTTTTCTTCCCATCAACCAAATACCATTTTTGATCAATCAACCTCAAAGTATTCTTGAAAATGTGCAATTGCAAAGTCAAGCTAAGTCCCTTTTTTGGCCAGACTTGGATTCAAATTTATCTATTGATCAAATTTTAGGTGGTGGGCCAATAATATAAGAGAAATAGTTTTAGGTGTGGAGAAAATATTTTCTGTTCAAGTGTGTTGGTAAATTAAACTATTCCATTCTTGCTGGACAACCTGCCACACACTTACAAAACATTTATAGATCTGGATAAAAACAATAAAAATGCTCTTTTCGCGAAGAGCTATCCAAATAAGCGTAAAAATTTCAGAAAAACCACCCATATACTACGAAAATCGCTTGCGGGGGCAATTCCTTTCATCTATAATGGATGAGCGTTTTTCAATACCCCTATCGTCGAAAAATTAAGTAATGTTTTAGGAGGTGATTATTGGAGTAATCCATCAATCATAATATTTAAGTCCTAATCTAAACCGCAAATTTCGGGTAAAGCGTTGTAAAACGTTCAAGTTCAAACCGAAATTTGCCCTTGCTAGAAGGTTAAGTAGCTGATCAAAACTCAGACCAAGACCGTCTAGCCCGTAACGATAATTTCCATAAGGAGGAACAGATGTTACGAAAATTATTCCCAATTTTGGCCGTTTTAATGATCTTTGCCCTCGCTCTGACCGCTTGCGCGGCTCCCGCTGAGGAAGCTGCTCCCGCTGAAGAAGCCATGGAAGAAAAACCCATGGAAGAATCAATGGGCGGCATTATGGCGCGGGTCAAAGAGCGCGGTAAGGTTGTCTGTGGTGGCCGGACTGATTTGGCCGGTTTTGGTATGCTGGATGATTCCGGTAACAATTATGGCTTCGATATCGACTTCTGCCGGGCCGTCGCCGCGGCTGTTTTAGGTGACGCCGACGCCATCGAAGTTGTGCCCCTCACCGCCGCCGATCGGGGCCCCGCCCTCCAGACCGCAGAGGTGGATATTCTCTCCCGTAACGTGACCTGGACGGCCAGCCGTGATGCCCAATGGGGCAACTTCACTGCCGTCATGTTCTATGATGGTCAGGGTTTCATGATCAGCAAAGCCAGCGGGATCACCGACACCAGCGAGTTTGATGGCGCGACCGTCTGTGTGACCAGTGGGACCACCACCGAGCAGAACCTGGCCGACTTCTTCCGCCAGAACGGGATGGAATATGAAGCCGTGATCTTCGAAGAATCCGCCGCTGTTTATGGCGCTTACGAAGAGGGCCGCTGCGACATCACCACCAGTGACAAGTCCCAGTTGGCCGCGGTTCGCAGTGGGTTTGCCGATCCTGATGGCCATATCATCCTCGATATCACCATTTCAAAAGAACCGCTCACCCCGGCCGTGCCTCACGGCGATGACGCCTGGTTCGACACCGTCAAATTGGTCGTCTTCGCGTTGATCAATGCCGAAGAGTTGGGCGTGACTCAGGGCAATGTTGAAGAGATGAAGAGCTCCGACAATATCAACGTCCTGCGCCTGCTCGGTCAAGAGGGTGACTGGGGTTACTCCGACCTCGGCCTCGAAGCCGACGCCCTGGCGAAGGCCATTGGCGCGGTCGGTAACTACGGCGAGATGTACAATCGCTACATGGGTCCTGATGGCATTGCCTTCACCCTGCCCCGCGGCCCCAACGAGCTGTGGACCAACGGTGGTTTGCTCTACGCCCCGCCGGTTAAGTAAATTCACACTCTAAATATGTCTGAAATAGGATGCGGTCGCTTGCGACCGCATCCTTGCATGAATAGACTAAACCCGGATGATCGTAATAACCACAAAGAACACCAAGAGACACACAGCAAAAGCTTCGGGTACCTTTGTGTCCTTTGTGGTGATTTTCCACACCAAAAAATCCGTGTCATCCGTGAAATTCGCGTACAAATAAAATAAGAAGGAAGGACATGATGGCGAACGATCAGCCTTCTATTGAATACAAATCCAGTATTCCCTTCTACCGGGACGAGCGGGTGTTGCAGGCCATAGCCCAGATCGTCTCGGCGGTGGTGATTATTGGTTTTTTGGTCTGGGCCACGCTCAACTTTTTGCAGGCGGCCCAAGATCGTAATATGACCCTGAGCTTCGGTTTTCTTCGAGAAGCCGCCGGGTTCCCGATCAGCAATCCCCCGATCGAGTACGAACCCTCGATGACATTTGGCCGGGCATTCATGGTCGGGTTGGTCAACACCTTGGTGGTATCTGTCACCGGGGTTATCACGGCCACAATTGTGGGAACCCTCGTTGCTCTGGCCCGGCTCTCATCCAACTGGCTGCTGAGCCGTTTGGCGCTGGCTTTCATCGAGTTCCACCGCAACATCCCCCTATTGGTGCTGCTCTTTATCTGGTATTTTGCCGTGTTTACAAATTTACCCCAGGTGGCTGATTCGGTTACATGGCCGGGACCGGTTTACATCAATAAACGCGGTTTCTATCTCACCTGGCCGCGGCTGACGGAGACAGGGACCCCGTTCGTGATCGCTGCGGTGGTGGGAATCATTCTCGCAATAATTGTTTATAGCATTTTACGTTCTCGCCGGGCCGTGACAGGCCAAGAAACTTATTATGGACAGATCAGCCTGGGGATTTTGATCGTCTTCCCGCTGGTGGGTTGGCTGCTCTCCGGGACGCCGTTCCAAATTGATACCCCGGTTTTGGAGGGGTTCAACTTCCAAGGGGGGCTCCGGCTGACGCCTGAGTTTACGGCCCTCTTCTTGGGCTTGAGTTTGTATACCGCCGCCTTCATCGCCGAGGTCGTTCGGGCCGGGATCCAGGCTGTGGACAAGGGTCAGATAGAAGCTGCCCGGGCCGTGGGATTGGGCACCACCCAGGTTTTGAGCCTGGTCATCATGCCGCAGGCCCTAAGAGTCATCATCCCCCCCATGATCAGCCAATATCTCAACCTGACGAAAAACTCCAGCCTGGCATTGGCCATCGGATTTCAGGAAGTTTTCAGCGTTGGCAAGATCGCCATTAACCAGGCCGGGCGGGCCGTTCCCGTCTTTGCGTTGGTGATGCTGACTTATCTGTCCCTGAGTTTGCTCACGTCGTTCGTGCTCAATCTCTACAACCGCCGGATTCAATTTGTGATGAGGTAATCATGGAAACCACACACGAACTCACAGAAAAAATCCGTCCGCCGCAGCCGCCCGGTCCGATCAAATGGCTCCGGGATAACTTTTTTAACAGCTGGTTCAATTCTCTGCTGACGGTGGTGCTACTGCCCTTTGTCTTTTTTACGATCGTCAACATCATCATCTGGATGTTCACGACCGCCCAGTGGGACGCGGTGACCGAGTTTCCGATGTTGTATGCCGTCGGCCAATATCCGCGTGATCAACTCTGGCGGGTGGGCGTTGGCCTGACCGCGATGATGTTTTTATTGGGGGCCAGTTGGGGCAATTGGAACGGCCTACTGCGTCAGATTGGAATCGCGTTTGCGATCGGATTTGGGATTTTTGCCCTGCTACCGGTCTCCCATCCGGCGCTGACCGTTGGACTCCGCCTCTATTTGGGGGGTACTGTCATTCTCCTGTTGGTCGGCGTCTTCTTGGGGCGAATGGCTGCAATAAAAGGCTCCTATATCGTCATTGGCTGGGGGTTGGTTCCCATTATCACCATCATCTTGCTGACCGGATTTGCGGGCAGCGCGATCCTACCAAGTGTGGCAACCACCTTCTGGGGGGGCTTGTTGGTGACCTTCTTGCTCTCGGCCGGTGGGATTTTGCTCTCCTTCCCCATTGGGGTGGCGTTAGCCCTTGGTCGGCGTTCTAATCTACCGGTCGTAAAATTATTCTCGACGATCTTCATCGAGACGATCCGCGGCGTGCCCTTGATCACGATCTTGTTCATGTTCTCGATTATTTTGGCACTATTCTTACCGGCCGAATCCCGCATCGACCGTCTGATCCGGGCCTTGATGGCCGTGACCTTCTTCAGCGCGGCTTATTCGGCCGAGAACGTGCGGGGTGGCTTGCAAGCCGTCCCACTCGGTCAGATCGAAGCTGCCAAAGCCGTTGGGATGAACGGGTTCCAGACAATGGTCTTTATCGTCCTGCCCCAGGCTCTGAGGGCCGTGCTCCCCGCCATCGTCGGCCAGTTCATTGCCCTGTTCAAAGACACAACCCTGGTCGTCATCGTCGGGATCAACGATCTGTTGGGGATCGGCCGCTCGGTGGTCAACTCAGACCCCGAATACGTGCAGATGCAGCTCGAAGTCTATCTGTTCATCGCCGTCGTTTACTGGATTTTTAGTTACCTGATGTCACTCGCCAGTCGTCGCTTAGAAGCCGCGCTCGGCGTTCGCAGCGAATTGTAGGAGAAAATCATGACCGAAAACACAAACGAACCTATCATCACCTGCCGCGGTGTGCACAAATGGTTTGATGAATTCCATGCCTTGAAGGGGATCGACATGGATGTGAAACAAGGCGAAGTGATCGTAATTTTTGGACCCTCGGGTTCCGGGAAATCGACTTTTATCCGCACCCTCAACCGACTGGAAGAACACCAACGCGGCCAGATAACAATTGACGGGATCGAACTCTCCCACGATGTTCGCAATATCGAAAAAATCCGCACCGAAACTGGGATGGTGTTCCAGCAGTTCAACTTGTTCCCACATCTGTCGATCATGCAGAACATCACTCTGGCCCCAATTTGGGTCCGCAAATGGTCGCGGGATAAGGCTGAAGAAATTGCCATGGAACTTCTGGAGCGGGTGGGGATTCCCGAACAAGCTGAGAAATTCCCCGGCCAGCTTTCGGGTGGCCAACAGCAGCGGGTGGCTATCGCCCGGGCCCTCGCCATGCAGCCCAAAATCATGCTATTCGACGAGCCGACTTCGGCCCTCGACCCCGAGATGATCAAGGAAGTGCTCGACGTCATGGTCGAACTGGCCAAAAGCGGGATGACGATGTTGGTCGTCACGCACGAGATGGGCTTTGCCCGGGCCGTCGCCGATCGGATGTATTTCTTCGACGAAGGCCAGATCGTGGAGAGCGGCACCCCCCATCAAATCTTCCATGAACCCAAGGAAGATCGGACGAAGTTGTTCTTGTCGCAAATTTTGCAGCATTAATACCGGGAATGTCGGTGCTGGCTTTTTGAGCGGAAATAGCCAGAGGCTCTAAACAAAAAAAGAATCTCTTTAGAGGAGATTCTTTTTTTATTGCAATCTCGCCTGGACATCAATGTCCGGGCTATAAGCTAAAGCCGGCTAAAGCAAACTAAATAAGGTTTTTCAGCATCCTTGATGATTAGCCACCGACGGTGGGTTGGAGTTTCTTCATCAACGCCTCGCCAGTACCCAAATAACCTAACTTCTCATACATCGCCCGGGCGTTATGGTTATGTTGAAACACACTCATTGCAATGGTATCAATGCCCAGGTCGATAGCATTTTTCTCCATCGCCAAGAAGGCCTGGGAACCGTATCCTCTGCGCCGGTATTCTGGGAAAACCTGGATGTCAACGACGAAGATCAGGGGCTGGCCGTCTTGTGTGGTCACCCAATACCAGATGGCGCCGACTTTTTCGTCAGCCTCATTCTCAAGAGTGAAGAAATGATGATCGGGGGTATCTAGCCCTTTTGGTAAGAACTGGGCGCGTAGCTTCTGGATGTTGGCCTCGGCCTCATCTGCTGGCCACCGTCCGGATTGAATCTGTCCAGACGCATGATCTCGCATGGAGATTTCCATAAAGGGTTTGAAATCGGCCGCAGCCATCGGCTGTAGCTTAATCATTGCTGGCTTGCCCCTCATTTGCTGCCCCGATTTCGTCTGAAATTTCGGCCTTCTCCAGCTCATCATGATCGGGCAAAATATCCTCCGCATTCCGGATGGTGGGGATGAAGTATCCGGCCAACCCGACTAGGGTTCCGGCGAACCCAGCGAAGAACAGCATTAGCCCCATCCCCGCGCCGGGCCCAGTCCCTACAATCGGGCCAAAGACAGTCGCCAAAGTTGAAGAAGTTTTCATGGCCGGCTCCATGACATAATCAGCCAGAGTTCCACCGATGATGGGTGCGATGGGTTGAGTCAACCAGGCAATCAACCGCCGGGCCGAGAATACTCTCCCTTGTAGATCAGGGGCCACTTTGGATTGCCAGATGGATTGGTTAGAGGTGTTCACCAAAGATACAATTATTGAAAACAGCACCATTGCTGGAATCCAAAAGGCCAGCCCCTGCCCTGCACCGATCAGCGAGAAAGAGATGCCACTCAAAATCCAGCCACCCAGCACTCCATGAACCCGGCGTTTGAAACCACCCCAGACACTCATCAAAATACCACCCGCGATCCCGCCGATAGCACCCGCAGTTTGGACGGTCCCAAAGATCAGGCTGTCCTGGCCAGTTCGGGCCAGGATCATTGGGGCAAATACAGCAAACCCAATCCCCGAAAACAAGTTCCCAAAGAAGAAAATCATTTGTAAACCAAGTAGGCTGGGACGCTCGAAGATGTATTTAAAGCCCCACAAACCCTCTTTTAGCAGGCCGCCCTCAGCTTTTTGACCTTCAGCCGTCTTCTCGGGTTGAGGGACGTGGACGATGAGTAAGGCGCCAATAGCCAGTAAGAAAGTCGCCACATCGATCAACATGATGAGGGAGAAACTATCAAACGGACCTTGTATCGTGATCGCCAGGACTGCACCCGCCAAAACCGGGGCCAACACCCCTGGCCCAGCTTCGACCAACGACATCATGCCATTGGCTCGGCCATATTGTTCCTTGGGCACCATCGTGCTGATGGCGGCCGAATATGCCGGCCACTGGAAGGTGTTTCCCAGCCCATTAATGACCGCGGCCACATACAAGTGCCAGAATTCGAGCAAACCGGTAGTATACAAAATCAGAATAGCGACGGTTGATATCACGGCCCCCAGATCGCTGAGCATCATCATCAGTTTGCGGTTGTAACGATCGACCATGGCCCCCGCGATGGGTGAGATCAGCAAAAATGGGGTAATAAAGGCCACCTGCATGAATGCCATGGCGGTGGCACTCTCAGTTTGCTGGTACATCCACAGGGTCATACCAAAATTGGTCATCATCGAGGCCAAAACCGACACGATCTGACCAATCCACACAATCGTAAAACCCTTCATTCCTGACAGGCGTTTTTTTGAATTCATGCTATCTCCTCGAAAAATTAGGTGCCGATTGATATGAAAAATAAAACACGAATATTACGAATTTTCCGAATAACACGAATGATTCTACTATGATAAAAATTCGTGTCATTCGTTGTATTCGTCACATTCGTGTTCGCAAGAATCGAGGCTTGGCAGGCTCCTAAAATCCTGCCAAGCCTCGGGACAACCCCTATTCTAGGGGAAGACCAAATTTAATAAAAATTGGATCAAATTTGGTCCGTCATATTACATACCCTTCTTTGAACTCAGGCGTTCAATTCTTTGAGGGCGTCTTCGACGGAAAGTTCGCCGCTTTCGATTTTCTGGAGAATTTCGACTTTGTTGATTGCTGGTTCGGCTGCTGCAATTGGTTCTACAACTTTATGCTGCTCGACGATCTGCTCGCCTTCGGCCGTTACTACTCGGAAAGAACCGGACACACTTTTATAGGTGATTTCTGGCCCGCCACCCTGAATTTCGAGCCAGCCGCGCGACCCATAGCGTTTATCTTGCGTTATGGGCAGAGAGGTCTTCAGGCGCCCGCTGACACTTTTGTGATGGGCGATACAACCGGTGTCCGCGGGGACGACCATTGTCAGGCTACCCGAAACTCCTTTGAACATATAGGGGCCCTCAGCCAATGGGGTTTGAACCACAATGCTGCCACTGACCGTCTTAACCACAGCTTCAGAGATCTCCGATTCCACCAGCCGCACTTTGCCCGAAACAGCATTGGCATCCAACGTCCCGGTGAGCGCCTCGGCTTTTATTGATCCACTGACCGACCCCAGTTTCAACTGCCCAGTGAGTTCGCTTAAATTGAGTTTACCACTCACAGTAGTGACATCAATCTCGCCGCTCACACCTTGCACTGAAATATTGCAGCTCACCCCGCTGACTTTTAGATGACAACTGGCGGGAACCTGGACCGCGTATTCGACCTTGCAGGGTTTGTGTAGCCCAAACCAGTTCATCACCGACTGCTGATAGTCGGTCTTGACCACCACCCGGCCATCTTCTTCCTGCTCAATAATGACCTCGGTATGCTCTTCATTCCCCGAGTTCAGGTGTTTGACCGCCGTAATCGCGATCACCCCTTCCTCCCCAGCCTGAATTTCAATCGAACCGCGAATATTCGCCAATTTTAACGCTGCGGGCGTTCCGACCTCGAAGGTCCGCTCAATGGTTTCTTGCGACATGGTTATTTTCCTTTGGAATGTCTAACTGGTCTAAAGGGCCTCAGATGTCTAAAACGTCAGACCAATAAGAAGAATTAGACCTTTTGGACCCTTGAGACTATTCAATGAATACTTCAATATGCTCGCCATCTTCCCCATCAACGACATCGACAATTTTGCCCATCATGTTGTCACTGATGGCTTCGTTGACGGCCGTCATGATGCCGTCCAGGTCCATCTCTTGGGGGACAAATTGGGCCGCGATGTTGATTCCGGCGTCGACGAGTTTGAGCGGCAGGTTGACGTTGACCTTAGCTTTCCCCGATGACATATCCGTCACCCGGATCTTGAGCCAGCGGGCATTGCCACCGGTCTGAACCACGGTCGTTCGCCGCCGGGGTTTCTGGCTGCTGGACGTCAACGCCTTAAGTAATTTCGCCCCTTCCTCTGCCGTGATCGTCCCTTCCTGGATCATTTTGAGTATCTTTAATCGTTCTTCTGCTGTGGTCATAATTGCTCCTAAATTGGTTCAGCAACTTCATTGTCTCTATGAGCAAATTTCGGAAATAATTATCGAATAAAAATAATGCCGAAACCGAATATTTGCGGCTAGTTTTTGCAAAACCGCTGTGCGGGTTAATTTGTCAGTTTCTAACGAAGTTCAAACCGCACAGCACTTATCCAATAAATACTTGCACTTTCTCGCGCCCCTCGCCCTCATTCACATCCACAAACAGCGGGGCTTCATCGTCAGAGATATCTTTCAACGAGAGGATAATCTCATCCAGGTTGACGCCGTCCATGTGGGGGATGAAATGCCCGAAGGTGCGCAAGCCCCAGGCCATCAGGCGGATGGGGATTGGGAAGCTGATGGCGATGCGTTGCGGGGTTTCGCCGGGGGGTTGTTGAACTCGGACATGCAGCCAGGGACCGGTGCGGCTGCCCCAGGCCAGCGCCAATAATCCAACCCCTAACAAGAATGGGAACCAACTGCAGGCAAACCAGAACCCAATACCGCGGGTGGTGAGGGCCCCCACCATCCACAGGCTGCCAATAATAGTGATGCCAATGCCAATCCATAACGGGATCACCCACCAGCGCTTCCATTTGTTGAGTTCCTTCGAATCTAAGGCTTCAACCTTGGGGGGATCGGGCAGGATTTCAGGTTCAGTCTCAAATCTTTCCGGTTCGGGCTGGACTTCTTTAAATTCGGTTTCCAGGACTTCCCCCTCAGGGCTGGGGAGGCCTTCATCGAGTTCAGCCTCAATTTCTTCGAGGGTCACGGTCTCAGCCGTGACTTCAGAGTGGTCGGCGACGAGGTTTACATCGGCCTCAATTTCGGGAGCCGCGGATTCACCCAGGGCGTTCAGCAGGATCATCCCTTCTTCAGCCGTGATCGTCCCCTCTTGGATCATTTCCAAAATTTTGGTGCGTTCCGAATCAGAAACCATCTTATCCTCCGCGGCCATCCAGGGCAGCTAGTAGTTTTTCGGCCTGCTCAACCGATATCTTTTTTTCTTGCAGCATTTGCAAAATCATCATCCGCTCTTCCTCCGAAACCGGGTCAACGGGTTTGGGCGGCGGTGGAGGTGTCGGGACGACAAAACGGCGATCCCCGCGGCTGCGGCGTTCTTTGCGGGCGGCACGCGCGGCTGCGGCGCGGGCTTTGCGGTCGGCCTTGCGTTGGGCCGCGGCCAGTTTGAGTTCAAGTTTGGCGCGAGCCCGTTCAGCCGCGGCTTCGGCCCGTTCGGCGGCGCGTACTTTAGCGGCTTCGAGGCGTTCCTGAACTTCTTGGGCTTTTTCCTCGGTCATCCCCGCAGTCTTGATGGTGGTTGCCAACCCTGAAAGATGAGTGTCCAACTGGGAGTTGATCATCTCTAATTGCGCTTCAACCTGGGCCACCGCGCTTTCGGCAATTTCATCGGCCATTGAGCCAATTTCAGAGCCAAAATCGACTTCGATGCGCTCGAACGCATCATACTCAGTAGCTGTGGTGCGGATATCAACGGTGCTGCCCGCGGTTAATTTGACCTGGACCCCGCCTTCTCCCAAAGTGAATGTGTATTCGCCTTCCTTGATCCGCTGGTTACCTTCCATTGTGCGGATGCGAATTTCCTGGCCGCCGTTGACGATTTTAAAATCGACATTGGCATCACCAGGTACCCGGCAGCGAATGGTGCCCCTGGCCTGGATCGAGTACACTTGCCAGGGGACCGGGGAAAAACTGGTAAAGGCGTTGCCGCCTACTTGGGCCGTAACTCCGCCGCTGACATCCCGCAGATGTAGTTCACCGCTGATGGTCTCGGCACTGAACTGACCATCCACATCGCGTACCACGGCGTTGCCGCGAATTGTGGTCGCTTTCAGATCGCCACGTACACGTTTGGCCGAAATTTCATTTCCAACCGTTTCAACCTGGGTGGCGCCGACATCCCTCAAGACAAGGTCATTACCAACTGTGCCAATCTGAATTTCGCCCCCCAGAGATTTAAACCGAGCACCAGAACCGACTTTGGTAACTTCTAAAGTCGCACTGAAGGGGACGTACAACACACAGTCAGATGGCGTTTTTACGACAATTTTCTCTTCCCGCTCTTCGAGAACGATGTCATTGTCGGAACTGGATTTCACCAGGACTTGGGGCCGGTCCCAGCCTTTAACGTTCAGGTCGCTGCCGATCTTTTCGACTAAAATGGATGGGTTTGCATTGGTATCGAGTGATTTTTTAGCCATTTCACACCTCGTTATCTTCCAGCATCTGCATCGCGACTTCGTAACTGATCTCGCCTTTTTCGAGCGATTCGAGGATTTTGCGGCGTTCAGCCTCAGACATGCCGGAGGCTTCCGTTTCTCCAGGCTCATAACCCAATCCCCGAATGACTTCATGTAGGCGGTTACGGATGGTGGGGTAAGAGAGACCCAGTTCGGCTTCCATCCGCGTAATTTTCCCCTCGCAGCGAATAAAAGTTTCGACAAATGCCATTTGTTCTAAGGTTAATTGGGAAAATGCGCCACCGCTAAACCGGCCCTCGATGGTCGAATCGCAGTCGCGGCAATAAATTTTGGTAACGGTCACTTCCCCGTTACAGAGGGGACAATTGCTCGGTAATGGTTGCATAGGTCTGTCCTTTCGATGCAAAAGTCGCGATAAAACGCGCTAATTTTATTGTGTTAGCGGTATTATAGTGTAAAAATCAATAATGTCAAGGTATTTTTAAATATTTTCAAACTTTAATTCAGAAAATTCAATTATCAAATCTGTAAGATCGCCCCCAAAATGCATTTTTCGTGAAAAATTGGCGGGAAAACACGAATTTCACGACTAGGACGAATACCACGAATGGCTTTGCAATAAAATTAGAGTTGTTCCCAAATAAAGCTGCTGTTTTTTGTACGCGGATTTTACGCATGATACGGATTTTCTTGGCATTTCCAGAGAAAAAAATCCGGAAAATCCGCACAATCCGTGTACAAAAGATAATGCTCAATTATTCAGGAACACCACACATTTTGTTTTGTCATTCCCGCATGCACTTAGCGGAATCCATTCGTCTCAGCTGTTGAATCCTGCTAAAATCGTGCGGGAATGACACTGCATCATCTAGCTGATCAATTAAAATTCGTATCATTCGTTCCATTCGCGGCATTCGTGTTCTGAATTCCCAAACACAAAACGGTCCACGCCCAAGCATGAACCGTTTTTTCATCATTTTCAATTCAACATTCCCCTTTCTGCATTCCTAAGTCGTTTTCAGGATATGCGTCAAAATCGTTGCGCCGCTGCCGCCGATGTTTTGCGCCATCCCAATTTTGGCCCCTTCGACCTGGGTGCCCCCGGCCTGACCGCGTAGCTGTTCGACGACCTCAACGATTTGATACATCCCGGTTGCGCCGACGGGGTGGCCGCGGGCTTTTAGGCCGCCGCGGGTCGTGATCGGGATTTTTCCAGCGGGGCCGATCTCATTTTCTAAACCAAGTACCACGCCGAGGCCGCGTTCGGCGAAGCCGCTGGCTTCCAAAGAAAGCGCGGCCATGATTGTGAACGCATCATGCAATTCGAAGACATCAATGTCCTCTGATCCGACCCCGGCTTGAGCATACGCCTGCCGGACGGATTTTTCAGCCGCGGTCAGCCACAAGGGATCTTTACGATCGTGAACCGCGATTGAATCCGTTGCGGAGCCTGATCCAGTCACTGTGATGACAGGGTTGCCATTTCGATTCCGCAGTTGCTCCGCCGGGACGATGAATGCCGCCGCGGCCCCATCGCCAATGGCCGAGGCATCCATCAAATTGATCGGGCTGGAGACCATTGGGGCCTTAAGATATTGTTCTTTGGTCAGATTGAGATGCAGGCGGGCGTTGGGGTTGTGGCGGGCGTTAGCATGGGCGTTTATCGCAAAAGGGGCGAAATCCTCGTGCTGCCAGCCATATTCGTGCATGTAGCGCTGCATGACTAGGGCGTTGAGCCCCACAAACGACAGGCCGTGGATGATCTCCCAATCGGCGTCGGCCGCGGTTGCCAGGGCGGCGGTGGTTTCTTTTGGGAGTGAATCGGTCATTTTTTCAGCACCAACCACGATAGCGCTGTCGATCTCACCCGAAGCCACGGCCATCAGGCCCATCCGGAAGGCCGCCGCGCCCGAGCCACAGGCGGCCTCGATCTTCATGGCCTCGATCCCCCGCATCCCGACCCAGTCAGCCAGCATGGTGCCGAAGTGTTCCTGTTTTTCCAGCAGCCCGGAGAGCATATTCCCGACGTAAATGGCATCAGCCCGTTCCCGTCCGGCATCTTCTAACAGAGCAAACACGGCTTCCCCGGCCAAAACGAGTAATGATTGATCCCAGTGTTCGGAGACTGGGGTTTGTCCGATTCCTAAAATGGCTACTTGGCGCATGATTCTTCTTGGTTGGGGCAAAGCGTTCTTCTATTTTGGCGCAATAAAATACACCGGATGCTTCGCCCCAACATTATCCTCTTATCGGCTGTCAGAAGCTATCAGGCCTCATCATCCAACGGCACAATCCGCTGTTTCAGGGCGTAGATTGCTGCCTGGGTCCGGTCGGCGAGTTGGAGTTTGCTGAGGATGTTGCTGACATGGGTTTTGACGGTTTTCTCGCTGAGCACCAGGTCGGCTGCGATCCCACGGTTGTCCTGACCCTGAGCGACAAGTTTCAGGACTTCCAACTCGCGGGGGGTGAGGGCGTCTAGGGAGGGGGAGTCCCCTGAAATCTCCTGCATTAACCGCTGGGCGATCCGGGGGTGAAGCCGCGATTCTCGCTTAGCCGCAGCCCGGATCGCCTCGATGACTTCCTCTGGCAGCGAGCTTTTGAGCAGATAACTCAACGCCCCCGCTTTAATCGCCGGAAATACCAGGGCATCCTCATGATGGCTGGTTAGCACCACCACCTGGGTATGGGGACTAAGCGCTCGAATCTCGCGCGTCGCCTCCACTCCGTTCATCCCGGGCATGACCAGGTCCATCAAGACCACATCGGGGAGCAGATCGGCGATTTCTTTCAGGGCCGTTTCCCCATCCGGGGCCTCGCCGACCACCTGAATTCCATCCTGAACCTCAAGCAGTTGGCGCAAACCTTGGCGGACGATGGGGTGGTCATCAACAATGTAAACGTTTATTTCTGGGGACATTTTCAAATATTCGGGTTGGGGCGCAATATACCCTTAGGGCACAATGTATTGCGTCCCTACGATAGATATCATTCGTGGATTTTAATTTCGCCTAGGGAAGTGACTGTTTGGGTGGCGAATTCGGCGTATTCCAGGCATTTGGTATGCTGGTTGGTTGCTCGGAATTTGGTCTGACCTTCGTCAGTGCCGAGGTGACAGCCGGTTAGTTCTTCGCAATTGGTGGAACCATACTGGGTTTCAAACTCGGCCAGGAGTTTTTGGACTTTTTCGTAATTTTCTTCGACGGACCCATGCGGTGCACTGCGACCGGACAACAATCCTAAACCCATGATGGCGCCGCTCAAGGCCCCGCAAAAACCGCCGGTGCGGGCCATCCCGCTGCAAAAACCGGTCGCGATCATGGGGAGCAGGTCAGATTCTATTCCTTGAGATTCGGCAACTGCCAAAAGGACGCTCTCAGCTCAATAAAAGCCGCCGTCACGGAACAGTTCGCGAGCGCGTTGCGGAGTTTTGTTGATCATTGGGGACTCCTGTTCATCTTTCTAACGATCCGGCGACTAAAGTCACCGCGACTCTTGCGAAGTTGCCCTGCGGCGTCTGATTCTAACTCGCGCAAGTTTTGTGGCTGCTGCCGCGATTTCAATCGCCGAGAAATTAAAATTATCTTCTCACCAATTTTAATTGTCGTCGTTTCTGATAAGCCTCACGGGTGATGCGGATATCTTCTAAAAATACCGGCAATTCATCCAAATACAGAGCTTGGGGACCATCTACCAATGCTTTACGCGGCACAGGATGAAAATCGACCAAGACCATATTGGCTCCGGCGATGATGCCTTGGGCGGTGGCGTGGAAAATTTCTAACATGCCATCTGGATCTCGCTCGCGGGCACCCACGGAGTGGGAGGGGTCAATACAGACAGGCATGCGGGTCAACCGCTTGATCACCGGAACATGGACAAAATCGACAAAGTTGCGATGGGGTTTGCTCAGCTCGGTTTTCATGCCACGTAAACAGAATATCACATTTGCGTTTCCTTCGGTAGCCAGATATTCGGCCGCATTCAGCGATTCGCTCAAGGTGATGCCAAAGCCGCGCTTGAGCAGTACTGGAAATTCCTGCTGGCGGCCGATGTTCTTGAGCAGTTCGAAGTTTTGGATGTTGCGGGTTCCAACTTGCAATATGACCCCAGTGGGTTGCCCCGTTTTTTCCAGGCAAGCGGCGATTTCTTCGATTTGGCGTTCATGGGTGATTTCCATCGCGATGACTTTGATGTCGTATTTACCCGCCAACTCAAAAATGTAAGACAGGCAACTTTGGCCGTGCCCCTGGAATGAATAGGGATTCGTGCGTGGTTTGTAGGCCCCCATCCGGGTGCACTGCTGCCCATTTTCCTGGAGCGCTTTCATCATCATTTCGCTATGTTCGCGCGAATCGACCGCGCATAGTCCAGCAAAGATGTTGAGATTATCCTGACTAAAATGGATCCCGTTGTAATCGAACCCGACTGCCCGCTTATTATCATGATGCCGTCCCAAAATCCGGTAGCTCTCAGAGATGCGAACCACCCGTTCGACCCCCGGTAATGCTGCAATTTGATCGCGGTCTACGTGGACAGTATCGCCAATCAGGTAAATTTCCGTAAGCTGCTGTTGCTGCCCCTTAACCATATGTTTTTTGAGTTGCACATTGGGCAGGTTGCTGAGATGATTCCAGGTTTTCTTAAAATGGCGAGAATTCTCATCGGTATTGGGTCTCAGGATAACGAGCATGGTTTGACTCCAGTATAAGTTGAAATTCGCCCCATTAAATCACAGAATTCAGAATAGGTGACTGTCACCTATTCTTTCTCACCACGAAGTGTTGGTACCATTTCCCTTCTCCCTTGGCTTCGATCACAAACCCTCCTTGATCGAGCCAGCGCTTAACCTGCGCTACCGACGGGTAATAATGGTAGACGGCCTTGTCGCTTAACTCGTCTGGGACTTCATCAATAGGCAGGGACATCACTTTTTTATAGGCTTCAGCCACCTCGGCTGCCACTTCGCCAAAAACGATTGGTAATCCTTTGGCCTGGCCTTGCTCATAGGCTGCTTGGAGCCAGTCGGTGGCTGACACGTCCAGAGTGAAATACAGTACTCCCTCTGGTTTCAGGGCGGCTGCGAATCCTTTCACAATCACGGGCCAATCTTCAGGAAAAACGTGCTCCAGGGCATCGATGCAGATCGCACCGTCAAACTCATGGTAGAAATCCATCTCTTGCACCCCTATCTGTTCATACCGAATTTGGGGAAATTTCTCTCTGGCCCGCGCTAACATGCCGGCCGACAGATCAATACCGAGAACACTGTGACCCGCATCAGACAATATCCCATCATAACGTCCCGCCCCGCACCCGGCCGAAAGCAGACTGCTGTTTGGGGGAACCTTTTCCAAAAAAGTTTGGAGAAATGTTTGATGGGTTTCATCCGGTTGAAGTCCGTACTTCACCCAATACAACGGTGCAAACCGATCGTACAGCGCTTGTGTTTTCCGTCGCATTTGTTTTAGCCATTCTGATCGTATCATCTCGAAATCTCCCAAAATGATGTCATTACCGCATGCTTTTAGCGGGAATCTACTCCTGAAGATGGTTACCTGCCTGCACAGGTACTACACTTGATTGGACTGGTAATAACTTTCCCATAAACTCTAGAGTGGAACCTGTACCACTATTAGCGTACCGCGCCCCTCCGAACTCTCAACCCGCAACCCTCCACCAATTTCCGCCGCGCGTTCCGTCATACTCCGCAGCCCTAATGACTTTGCTGACCGCGGTGCCTCGGGGTCAAATCCCTGGCCATCATCTTCAATTTGCAGGTGAACTTCGGTGAGTTCAAAGGCCAGCCGAATGTCAACCTGCTCGGCGTTGGCGTGTTGGTGAACATTGTTGAGGGCTTCCTGGGTAATGCGAAAAAGAGCCTGCTCGATTGACAGAGGGAGTTCGCGAGCTCCAGATAGCCTTAAATTCACCGGAATTTGAGTTTGATCTTCCCATTTGCGGGTTAAATTTTCGAGTGCCGCTGCTAAGCCCCGATCACCTAGTGACGCGGGCCGCAGTTGTTGGATAATGGCATCCATCTCCTGATGGACGTCACGGGCCTGGGTTTCAAGTTGGTGAATTCGTTCGGTAGCTAACTCGACATCTTTGCCGATCAACCCCCGAATGGAGCCCGCGGTCAAACTCAGTCCAAAAATTTGTTGCTTGACGGCATCATGCAGTTCACGGGCCAGCCGATTGCGTTCTTCGACGGTGGCCAGGGCGTGTGCTTCCTCAGCGAGCAGGGCGTTATGGTCGGCCAGATCGCGCAGTTGCCGTAGTTGTTCGCCGATTTGATCGGCCATATGATTGAATTGAGCGCCTAATTGAGCAAACTCGTCTTCACCTTTCAGGTCCACCCGCTGGTCTAAATCGCCGGCGGCCAAAGCCGCGCTAGTCACCCGGAGCTGGTCCAACCGGTGACTGACGCCGCGTGCCAGCCGCCGTCCCGCCAGACTGGAAGCCAGGGTTGCCACCCCTGCCGACCCGAGCAAAACGATGACAAAAGCCGCGAATGTCTCTCCCGATGAGAATGGGGCCGCGATATACGCGGCACGATAATAGACATGCCCAATGACCTCAAGATCATCATCTATGATACTGGCAACCCCGTAATGGTAGTCTCTCTCAGCGGCATAGGCTGATACCCAGCCATCTGAATCAGGGGTGAGGGCAGAATTCCACCAAAATATTTTTCCAGTGAAGCCCGGGAGTCGATCGGGGGCGTACTGATCACCAGGATAGAAATTGCGGTGGTCGTTGCTGGCCAGTACCTGCCAATCTGGGGTAAAGATGATGAGTAGATCGATATCATCCGAGTGGATCTCTAGCTCATCACTTTCATCCAGCATCGGGACCTGTCCTGAACCCGCAATGAAATCTTGGGCCAAACTTGGGGTCAGGGAATCCCCCTCTAAAACCCAAATAATATCCTCGGCGATATAAGCGGCTTGCTCCCCGGCCCAACTGGCGACCAAATCTGTCTGGAGGTAAATCAGGTATCCGGCCACCAGCAGCAATTCCAGGATCAAAACCGATAGGATCGTTACATATAGATGGGAGCGTTCCAATTGTTTCTGAAGGGTAGTCGGGCTATTTTTCATTTCAAAATTTGGGAATTTCATTTTTAAATGGTTCACTCAAGCATCTTGAGCGGATTTCCACGCTTTTTTGTGGAATGTAGTCGAAAGGTGTAATTCGCTACGCAAACTTCTTCGACTGCGTCCTGAAAAGCATCGGGCCTCCGCTCTGAATGCTTACTCCGCTTAGAAGTAGTATATCTCATCACCGGATGACCAAAGGGATGAATACCTGGAAGGTCTTTGGCGCGGGTTGGGGTTCGCCGGTGTAGGAGACGATCCAGGTTTTGAATACTTCAACCCGGGCGTAGACCCCATAATAGTCGGGTTCGGCACACCCTTCGCCCCAACTGACGACGCCGGCTTGCAGCCAGCCGGCCCCAGATGCATCGGGCACCACCAGGGGGCCACCGCTGTCACCGGAGCACGAGTCCTGACCACCCTGGGGATAACCGGCGCAAAGCATATTGGCCGTGATGTCACCGCCATAACTTTGATTGCAGGTCGTGTTCGAGATGATTGGGACCGAAACCTGGCGGAGTGCGTCTGGATAATCGTTGCCATTGGACGAAGTCAGACCCCACCCGGTGACGGTGGCCAGGGTGCCAGGATCGAAAAGGGCGGCATCCGCGGAACCAACCACCCAAATGGGCGTCTGGCTGGCGGGTGCTTCCAGGTGGAGCAAGGCGATATCGGCATCCAGCGTGTTGGACTCGTAGTCGGGGTGGTTGACAATTTGATCGACCGCGATCCGTTCGCCCGTTGCTGAGCTGAGTTTGTGCCGCCCCAAGACGACGTGGATATCGGCCGCAGTCTTGTTTTCGGTGCAATGGGCGGCGGTCAGCACCCATTGCGGCCGGATCAGCGCGCCCCCGCAGAATTGGCCCCAATAGGCGTCCGGCTCCGAGGCGGTTACCAGGGCCGCCATCCAGGGCCAGGCTCCAGGTTCTGCCTCGGTGCCGCCAATAATAGTCGGTTGGTTGGTATCGCCGGGTGCTGGGGGGTTGGCTTGAACGGCGATCGGCAGCAAAAAGATGGACAGGATCACGAAGAGAATAGCGATTTTAGGCGCCATGATAGACCTCCAATTGGGATTGGTTAAGGATTGTGAGTTGTGGGTTGCGGGTGGTGTAGGGACGGGTCTCAGACCCGCCCCTACCGAGGGGGTTATGGGACCAGACTGGCGGTGATTTTGACCATTTCAGCCGCTGCCAGAGTGCCGTCGATGACGATGAATTGGTTGTCGAAAATTAGGGTGACAGCGCTGTATGGATCGCCTGGTTCGCTCCAATCTTCGACCAGAGCGGGGATACCGGCGATGGTTTGCAGTTCGTCATCGTAGGGTTCGTAGTCCATCGCATTGAGATAGGCGTTCAGGGTTTGGTAGGGGCTGTCGCTGGCGGTGATGGCGAAGAAATCGTTCTCTCCCGGCCCCCAGAAATCAATCACGATGCCGGGACCGTCGCCGGGCAGGTACCAATCTGCGTCGTCCTCGAAATAGTCCCGGTCAACTTCGTAACTGTCGGCGATCTCGTATCCAGCGGGGAGGTAGCTGGGAATCAATTCGGCGGGGGCCTCAATGGAGGTGCCGTGCCCTTCATCCCAACCTTCGCCCCAGTACTCGTCAGGGTCGAGGAGTTCTTCGACCTCGGGTGGGGAGAAGTTGGGGGCCGCGAGTATGTTGGTTGGCGGGTTGGCGGGTTGGTTGGTGGCTTCGACGGTGACGGTGTAGGGGGTGAATTCGCAGTCGTATTCAGTTTCGGCCCGCTCGTAGTTTAAGCTGATCAGGTAGACGTGGTCGAAGTCCGCAGCGTTGATGACGGCCTGGTTGTTGACCATATCGAAGATCGACATTTCGCCGTTGCGGAGGCCGATGACCAGCCCGGCGAGATACTCGGCATCGAGGCGGATTGCCACCGGGCCGCGGGCCTGGATTTCGACATAATCGGCGGCCAGTTGACCGACGCCATCCTGTGGGGTGAAGACCGACGCTGTCGAGGCCGCCCCCTCTAAACGGACGGTGGGGAACTCGGCCCCCCGCTCGAAGTCACGGGTCAGCAGGGCCAGAGTGAATTCGCGGAAGGTCGCGTCCAGCGTGGTTCCGGCATCAAACAGCGCGACTTCCAAGGCCTCATAACCGTCCAACTCCTGGGCATTTTCCCAAATCGAGCGCACCGTTTCGGGGCCGTAAGTCTCAGAAATATATTGGAGGAAAATCCACAGACCGTACCAGTGGTTCTCATCCTCAACCCGGGTTTCACCGCCGTAAGCGGCCTGGCAGGTATCGGGTGATTTGACGACGGCCAGCAGGTCTTCGTCGGCATCCCGAACATGGGGATAAACTTGCCCCTGGATCCAGGTGGCAGTAGCTTCCCAGAGCCATTCAAGGGGTTCCTCGCCGTCCATCCCAAATTGGATGGCGTGCTTGAACTCATGGGCCGCGGTTGATTGCAGCACAGCGGTGACCGATTCGCTCTCGCCGCCGTAATCTTCTAGTTCAGTGTAGTCGTTATCGAGGGCCAGGTAGGAGTAATGTGAGCGAGTTTCGACTCCAGGGGTGTTAGGGTTGTCGCCTACCAGGGTTTCAGGGAAGCCGCCATCGGCAAACCCGGCGGTTCCATCTTCAAAAATGTTGAGCAGGTAAACGTCATAGCGGTCATCGCCGCCGAAGCCGTTATCAGGGGGTGGCGCGGGCCAACCCATTTGCTCGATTTCGACTTGATAAACGTGCTCCATGATCTCGGCGACCATGTTGACGTAGTTCATATTCGGAACTTTGTCTTTCCCTTTTCGGGTGTAATGAATGCGAAAATGCTCGGTGTCGAGGGTTTCTTCCTTGCCGCTCATCTCCGGGATCTCGAAAATTTCCGGTTCATCTTCATCGTCATATTTTTGAGGTGGGGGGACTACTTTTTCTGGTTCTTCGCTATCATTAGCCTCATCCGGTTCTGCTCGTTTCTCAGGTTCTGTCGTCTCTTCAATCTCCGCTAGTACCTCGCTATTTGGGGTGTTTTCGAGTTCCTGCGGCTCTGCTTGTACCTGCTGCTGAATCCCCAACGCCTCCCCCGAATTTACCTCCGGGATCAGTGTCCGACAGGCTAGCGAGACCAGCAGAAGCAGGGTTGTTACCAGTAATAAGTAAGATTTTTGAGTTTTCATGCGTAACTCCGGTTCGTGTTGCCGGTTATCAGTATTCAGTACTACTGCAATGATAACGGGATTTGGTTAGGGTATCCTTAGTGTACGCGTATACGCGGCGCTTCGCATCGGTCGCTGCGGGGAAATTTGGTTAAGACTTTTGATGGAGAAGAAATAGGGACTAGGGGCGTAGGGTGGCAGGAGAAGGAGTAGAGGCGACTAACCCTTTTTCATGGCCTCATCACCCCTTTTTAACTACTACCTTCGCTAAATTTACCAGGATTAATTCCCCAGATAAAGCCTAAATCGTAACGCCATTCGATGCCCAGGGTTCAATATGTTCAAGAATTTGTAACGTTCTTTGACTTGACACTTGACACCCCCCAGCCTGACGCTAATCAGGTGTTCAGTCCCCCCAATGCGCGATAGAGTTGGCTTGTACTTATCCCCAGATGGGGACTTATTTGGTGTGGAACCAAGAGTTAAAATCTGCAAAGGAGAAATGGCACAGGGTGCCAAATCACATGAAACTATTTGAAATTATTCAAGGTGGTATGGGGGTGGCAATTTCGGATTGGAATCTGGCTCGGACGGTGTCCATGCAGGGGCAATTGGGCGTTGTTTCGGGGACCGGGATTCACCTGGTGATGGTGGCCCGATTGATGGACGGGGATATCGGCGGTCACGTGCGCCGCGCACTCAGTAATTTCCCTTTCCAAGAACCCGTTCAGCGGATATTGAAAACCTATTTTGTACCGAAATCGGATGGGCCGAAAAACCCTTACAAACGTCCGCCAATGTGGTCCCTCAAACCGTCGAAAGCACTGACTGAATTAACCGTGATTGCCAATTTTGTCGAGGTCTTTCTGGCGAAAGAAGGGCATGAAAATCCGGTCGGCCTGAACTTGTTAGAGAAAATCCAAATGCCTACGATGGCTTCGTTGTATGGCGCGATGCTGGCCGGGGTGGATTATGTGATCATGGGAGCCGGAATCCCGATCCAAGTTCCGGGGATATTGGATAATCTCACCCAACATGGCAAAGTTGATTATCGGGTGGATGTCAAAGGGAGTACGCCCGCCGATAAATTCCAGGTAAATTTTGATCCCCAGGCCATTTTTGAGGGTGTCAAAGAAAAAATTCAGCAGTTGCCCCGCCCGAATTTCTTGCCCATTATTTCTTCGGTGGTGCTGGCGAAATCGCTGATCCGCCGGTCAACCGGTAAAGTGAATGGGTTCATTGTCGAGGGCCATATTGCTGGTGGTCATAATGCGCCCCCGCGCGGTGCCATGCGGTTGGACGAAAATGGTGAGCCCATTTTTGGCCCGAAAGATTCACCCGATGTGGAGAAAATCAGACAATTGGGATTACCCTTCTGGTTAGCTGGCGGCTATGAGGAGCCTGAGAAATTAAAAGCGGCCCAAGCCGCGGGCGCGGCTGGTGTTCAGGTGGGAACCCCCTTTGCCTTTTGTGACGAATCGGGAATGGATGCGGAGACCAAACGCCGCGTCATCGCAAAAGTGGTTGCGGAGGAAGCCGAAGTCCTTACCGACCCCCATGTTTCCCCCACTGGTTACCCCTTCAAGGTGGTCCAAATGGATGGCACCATGTCGGACTCGGAAGTTTACGATCAGCGGGTGCGCCTCTGTGATGTTGGGTTACTGCGCGAACCCTATAAACGTGAAGATGGCAAAATCGGTTTTCGTTGTGCGGCGGAACCCGAGGATCAATATGTAAAAAAGGGCGGTGATCCGGATGATCTAGATGGGAAAGGGTGCTTATGCAACAATCTGTCTGCCAGCGCCGGATATCCCCAACAGCGGGCCGATGGCTTCGTCGAGCAGCCTTTAGTCACTTCCGGAAAAGGTTTGCCCTCGATTGGGAAATTCTTCAAGCCTGGCCGTCGCAGCTATTCGGCCAAAGACGTCTTGGATTACATTACGGGGGCTCGCAAATAATATCCAAAAGGTGACAGTCACTGGCAATCTTCGATTGCATAAATGTGACTGTCACCTTAAACCGGATCAATATCTCTACTTCACAACCATCGCGATGAGATTTCCAAGTATAAAAACACTCAAGAGAATCCCAATTACCCCGGAACTCCCCCCTGAACTAACCAGATACATGCCGATAGCGGTCAGGATCATGAGGACGAAGGATATCGTGTGAGCGCGGAATTTGTTTTGTCGGAGCCAGGTGATCATTATAAACCTTTCAGGTTGTTATGAGCTGAGCATAGCGGGTGAAGGAAACTTCCCTCACCTCACAACCCGCCACCCAATACACCTTTGTAATAATACGCGCCCGGAAAATCAGCATCAACGGCTTTGGCCTTCCCGCTCCATTCATCAATATCGATACGGAGTACGGTCGTGATTTTAAGGCCTTCGGGGGTGACTACTTCATAATCAACGCCATATTCCAGGTGAGGGGCGTATTTATCCATGAGCAGTTTTAGGCCGTGCGTGGCTTCGGTTTCATCGGCGACAATGGCGGCGCGGCCAAAAATGATAACCCCAGAAAATTCGGTGCTAAATTCCAATGCTTCGTCGGCGGGGAGCAATCGTCCGGCCTCTTGAACGCTGAAACAGATCTTATTGTTGACCAGGAGGTTGTCAATCGTCCGGCCTTTGCGGGCGCCGTGCATGTAAATGCAGTGCGCCGACTCATCGTAAGCATAGTTGCGGGATACCAAGAAGGGCTGGCCATCAACCGCAGTTGCCATTGTGCCGACTTCGGCAGATTTCAAGAAAGCGCGAATCCAGGTATCATTTTGAGCCCGGTCTTTCCGGCGCATTTTGGTGAGGGAGTTTTCAGTAGTCATTGTTTTCTCCATTGGGACGCAGATGAACGCTGATGCCGCAGATTTTTAATTCTTGATTTGCGTTTTTCTGCTTTTGTGAAGCGATTTCTGTGTCCTATTCAATCATTGCATACGCTCTTACAGGAAAAGCGGCTGCGCCGGCCAGCTTAACGGGGACGGCGTGAAAGGTAAATCGCGTTGTGGGCAGGGCCTGCAGGTTGGTTAAATTCTCCACGATTAATATATCATTTTTGAGCAGGGTGACATGGACCGGACGCTGGGGGTCAGTCGTATCATCGATGACGAGGAAATCGACCCCGGCGAGTTTGGCGCTGCCCTCTCGGAGGGTCTCGGCGGTGGCCTTTGTCAGAAACGGAAATTCGAAATATTCAGGTTGACCCCAATATCGGCTCCACCCGGTATGGAATAATACAGCTTTGCTAGAGATATCTATGCCAGATAAAACTTCCGGCCCAATGGGCTGCTTAGCTTTTGCAGTAGTGCAATCGATCACGATCCCCGGCAAGACCAGTTGGGTCAAATCAAGCGATTCAATCGCGCCTTTTTCAGGATGAAAATGATACGGGCTGTCGAGGTAAGTCCCGATACTTGTCAGAAACCGCACTTCCGAAATCTCGCACGTGCACCCGGTATAATTCCCTGATTCTGCCGCTTGGGTATGGCTCAACCAAGGCTGAATCTCAGGCTTCGGCGCTGCCGGACTGAATAGGGGCATATCGGGGACAATCGTGTGGCTGAGATCAATAAGTTTCATACATTTAACCGCGAATTACGCTAATCTTCACGAATAGGCAAAAACATTAGCGGAAATTCGCGAGATTAGCGGTTTCAAATTAATCCTACATCACCCAAATCCCGATCATCGCCAAAACCGACATCAACAACACCGACACCCCCGTGTACACCAGCAGTTTGCGCATGACTTCGCCCTCGCGGCCCTCCATTCCACCAGTACTGGCACCGACGACGACTTTGGTGGGGGCGATGACGGAGCCCAAGGCCCCGCCCGAGGTCTGGGCGGCCAAAATGATTGCCACCGCGTAACCCAATAATTCCGCCGTCCGCATTTGGAGGGCGGCGAAGACCACATTGGAATTGGTGTTGCTGCCGGTCATGAAGGCGCCCAAGGCTCCAATCCAGGGTGAGATCAGAGGGAACAGGGCGCCCATCCCTTCGGCCAGGCCGCGGGCCAGGGTTTCGGTCATCCCGGTGTGCTGCATGACGACGGCCATCGCCACCATCGAGGCGATCCCAACGCTGGAGGACATCACTTTTTTGATGGTGCCGCTGATGATGGTTGCCGCGGCCCCATTCTGATACCATCCGGCCCGCTTATAGATGAAGAAAGCCAGGATGGATGAGTACAACAAAATCGCGCCCGCGTGCCGGAAAATAGGGATTTTGCGACCCGCCCCCGCCGCGGTGATGTAGCCTGATGCAGTCGAAACTTCGGGAAATTGCAAGGTAAAAACGACTTGTCCGAGGGCTGCCCGCACCGCCGGAATTAACTGAATACCCAAAGTAATTGCCACCAATCCCGCGTACCCGGAGAGGGCTACCAACAATTTTTTCGTATCCAGTTTTCCGGTTTCCTGTACCTTGCCGCGATAGCGCCGTGCTAGCGGAAAACCGACCAACAATCCGGCCAACCCTCCCAAGAATGCACCGATATTCCATAACCCAGCCATCACCCCCAGGAATTGAGCCGTCGCCATCACAACCCCCAAGATCAGCGCGGGCCACAGCAGTCGTTTGACCGCGTTCCACCCGCCTGCGGCATGCGCCACCATCAGGCCAACCCCTAGTCCCGCGGTTCCCAAGAAAATGGCCGCGGGGGCACCGAGAATTTCTTGGGGGAGTCCGGTAGCGGCCATCATGGCATTGAACGAAGACCCCAACGACCCAAAGGTCACCGCCCAAGAGTGGCCGATGGAAGGAATTACCACCGCTGAGAGCGGCGTGAATCCCAATCCCACCATGATCGGTGCGATCACGGCCACCGGGACTCCAAAACCGCCGACCCCTTGCAGGAAGGAGGCAAAGGCCCAACCGATGATCAGGGCCTGCATGCCCTTGTCGGCGGTCAAATGCGGGAGAGCCTGCCCGATCGTTTTGATGGCTCCAGCTTCATCTGCCACTCTGAAGAGTAAAAAAGCCATCCAGATGATGAACAACACATCGATGGTTAGCAGCAGGGCCTTGCCATGGGCTACCGCCAACAACTGCGGTCCAGCTCCGAAGGCCCCAATAGCGATGACCAGAGCCGTCAAATACCCGGCCGCCCCAGCCCGCGATGCCCCCCAGCGGAAGCCGACCATCAGGCCAAGGATGATTGCGATAGGAAGTAATGCTAGTAAGAATGTCATTTTTTTTCACCACAAAGTACACGAAGGACACAAAATTACACCAAGTTTTTTCTTAGTGTTTCTTTGTGTCCTTCGTGGTTTTAATGTCCAAAGCCGGTCGGAGCCAAGTCTGAATTAGATCAATTGGAATGGAATCCGCCATATGCCCATCGCGCCCAGCCATCATCTTCGCGGTGGCAAGAGAGTTGAGCACCGCTTCTTCAACGGCTTCTACAACACCTTGAAAGAGTGAGCTCAATGTTTTCCCTTCATTCACCAACCGCACTACTGGTTGTGTAATCCGTTTCTCATCATTCCGACAGTGATAACTCGAAAACGCGATCACATAATCTCCACTCCCTGAGTTGGACGTAAACCCGGTCCGGGCTAACCCCAATGGAGCTCGCCGTGCCAGCCGCCCCAACTGTCGGGCACTCAAGGGGGCATCGGTCGCAATGATCAGCATGCAAGAGCCGTCTTCACTCTCCCCTATCCCCTTACTCCCCTGCTCCATCTGAATCCTTAAGCCTACCGCCTGACCCCGAATGATCAGTTGCTCGCTCGTTCCAAAATTAGTTTGCAGCAGTGCGCCGACGGTAAAACTACCCTTCTCGCAGGGCAGCACCCGACTGGCGGTGCCAATCCCACCTTTGAAGCCGTAGCAGCGGGTGCCTGTCCCTGCGCCGACGTTGCCTTCGGGAATCGGACCGTTAGTCGCCCCATCTAACGCTGCGAAAACATGTTCGGCGGTGACGTGGCGGCCCTGAATGTCGTTGAGCCAGCCGTCGTTGCATTCTCCGACGACTGGATTTAATGATCCAGTGGCGATACCGATTGTGGGATTTTCGCGTAGCATCCAATCGAGGAGGACATCTGCGCCGCGCCAGGTGTTGAGGGTGTTTGTTAGCAGGATGGGGGTTTCGAGGCGGCCCAACTCGCGGATTTGCTCTAAACCCACGGTTTTTCCAAAGCCATTGAGCACATGTACGGCCGCGGGGACCGGCTGCGTGAAAAGATTGCCCGTATGCGGCCGAATGACCGTTACCCCGGTGCGAACCGGGCCGTGCCCGACTTGCAGGGGGCCAGAATCCCCCTCGATTAAGGTGCAATGGCCAACTAAAACGCCAGGGACATCGGTGAGAGCATTGTTAGGCCCAGGATCCAATAAGGAGGGCGGCAACCACCCTAAATCCCGGGCACGCGGTGTTTTCATGGCCCGATTCTAAATCTCAATTTGTGAATCAGTTGGTGTGTTCCGTCCCCTCTTGAACATTATCTTCATCCCCCTGTCTATTCTGCGAGTAAGCATAGATTAAAACAAACCCTACGATGAAGGCCGGGATCATGATCAACCCGGCTTCGGGGCCAAACGGACCCCCAGTCCAGGCAATTGGACCAGTAACGGTGCTGCGGATGAGGCGATAGGTGTCTGTGCCGCTGACGGGGAAGCCAAAGACCGCCCCCTCGAAGAAATTCCAACCAATATGCAGGCCGATGGGCAGCCAGAGTTGGCGGGTGCGCAGATAGCCGTAGGCCAGGAATATCCCCGCGAACAGGATGCCGACTGCGCTGACCCAGGTGGCATTGGGGTTCCCCAGGTGGAGTACGCCGAATACGGCCGAGGATAGGAACACGCCCCAAAAGACATTGGTGCCGCTGATCAGGGTTTGGAGGTGATAGCCGCGACTTAGAAGTTCCTCATTCCAGCCGACCAGGACGAAACCGATGAAGACCAAGGTCATTTGCCCAAGGACGGTCCCTACTGGGTCAACCTGCCAGGCCAGAGCGTCAATGGTCAGCCAACCCAGAGCCAATTCAATTGCGAAAATCAACCCCATCATGACAAAGGTGATCCCGATCCCTACTAGCAGGTCGCGCCAGACAAAGCGGTCGAGTTTCAATCCCAGGCTGACAAACGAACGGCGATCCAAAAACCGGCGCGCCAAGAAGATGGACAAGGTAAAGGCGAATAATTGCAGAATCTGCATCCAGATCATATCCCCGCCATCAAAATTACCCCCGTTAAGAAAACCAATCGGGAGCATGACACAGATAACCAGAATGACCATCCAAATCGTTTGGAGGACCAGCCGCCAACCAGCTCGCAGGCGGGGTTCGGCAGGGGAGATGAAGATTTTGCGGAGAATGTTCATGATGGGGCCAGTAATCCGTTAGCAGTCATCAGTAAATAGTGAATGGCACTGATTACTGCCTACCGATCATTGTTTACTTTAGATAAATCCGGTTCGGGTCTAACTCATCCCGTAGGATGCGGAGTTCTTCATCCGTGGGTGGTTCGGTTTCCCGAAGATTGGCGGCCACTTTGAGATCCCAGCCAGTGTTATCTATGACCTGCTCGACGGTTTTGCCCGGGTGGAGAGCGACGAGAGTGAGTTCACCGTTCTCGTCGGGTTCCATAATCCCCAGGTCGGTGACCACACCCTGGGGGCCGCTACCGCGTAAGTTTGCCGCCTCGCGTTCGGCTTTGCCGTCCAGGAATCCGGCCGAGGTGCGGAAGTGGACCTTCTCGGGAAAGCGGCGTTTCTGATGCGGGGTGATGATATAGCAGCGATTGGCCCAGGCCGCTATTTCCATCGAGCCGCCGGAACCCGGCAACCGGACTTTGGGTGCGGCGTAATCGCCGATGACGGTAGCGTTGATATTGCAGAACCGGTCGATCTGGGCCCCGCCCAAAAAACCAACATCGACATTGCCGCGCTGGAGATAAAAGGCAAAAATATCGTACATGCTGCACACCGAAGTCGCCCCGCTGACCAGGGTCGGATCCCCAATCGAGAGCGGCAGCCGGGAGGGTTGGGCTCCAATCACCCCGGCTTCGTAGATCATAACTAGGTTGGGGGCATGGGTGTTCCGGGCCAAGTTGCAGGCCAGATTCGGCAGCCCGACCCCAACAAAAACGACATCGCCATCCCGGAGTAACCGGGCAGCGTTGATGGTGAGTAGTTCGGAGGATGAGTAGTTAGTCATTGGATTCCTCTAGAGGGGAGAAGGGTGAAGGGGCAGGGGAGTAGGGGGGAGAGTCTTCGCGAGTTGATCTTTTGGTTTGGCGGGATTTTCGGGTGCGGATGGTACCAGCGAGCATTTTGGTGACTTCGGTGTTGAGCGCAATCAGTTTTTGGATTTTGGTTTCATCGCCAAGGTTACAATCAAACGCGGTGTTGAGCCAATGATCGACTTCGTTTGCTGATCCTTGCGAGATAATCAGATAATGTACATATTCGCGCCCCTGGTGGCGACCATGACCTTCGGCGATATTAGCACCAACTGAAGTCGCAGCCCGAAACAATTGCCGGCCAATCTCTTGGGCCTGCATCGACCGCGGCCATTGTTTTATCAAAGCATTTATTCCTTTAACAACTTCCCGCGCCTTCTGATAAAAAATCAACTCGCGATAACCAGCCATCCCTAACCCTTCACCTTTGTCCTTTCACCCCTAATAATTTCCGAACTCAACCGGTACCGAGGGACGGCTGTCAACTTTGAGGCGTTCATGTACCTCGTCGCCAAGTTTTGCCCAATATTCGTCCCGATCGGCGACGCCATAGACCCATTCGTCGAGCCAGGCTGTGAGGAGATCGGGGTCGGCGGAGATTTTGTCCCATTCGAGGTAGAAGGCGTTGTCGCGGTCGTAGTAGCCCTGGGTGTAGGAGGGATGAGCGCAGTGGGGGACGTGGCAAACCGCGTCGATGATGAAACCGGGGATCAGGGTCCGGTTGGGATCAGAGCGGATGACGGCTTCGTCCACGATCTCTTCAGCGGTCAAGATGACACGGTCGGCGGCGAAGGCCGCTTCTTTCTGCTCGCCGATGATGCCCCAAATGTGGGCGTTCCCGTTGGTGTTGGCGCGCTGGACGTGGACGATGGCCACATTGGGGTTCAGGGCGGGAACGACGGGGACTTCGGTCCCGGAGTAGGGATCGGTCACAGTCTGGTATTGCGGGTTGGCGTTTTCCAAGTCACCAGCGGCGGTGGGATTCATCGGCATGAAAGGCAGACCGGTGGCGCCGGCCTGCAGGCGCGAGATCATCCCGAAGTGGGAATATTCCTCCCATTCCAGGGTGCCATTTTGGATGGCAGCCCGGGCGGCGCGCAGCGACCCCACCCCGGGATTCCCCATATAGGAGAAGATCACTTTCTTTGCCAGCCCCGCCGCGATGATCTGATCAGAAATCAGGTCAGGGGTAGCCCGCGCCAGGGTCAGGTCCTTGATCCCTTGACGGATAATTTCATGTCCGGCGGCAAACGGGATCATATGGGTGAACCCGGCGGCATAGACGATGTCGCCATCCCGAACGTTTTCGGCGATGGCTGCTTGCAATGAAGTTAATTTGGTCATAAGTTACTCGGAAGACTGGGTTAGTTTGCCAGTTTGTTCGGTGGTTAGTGGACAAACTATCCAACGAACAAACCACCATTAATTTTTACCTTTAGACCGCCAGCGGCGGTAAGATCGAAATCGTTCGGCTGGTGTGGCTGCAACGCGATTGCGCCACCACAAAACAATGCCGAGGAGCATCAGCGGGGCGCCGTAACAAAAGAAATTGACGGTCTCGCCTTTATCTTCAGCGACTCCAAAAATAACCAATAGAAAAAATCCCACCAGGACGAAAAATATGCCGACTTGTCTGGCCATGCTGGAATGATAACCGAAACGGGAGCAGCCAGCAATGTGGATGCTCCCGTTTTTGTGAGGATAGAAATCATCCCAACATCAAGGGAAGATACTAACCACCAAGGACACGAAGAACAACTTTGTGCTTTTTTGTGTTCTTCGTGGTTTATATTTGATCAGTCGATTAAGGTGTGGATCTGTTCGTGCATGTAAAGTTGGACGTAGTATTGGCCGCCGGCGTTTTTGCCGCTGGAGCCGGAACCTTTCCAACCGCCAAAGGGTTGGAAACCGGGCCAGGCGCCGGTGGTGGCACCCTGCGGGCGGTTAGCGTAGGTAACCCCGGCCTCGATGTTGGCAAAGAACCATTTCGTTTCTTCTTTGGAGCCGTAGAATCCGGCAGTCAGGCCATAGTCGACATCATTGGCGAGTTCCATCGCTTCATCTAAGCTCTTGACTTTGGTGATCATCGAGATTGGCAGGAACATTTCCTGTTTCCAGAGTTTATGCTCCAGGGGGACATCGGCAACCAGGGTCGGTTCACAGAAATAGCCGTTTTCGAAACCGTTCTTACTGGGGGTTTTGCCACCAAAGAGGACGGTTCCTGATTTTTTTAGATCAGCAGTGAATTCCTGGAATTCTTTGTAGGCCCAACTGTTGGCAACCGGGCCGAGATAGATATCTTTGTCGGTCGGATTTCCAAGTTTGAGTGTTTCGACTTTGGCGAGAATTTTTTCAACCAATTCATCATACACCGGCTCTTCGACATAAATCCGAGAACAGGCCGAACATTTTTGCCCTTGCAACCCAAATGCAGAGCGGACGATGCCGGTCGCGGCCCGGTCTAAATCTGCATTACGGGAGACGATGGCTGGATTTTTGCCGCCCAACTCTAAAATAATGGGCCGGACGTATTTGCCGTTGGCGAAGTCACGATAGATTCCCATCCCGACATCGTAGGAACCGGTGAAAGTTACCCCATCGACCTCTGGACTGTCGATCAGAGCTTGGCCGAGAGTGCGCCCCGGCCCAGTGACGAAATTGAAAACACCATCTGGTAGCCCAGCATCGCGGAAGCATTCGGCCAGCAGGCGGACGGTCCAGGGGGTATCGGTGGCGGGTTTGAGTACCACAGTGTTACCCGCGGCCAGCGCGGCACCTACCGGGCCACCACTCAGGGCTGCGGGGAAATTAAAGGGACTGATGACCAACCACACCCCATAAGGTTTAAGCATCGAGACATTGGTGGCGGTGTAACCATTGAGGGGGTCTCTGCCCATTTCAACTACAAAACCATCATTCTCAGCAACTTGATCACAGGCATAGCGAATCAGGTCTGCAGTTTCGGCGATATCGCCCAGGGCTTCCATCCGATTTTTACCGACTTCGAGTGAAATCGCCGCCGCGATGTTGTAGACGCGCTCATCGATCAGGTCGGCGACTTTGTAAAGATACGCTAAGCGGTCCTGATAGGGTAGTGTGCTCCAGGATGGGAAAGCGGCACGGGCCGCGGCGATAGCCTCATTGGCGTCGTCGGCAGTACCGGTTTGGAAGTAGCCTAGAACTTGGTCGGTGTTGGCCGGGTTTTTACTTTTAAATTGATTTTTGGCAAACCGATCTTTGTTATTAATGATCATGCCGTATTTCTGGCCCAAGTTGGCGCGCAACTCGGCTAACGCGGCCTCATAACGGGCATGTAATTCATCGGGGGGATCGAACATGGTGGCATAAGTTAGTTTAAAGCTCATTCAAAATTCTCCTATTGGATAATATTGGTAATATATATCATAATTGTGATGATTTGAGATGGGAGAAAATTACATGTTAGTGAACTCAAGAGGGTGGTAGTTTGTAGGTTGGCTGGTTGGATAGTTTGAAAACTCGGTCAACTATCCAACCAACTAAC
This sequence comes from uncultured Anaerolineales bacterium, assembly GCA_964453155.1. Taxonomy (GTDB): domain Bacteria; phylum Chloroflexota; class Anaerolineae; order Anaerolineales; family UBA11858; genus CAYVQU01. The sequence continues at coordinate 1,771 of CAYVQU010000039.1, read as the reverse complement.
GAGCAAATTTTCAAGATGATAAAATCTCCCCCAATAACCATGACTGCCTTCAAAAGACTCTTGACCCCCTCTTACGAGAGTAATATCCCCAAGTTTTTTGTCTATCAGGTTCTAAATAACTTTATGCTTTTTTTGCCCGTGTGGGTGATCTATTTGCAGCGGAAGTTTAATCTCAGCCTGACGGAAGTTACCTTCAACGACTCGGCCTTTTGGCTGACGATGGCGCTGACCGAAGTTCCAACGGGCGCAGTGGCCGATACCTGGGGACGGAAGCAATCTCAGTTGATCGGACTGGGCATTGTGACGGTATCCGTTTTGGGATTTGCGCTGGCTCCAGTTTATCCTCTGGTTTTGGTGGCGAACTCTCTTTGGGCGATTGGCATAACCTTCATTTCCGGCGCGGACCTAGCCTTGTTTTACGATACTCTACGGGCCTTAGGCCGGGAAGCCGAATACGATAAACTTCGGGGCCGAATGTGGGCGCTAACATTTATGTCGATTGCTCTGAGCAGTGTTTTAGGCGGAGTGGTGGGTGAGTTCAGTCTGGTAGCGACATTTTTAATCACCGCACTGATGTTTTTGGCCGCAGGTTTCATCGTGCTGACGCTCAAAGAGCCACCGCGCGCAACCGATCAGGCCACCGGTCAGAATTTCAGTTATGGCCAAATCTTACGAGTCACTTTTGATACCATTCGGCAGTTCCCCAATCTGCGCTACTTGTTGATTTATTCGAGTTTGCTCCCGGTTTTAGGGGCAACACTCCGGGTAACGTTTATGCAGCCGCATGCCCTCGCCATCGGCCTCCCTCTGGCCGTGTTAGGAGTCGTTTCCTTTGGGATGCGGGGATTGCAATTTTTAGGCGCACTCTACGCCAATCGGACTGTGAAACGCGTTGGCGAATGGAATTGGCTGCGGACTGCCCCCTTGATTGTAACGATTTGTGTTATTGCCCTAGGTCTTTTCAACTCGATTGGGGGGATAATGATTTTTGCCATCTCTGGATTTGCCACCGCGGTGAAGCCCCGCTGATGGAGCGGTTGATCATGAAACAAACCCCCAGTGCTGTTCGGGCCACAATTATGTCGGTGGATTCATTGGTTTTCCGGTTGATGTTGGCCGCGGTTGGCCCCCTAATTGGGGTTTTTGGAGACGCTTATGGGTTGCCACCTACTTTTGTTGGGTTGGGCTTCAGTTTTGGGGTGGTCGCCCTGATTTTGATGATTTTTTGGGGAGGGGTGTGGCCAAAGGAAACAGGCTGAAGATGGTCTGTAGGATACTGCTTTCCTTTTTAGCTATCCTGTTCATCATCGCCGTAATTGCCTACGGTTTAAAGTGATCCGATACGGTTACTGTATTACGCCCCGCAGCTTTGGATCGGTAGAGGGCCTCATCTACGGCTTTAACTGCGGCATCTAAGTCCGTATTTCCCAGAAAAGTTACTACCCCCGCAGATAGGGTGGCTTTAAGCGTATTTCCCTCGTAGGGCACCCTTAAATTCTCGAAACGGGTACGCCACTGTTCCGCCCGATGGTAGACCAGCTTGCTATCGGTGTGGGACATGAGCACCATGAATTCTTCACCCCCATAGCGGCAGACGATATCTCCTTTGCGAGTGTCTCTTTGGAGCAAGTCACTAAGGGCAATGAGCATTTCGTCTCCGGCTTTATGGCCGTAAGTATCGTTGACGGTTTTGAAGTGATCGATATCGATCATAACCAGGCTGACGAGATATCCGCCGCGCGCGGCGCGGGCCAATTCCTTTTCCATAAAT
>CAYVQU010000038.1:5155-35902 GCA_964453155.1 uncultured Anaerolineales bacterium | reverse complement strand
GTATTGTGGGCAAAAAAGCCGCTGGATGGGCCCAGCAGGGCCTTGTCCTCGACAAAATCCACTACCAAGGGGAAGATTACCGGCAGGGAACCATAGCGGTATTCGGCATCATACCAATCCAGGGCCTGCCCAAAACTGATCCCACCATCTCTCAAGAGATATGCCTGCCGCCAGATCTCATCGTAATAGGGGAAATCGAATGCCAGCGACAGCCAGGTGTTTTCGAAATCTAAATTCGTCCCCAGATCGGTCTCAAAGCGGAACGGAACCGCGTTGACATCGTACCCGTCTTGGTGGTTGGGCGTAAATACCAGGGTTTGGCGGTCGGCAATAAAGTGGTGATTGTGATATTCGGCGATGAAAGCCGGACTGATGAGATGCCCCACCGCGCCTGAGATACCCAGGACAATCACCAGAGAGATCGCCACCAACTTGACCATAAATGAAGTTTGCTCCGGCAAAAAATTCAGGTAAACCAAGCCAAAAGTCAAAAAAGCGAGTAACAGCCCCAGTGAAAGCAAAACCTGGGCAATGGAGTTGGGCAGGAAAAATTCATTTCGCAGGATGATCACGACCATCAACCCCAGCGGCACCAGCGCAATCAGCACCAGCGACCGGGCCGCCCGAGCCGCGTTACCCGCTGGATGCCAGAGTTTTCGCCATAATCTTTGCCCTGAACCATGATGGGGCCGGGACTGTTCATCGCCATACCCCACCTGCCGGAGTATGATGATAAAAAACCATACAAATTCAGCCGCGACGAAAAAGTCCGCCTCGGCAGGGCGGTAGGTCACCCAACCCTGGGCCAATTGCACATAGCGGAACACTGCGTAACCAATTTCCCATCCAGGTAATACTAAAGTCAGCCAGAATATGATCCGCGTTTCGCGTTTTAGGGGATCAGGATGTGTTGGGAACCGGTAAGCAAACTGGATCAAACCGACCAAACCAACGGCAATTGCAATACTATGCAGCGGTAGGAAATAAAATCGCAGATTGGGATAAAGGATTTGGTCTAAAACCGAGAGTAGGAAATAAACTGCGAACCCCGTTACAGCCCCTGCCAGATAAATCGTCTGCCAACGATTTCTTTCCTTAACTATTCTAACCCGCTGTACATGGTTCCACAGGGTACCAGCCATGAGACTCACGAAAATGAGCATCGTTAGTTCACTAAGCGCGGAGGGGGTGAGATAGAAACCTGGCATGTTCGAGTCCGGAATATTTCTATTGTATCGTATGGCTGAAATTAGTAGCAAGCAATACCCATCACGGCAAATATTATGCTACTCTAGGTCATTCCATGCTTCGTATTTGGTGATTGCCAACACCAAGCTCTGGATATTCAAAACTTCACAGTTTCCAAATTTCTCGAGAGCACCGGGTAGGTAGTGAGGCGGGACCTGGATTTCTGATATATAGCGACCTTGCGAAGAAAAGACGAGTTTCCTCTGTAAAAGTGCAGTTCAATACAAAAGAAGGCAACCGCGTTTATCGCGATTGCCTTCTTTTGTATTTGAAAACTCTATTTACTCTTTTTTGCTACGTCCATAAACATGACTGACAGGCAAAACAAAGAGAAGCCCAGTATGTGACTGTTCCAAATCGCCAACGACCGCTTTGGTCGCGGTTAGGATTTTTTCAATCTGCTCTTCGTTATCTACAATCGTGAAAAGGGTTCGATGCTGAGTTTCAGTGTTTTTGAAAAGATCACTTAGGCTGGGTATCAAAGGAATATCATCTCGCATGGCAGCGTTTCGTACCCGTCCCAAACCGGAGCTTTCCAGAATTGTGATCCCAACAACACCTGCGTCTTCCCAAGCATCTAAAACATCAGGGCAATAATCCAAATCATTCAGGACAAAAATAACCATTGAATACATTTTTTATTCTCCAACTTCTACGATCTTTTTCTGAAATCGGTGCTTCGCAAAAAGCGCCCGTAACAAAGGCGGGGTGAGCAACGTACTGGCGATCACCAACACAATTACAATAGAAAAAATTTCATTAGGAATGATCCCTTCTACCAAACCCACAGTGGCAACAATAAGCATGACTTCACCGCGCGGAATCATGCCAGCGCCTAGCTGAAGCGATTCCTTGAAAGATAACCCGCCTAGAATACCTCCCGCGCCAGCACCAATGAGCTTTGAAAAAATAGCTGCAAATAAAAGTATTAGCAGAAAAGAGATGTTTTCGGCATTTAATAAGCGGATATTAGCCTCAAGCCCGATACTGATAAAGAATATGGGGACAAAGAAACCATAAGCGATTGCGGAAAACCCTTCGCGAAAAGATGGGGGAATGCTGCTTCGTGAGAAAAACAGCCCTGCCATAAAAGCACCAATAATCGTTGCCATGTGTCCTAAAGCTTCGGCAGACCAGGCATATAGAAAGAGCATCACAAATGCAAAAGAGACCAATCCTTGGCTGATGGGCAACTTCTTCACCCGCACGACCAGTTTGGGCAAGACCCAAATCCCAAAGGCGTGCGAAACAATCAAGAAACCGAGCATTTTTAGGAAGATCACGCCAACTTCATCCACGCCGCCAATAGCTTCGCTGCTACCCAGCATCGCGCCGTAGAACGAAAGCCCTAAGACAACGAGGACATCATCGATCACTGCACCGCCGAGTAGCCCCATCCCTACCCGGGTGCGGAGTTGCTTCAACTCCATCAACACTTGGGCTGAAATACTGATACTGGTTGGCGAGAGCAGTAAGCCGAGAAAAACCGCCTGCTCAATAGGAAATCCCATTAGGCTGCCTAATCCCAGCCCGCTCAAAAGGGGAACGCCAAAACCTAGCACACCGGCAAAAAAGGCAATTTTCCCTGCTTTGGCTAACTCTTCAAGATGTAATTCCAGACCAGCGATGAACATCAACAATAAGACCCCGATCTCAGCCAGGTGAACAATACTTTCTTCCAAATGCTTATCTGTAAAAACACCGAGATGAAAGAAATCAATAAGAGATGGGCCAAGCAGTAGGCCAACCAAAACTTCGCCAACGACCGCGGGTTGCTTCAGGCGGACACTCAAATATCCACCTAGCTTAGCTGCGAAAATGATAATGGCAATTGCCAAAATCAATTGTAAAAATGGGAGCATAAACGATCCTGTTCTATTAAGTGATATCTATTAGATTCTACCAAAAACAAGCAAACTAAAACAGAGAGATTATAAACGGGCAAGTTTTGTTAGAACGAACATCGCATTGCAGGCGAAACCTAACCCCGGCAGGCATCTAACCGTGCTCAACTAGGGTGAAACCCCGAAGCAGGTTATAGTATGACTAGGCATACGATACCATCCGTTTTAGGCCAGGGGCCTCAATCACCTAAACGGCCTCAGGACCAGCAATGGGGTCAGGCTCCCTGGCAGTAATGAAGTCGCTGTTGTTCATAACTGTGGCAGGCAGCTTTGGCCGTGAAATAAAGTTCACGCTTGAATCATTTCACGGCCAAAGCTGTTTCGTTACAGATAAATTTTTTCCAACCCTTGGTTATCCATCTTTGAAAATCAGCGGGAAATAAAGGATGTAATTCGCAGTGAGTCCCTTGGTTTCTGATGAGCAATTCCCCAAGAAGTCGCAGGCAGTCACAGTTATCTCTCCACTAATATGGCTGGGAACCTGGCAACTCCCACTCACACCCATCAAAAATCCAGACTCAGCATGATATTCTTCAACCAATGGCTCGATTCCCTCACAGGGGTGTACGATAGTCATTTCATCCAGAAATAGGTCATCAATTACAAATGAATAATTGGTGACTGCCGATTCCCCGGTTCCCGTATGTGTAGCCGTCAAGACGATCCGCGGGGATAACGTATCAATGACGCCGCGCCAGGGTGTTCGCATTGGACTGCTGTTCCCATAGGTATCTACTCCTTGTACATTGAGTTCGTAGAAATATTCATAGTTTCCAGTGATGGTATATTGCCAGGTGGTTGCGAGGGTATCGGCCCCTGAATCCGCCAGTACGGCTGGCTGCCAACTGGGTGTTTGGACGGTTTCGGTGAAGGGGAATTCTGCTAACCAGGCCTCGACACTTTCTACCCCAGCTACCCGACTTTGGGCCAGGGCCAGAATTTCGTATTCTGTTAAGTCGCGATTGTAGAAACTAACTTCATCAATGAGGCCTTCAAAGGGAACGTTTTTCATATCCTTCCCAATGCCTAGCAACATATCGCCATCACTAGACTGCATGGTGCGCGCTGCCGTGGCCAAGAGAATACCATTACGGTACAGGCGCAGGGTGGCCCCATCATAGCTGACGGCGACATGGTACCAAGCTCCAGCCCCTACCATACTCGTATCGCTGTTAGTAGGCAGACCACCTAAACTTGAAGCCAATTCACCATCCGCCGTTTGCTTGAGCCAGGTGTGACCATTCCCGGAACCGTCTTGCTGTTGAATTAAAACTTGATCAACCAGGTCAGATGCTTTGAACCAGAGGGCCGCGGTAAAGGTGGTGGATATTGGATTGATTACATGGGGGATGGAAATCCAATCGGTGGTGGCGCCAAATTCAACGGCATTACCAAATTGCCCGGCAACCCCTGCGGTGGGGCAGGTGATGCAAGATGCATGATTAATCCCAAAATTGCTATTATCGTAGAATTTTGTTGCTCCTGCCGGTTCTTCGAAATGATATTGGGCGACAGTATTAGCAGGATCAATGAGTTCGATCACTGTGCCTGAAAAGGCAGTGGTTGAACTGATCGTATCTGAAAATGCCCACGAATTAAATTCTACTTGCGGGGCGCGGCCATCTACAAAAATTTTCCCGATCGATTGGATCTTTTCAGTGGGGACCCCTTCGAATTTATTGCCAGCATTGTCGTAGGCTGTGGCCCAAATTTGGTATTCACCATGGGGCATTGCGCCCACAAAGCGATAGTCAATTTCCCATTCACCAGAATTTATTTGCGCTTCTTGTTCGCCGCCACTAACTTCTTTGCCGGTGGAATCCAGTAGGGCTATTTTCATTGTCCGGTTGGAGACTTCGGTCGCTTCGAGGACGCCGCTCAAATCATCGCTGATGGTGCCATTGAGATGTACGGTCCAGGCTAATTCCACGTTGGGATCTGACGTCAACTGGAGCGCTTCGCCACTATGACTGGTAAAGACCTCGGGCGGGGTATCATCGACATAGATGGTTGCAGCCAAAACCGTTTCATTCCCCACAGAATCGACCGCCCGAAATTCGAGTTGGTAGGTTCCTGCCTCTGCCGCGGTGAACGAGGGGCAAAAGGCTGCGGCCGATAACTTGGCCCCATCCAAACAACGCGCCGCCTGGGTCCAGGTAAAACTCGCATCGGAGGGGCCTTTGACACCGAAATCTAGGAAATTCACGTCAGAGGTGACATCCACGGCTTGAACACCCAGCATGATAAATCCCGGCATATAGTAGGGATCGGTGGATAATAAAGTTACGGCCGGGTCATCACTATCGACTCGCACCAATGCCTGCCCATGATCACGGAACCAACGCAGTTCGCGCAGGTAAATACTGTTGATTTCTGCCGGCCCCATTACGCGCCCATAAACGGCCAATTCGTCCATTTCACCATGGAATTGGGCCCCGATACTCCCGTCTGATAATTTGACCGCGCCAATATAAACTGACCCGTTCGTGGGGGTTAACTCGGTAACAGCCAGGGTGCCCGTCGTGGGCATTTCAACCCCATCGACATAAATTGTGACAGAGCCATCATCTGCCATGGTAAATGCAATATGATGCCAAATATTTTCTTCAATCACCCCATAATCTGTTAGAACGGTGGCTAGACTATTGGCGCGAATAGTGATCCGACTATCCAAAAATGAGAGACTGAACCCATCCCCAGCATCCAAACCGCCGGCTGATAACAGGTATTGAATCGTTTCCTCATTCGGTTGGAACCATCCCATTACGGTGAAGTTATTCCGTAAATTTTTAACATCTTCCGCATTTGGAACTTCGATGTAGCCCTCCCCGTCGAAGAGGGCCGTATTCCCAATTTTCCCATCGGTGCCCGGGGCTGGGTTGTAATAATTGATTGGGTCACTGCCAACCGTCCAGCGCAGATCAACGGAATTCCCACCTGCAGAGAAAGTTTGATTAAATTCTCCGGGAATCGACGGATCTACATTTGTAGAACCAAGGCTAGTAGCTGCTCCGCCCACAACCACATCCGGGGCCAAGTTTTGCGCGCTGCATAGGATTGTACCGAGGCCACTATTCAAAGTATCTCCAGCCGAAAGATCCGTTAAGCTGAGTAAGCGGCCCACACCCAGATCAATATTCAGGTTGCTGGGGTTGGTTGCCAGGGTATTAATTGCCACCGAATCCAACGTCAGCGGGTAGCAGACGTCAACGGTTGGATAACCAATTAAGCCATTTGGTGAGGCATCGACATACTCGGCGGCTTCACTCTCTTCATCAAACTCAAAACGCATGAGGGGCGCGGTGTTTTTATACAAGGTGTAGACTTCACTGGCCGAAAGTGGGGATAAGTATGTTTGAAAATCATCGAGATACCCTCGAAAATGATCAGCATCAAAGATGGATTTTCCGAGGATGGCATCCCCACACCAGGGGTAATTGTCTGGATACAGTAATTGATCGGTGGGTTCGGTCACGACCAACTCACCGTTAATATACACCTGAGCATCACCGGTAGTTTGGTCAAAAATTAGTACGACATGGGTCCACACATTTTCAGGAATATCGATCCCAATATTGTGCTCGACATAAGTCGAAGGATTTTGGGTTCTCCGCTGGCCGATCCAGAAATTGTTCATCGTCAGCAGGAAACCGGAATCTCCACCAACGGCCCGGCTGTCAAAAATCACGCCTTGATCACCCTTTACCCAAAAGGCAATGGTCTCGGCAAAGCTAAAACTATGTTCCAAATCCAAATAGTCATCCACGCCATCGAAGTATGCGGCCCGATCAACCATGCCCATCAGCCCGGCGTTTGGACATTCGGTGCCGGTACAGGTGACATCATTTGCAAACCCGATGTTGCTAAAGGTGGTTGCAGCAGGGACTTCCTCAAACGCCAAATGGTCATATGCCAAACCGAAGATGCCAGTGGGGAGTTCGATGGGGGTCGCGAATTGAAGCGCGGCCTCAACCTCCAGGTCGATGTGATGATTGCTGCTAATCGCATCGGGATCGACCTGGGCGGTACCACTGATTGTAACCGCGGCTTGCGCCGCCGCGTTATAGGAATGGTAACCGGCAGTAATATCAATAATCGGATATTGTGAATTCATCAGCAGTTGAATTTCATCGGGACCGAGCGCTTCAGGGAGAACATGGATTTCGTCGAGGGAACCGTTGAAGTAATTTTCGTTATTGAACAACTTCCCAATATACATCGTTCCAGTACCCTGATAACCACCTGAAGTCTTTGAATCGACCGCGACCCCATCGAGATACAAAGTAAGATTAAGACTTTGTGCATCCAATGTACAAGCCCAGTGATGCCATGTATCGTCATCCGGCAGCGGGGGAGAGCTCACAGAATCAAAGAAAAAACCACAAGAAAAATCACCATCCGCTTCATAACCCATGAACAGGGTTTTATAGAGATCAAATTCTCCTTGGGAGAAAATTTGATCGTAATCCGCGGCGCCGGGGGCCCGTTTCGCCCACGCTGCCAGGGTAAAGGACCGGTTATCGAGGGGAGCATACCGGGTGAATAAATAGTCATCGGTGTTATCAAAAGTCAACGCTGTGCTGAAAACGCCACTGGGATCGACAGCCGGACAATAGTAGCCAGCCAGGCATTCCGCTCCAATCCCATCTGTCACCCGATTGATCCACGCACTGGTCTCATTGGGGTTGTTGAAATCGACAATAAAGGCATATTGCAGCTTGTCGGCCTCGGAGCACGGATCACAGCCAATATCGGGAATGGGATAGAAATTGGCAATGAACCGGTCGAGGCTGCCGTTGAACGGGCTGGTGCCGTCGAGTGAATTCCCAATTCGGGCCCCATTGCCCCCGAAGGAGGTCTGTACCCCTTGCGCCCACGTTTGTTCTAGCTCTCCATCTACCCAGATATTAGTGTAATCTTCATGGATGTCGAACCGTAAGTGAACCCAGGTGTTGAGGGTATTGCTATCGAAAGTGAAATTGCTGGCGTAAATATCGCCGCCCACCGCGAGCACCACCTGACCGCTGGCATTCAAATAGATATCGGCGCCTGGGGGGATGTTTTGGGCATCGATTGAATCAAACAGGTACGCTAGGTTGCCAGCACTGGGCAGCAGTTCTACATTGACATAAAAATTGACAAAATTGGCTTTATCGGCCCAACCGCCGGTTCCAAATTTCATCACCACATAATCATCGCTGCCGTCAAAATCTATGGCACCCCCTTCGATGCTTTGATCGGTGAATGTGGGACAGGTGGCGGCCGAATCACAAGTCAGATCATTGCCAAAATCTGGACTGGCGTTATAGAAAGTCATCCCATCATAGGAATCCGTTTTCAGGAGCGAGTCTTCCGAATCAAAACTCAGGAATTGGAGTGGAGTGCCAATCCCAGGGTCTACATAAGTGGTTTCTGGGACCAAATATCCATCCACTCGCTGGAGGGTATGGGTGTTCGTCACCGTAGCCTGGTAAAACAACTCATCCCCAGGGAGGACGATTAAATCGTTGGGGTTATAACGCCCGTTGTACAGATTATTGATTTGATCCGGGGTTAAAGCATTCTCGGCAATAAAGATTTCATCCAGCAAACCTTTATGATGATATTTGAAAGTGAGCGGGAAAGTTATTGTTTCTCGCCCGATATCCATAGTGCCACTCCCCTGGAAATCTTGTGACAGCGTCGCGGCGTTCACGAACCGTCCGTTATGATAAACCGATAGGGAATTGCTATCCGCATCATACGTACAGGCAATATGGTGCCACTCATCATTGGTGACCACGGATCCGGAACTGGCCGTCGGTTCTCCGTAAACCTGACAAATGATGGCACCGGTAGACGAAAGTTTAAGGGTCAGATTCTGGTTGTTGATATCGGTGCCTTGGTCAAACACGCCCCCCGGCAAAGTCGCATCCCGGTTGACCCAACTGGCCAGCGTAAAGGATTTGTTTGCCAAGTCAATCCCGCCGATTTGGAGGTGATCATTACTGCCATCAAATTTAACTGCGTTACCATAGCGGCCAATTTGTTCCGCAACCGGGCATTCGTTTCCAGACTGGTCGCATTCTCCGGTGTTGTTGGCGCCGGAGCTATCAAAGAATAAGAAGGGATCATTTTCTTCTTCCAAATGGAGCAGCAAGATGGGGGCATTGGTTTCGGAGACCTGAATATTGTCGAACTGAACCAGATCGGCGATGATGGATGGATCGGTCGCGGCATTGGGGTTGAACGAAAAAGTATATTCTTCCAGGTCATTTAAACCATCCCCATCCATGTCGATCACCGCGGGATTGGACCAGACTCGGGTTACTAACCCCGATTCGTATTCAACCAGCCAGCCCAACTCGGTTTCAAGGTAGTCATTCAGATTATCGCCATCGGTATCTTGGTCTAAGGGATTGGTGCCCAGGAAAAGTTCTTTGGCATCGCTCAGCCCATCGCCATCTGAATCTGCGGCGGTGGCGCTGGTGCCGTTTTCTTGTTCAAAACGATCACTGAGCGTGTCGCCATCCGTATCATAGCGTTCATCATTGGGGTCGGTCCCGTTCAAGTCCGTGCTTAACAACCCATCGTTGTCCCAGTCTTTTTGGGCCGGGAAGCTGAGGTTGGAATTCGCATTCCAAGAAAGTGAAATGAATTCCGCTAGGGTTTGGGGCAGTACATCAAAAGCGAAGTGCTCGCCGATATGGATTGGATTCGAACCACTGGTTTCTTCCAAGCTGCAACCGAAAATAAGCCAACACTCTTCAAAGGGGATGGCGAAACCTTCAACCAGGTACATGCGCTCCGAGAAGTTCATATTGAGGCCCGTACTGGTGAACATGAAATCAGGATTGTTGATGGCTGGTAAGGTCGCTTGGATACTGCCTCGGCTACTAAACCCCCCGCTGATATAGGATTCGATGGTTGTCCAGGAGTTTTTCATATCGCCAATATCAAGATCACTGTGAGCGTTTGAACTGGTGGTTTGTAGATAATAGCGCGTGGTGGCTTCCTTGGCATCGCCAGAAGTGCCCTTAAATTCAAGCGTATTCGTTATGTTCATGCCCAGCTGAACGCCATTGCCCATTTCGAATCCCAGCGTTTCATCCACGAGAGCGATCGACACATCTCCCATTTCCAAGCGTTCACCATCATCCAGATTGGTGATAACTTCATCCACATCATAGATGACACTTGCGAATGCCGAGATAACTTCATTCAAAAAGCTGGTACCCGTGATCAGATATATGAGTAAATCCAGGATGAGGAGGACAATCAGAATGGGTCCGAGCGCCCCCAAGGCCACTTCGATGGCAAACAGAATCACGATCACCACGATCTGGGCAATCATGAACGCAAACGCCATATTCCATTCGGGCGAACCAAATTCCAAGCCCCCGCTGGCCCAGGCATAGAAAAAGAGTCCCACCGCCACCACAACCTGCAAAACGAGACCGATCAGTCCAATACCCCGGAAACCTTTCACAAAGCTGGACATCGTTGAGATGTTTTGGGCCAGGGTAAGGGCCGTACTCCAGGCGCGGAACACGGTTAACACCCAATTGGCAAACCAGGCCGACATGATCACGATACTGGCAACTGACAGGATTTTCTCCCCAATATCCAGCAAAGTGCTGTCGCCGGATGCAAATCCAGCTGTGAATAAACTAAACCCAATTACCACGATGGCACTCATCGCCGCATAGAGGGAATTATTAAACCGGCCAATGGCCTTGAATTCGCCCACAAAATGGCTGGAGGCGATCCCTTGGGTGGTGAACGCGCTTTTCAACCGCGACCAAAAATTGAGGGAGGTTCCCGGTTGGCCACTTTTCATGGCCAATTGCATGAGGTCTTGCCATTCATAGGCCACATAACTGGCCCCACTGAAACTCGTGTAACCCCAATCGCTCCCGTATTGAATCTCGGGGACGTCGGCAGCGCTGGGCGATTCGGTCCAGGCGAGATCGGTCCCCACTTCCACGACCGCGGTCAACCCGTTATAGAGGGCGGCGTAGTACATCTCGGCCCAAATTTGCTTACCTTCAGATTCCTCCAGGGCAGTTTGTGAACTATCGCTGGCCTGAAAGAAGGAATCGGCTTCCAGCGCCCACAGCAGGTATCCCAAATAATCATCCGCCTCATAATTTTGCCAGGAACCATCCTGGTATTGGTAGGAGGCCCAACTCATTGTAGCCGCTACTTGGGTAGGGCTGGAGGAAAAATCGACCGTCAGCAAGCCGTTCGCTGCGCCCGAAATGTCGGTTAGATTTTGAGTGCGGTTGGTACTCTCTTGGGTAAACAGGAATGTTGGTGCGGTCGCGGCCTCATATCCGGCGAATGCGGTTTCCAATATCCCGACGGTTTCGGTCACCACTACATTTCCCAACAGGCCGGGATGAGCGTAGTGGAAGTTTTCGATCTCGATGACATCCGCCCCGCTGGACCAGGAGGTGATTTGGGAATCTAGATTACTAATCGTGACATCGCGGTTGCCGTCACTGACACAGTTATTGCCGGCCACCGAATCACAATCCCGCCCCCGCAAGAAGGTGTTCGTCAGGTTCCAACTGGCTAACCATAAATCCCCATCAATGGTTAAGTCTGGGTCAATCGCGGGGTCTTCATACAAAATGCCCAGATCCACCCCGTGTTCTTCTGATACTTGGAAACCGGTGACGGTGAAATCATCAGCCAGCATGTGGATTACATTTAATTCGTCTGTGCAGGTATCCGGATCAGCCGTATCCGTGCAAGAGTTCGTTAGCATCTGGACCATCCAGACCAGTCGGAATTCGTGGGCCGCCCCCCAGTCCACAACCCCGCCAGTATCTTGGGAGGGCCAATAAATCATTCGGCTGGAGAATGCGGCCGGACCCGCGCCATTTTCATTCATGTTCAAATTAACCGGAACATACGCGACGAGTTCGCCCTCCGCACCACTGGTTTCAGAAATTTCTATCCCGTAAGTGGCCATTACCGTATCCGAGAACCAGTCCGATGAATCAATTCCTAAATCCCGGTCGATGCCTTGATAGGCTGGAACGACCGGCAGGTTCGAATAATGCCCAGCTTGATACGGCATGGTGATTTCCAACAGCGGGATAAAACGAAGATCGCCATTGCTAGCGGCTTCATCGGTGCTGCGGGCCTCTACATTTGCGGTGTCGGCGAAGGTGGTATCTAGTAGGCGGATGATTTGCCCATCGTCGTCTCCGCTGGGCCAGTCCATCACACTACCCAACATGGTCAAATGGTCTGCATTGGTCGGACGAAATTGGATATCGACGAAAACGGGTTGATTCACTTCCAAACCAGATATCTGGAGTGAAAGGGGATTGGCGTGGTCATAAACATCCTGGGGACCCGCGAGCGGGGAAAGATCAACAAAATCATGGACTCCGTCCCCGTCGTCATCGTCGTCGAAAACATTCGGGGTCCCATCCCCGTCATCATCCGGGCAGATCGCATTTGGATCGTAGTGACTGCCGGTGTTGGACCAGGGTAAACATTCCATCCCATCTGGATAGCCATCTGAATTGGTGTCGTTATCCAGGGGGTTTAAATACCACTGCAGTCCCAGGTAAGAAAAACCCTCGACTTCCAATTTGTCATTGATGCTGTCGAAATCGGAATCAATTTCATCTGGGAGGGTCCCTAGATGATTAACTTCCGCCCCATCCGAGAGCCCATCCCCATCCGAATCGGTGGGGTCGGCCACCCCGGTGCAGAACGCGGCTCCGGCATAAGCGCAAGTTTCCCACACCGCTTCATCGGCATCACTCAATCCATCACCATCAGTATCTGTGGTGGTGATCACACTCGAGCTTTGGATCGACTGGGCCGAGGTGAACAAATCTAAAGTGTTTTGTTCAAGCAATTGGTCCGGTTGAGTATCCGCCGGTGATAGAATGAGTTTTTGATGGGGGTCCCAATTAGAGCCTTTGATTTGAGAAAACACTTCCTGCTCCGCTGCAATGGTTTGTTGGCGTAATTCTTGTTCGGCGCGGCGTGCTGCAAAGCGATCCGAGGCCGCTTTAACCTGGTGGGATTGGAGCAATGGGGTAATCACGAGAGAAAAAATTACTGCGATTACTACGCCGATATATACACTTCGTTTTTGTCTGATCTGGAAAAAAAGATATCCACAAAAAACGAGCGAGAGCAGAAGCCCAAAGTTCAGAGTCGATTGAACCCAAGCTTGGCTAGTAGCAGGTAACCGCGCCGCCGCCCAATTCTTGGGGTCATCTAAAAATGTTGCCGATCCCTGGGCAATTCGTTCCTGATCAAAGCCATAATATTCATTTTCGATGACGGCCGAGATCATATCTCCGTTGGGCTGGGCGGGTAAATCCAAGTTGATGATGAAGAACCGAGGTAAGCCGGCTTCATCGAGCCAGATTTCGCCGCTCCCAGTCATTCCCCGATAAATTTCGGGTGTTTGGAGGGAAATACCGGGGGGTAGTTCACCATTGGCTCTCAGGGTCGCTTCTAAATTTTGCCGAATATATTCGGCGTACGGAGCCCCCTCAAAGTCGAACGCGTAGCGGGTATAGGAAAACTCAAATTGATCAAATTGACGGGTATCGGTACCCATTGCGGTGATGTTTTCCGCCCCAGAGAGGAAAGCCATTGGATCTCCACCGGGGGCATAAGCCGCCATGAAGTTGTCTACCGCTTCCCATTCCCCAGTCCCAACCCGTCCCAGGGCGGTGCCATTCTCAACACGCAGTTCAACAGCCTGGTTGGGATTGCGGCTGCCAGCTTGCCAAACGGTTAGCGCCATAGATTTCTCGGGCAGATTAATCGACCCTTCCAGGCTTAGCCGATCTTCTTGAATATCTTTGCCAACATTGCTCAATTTTGGGGCTGGAATGGTTGTTTGGAGAATATCCGAGCGATAATCATATTTCCCGCTTAATTGCGCCAATTCCCAGGCCCGATTTACCACCGTTTCAGGATCTGAATTCTGAAAAGACGGTGAGTTATCTGTTGCGATACTTTTTGCGGACGCCCCCAGCGGTAACCCGATAACCAGCCAACCAACCAACAAGATTGCGGCGGTAATAACCGGAGTTAAAAATAAATATTGCTTTCGATTGTTATGCTTACGCGCAGTAGTTTTCATCAATAACTTATCCAAAAATTAATTGTCGTACTTTTTTACAACTTATCAAATATGCTGATAGATGCGGGCAGAGTTGTATCATGATTGTATTTACGATACTAGGTTAATATGGGATTAAGTACATAACGGTTTGTGTTGAAGGGAAAACCGACCAAAAATATCACCACGCCCAATCTTGAAAATCACAAGCATTATAATAACAAACAGATGTTTAGAAAGTGTTCAGATTATTTAGAGTCGCCGGTCTGTTCAACAACTCCGTTGTCACCAATAAACTATGGCCAATTGTTCCTAGAAAATGAAAAAAATGGATGTCAATATAAAGAAAGTAATGTTTGATGAACAAGTTGCTCTAAGTTACGATGAAGATGCAGAGTCGATGTTTCGTCCAGAAGTAATAAATCCGACGGTGGATTTTCTTGAGTCGTTAGCTGAAGATGGTAATGTACTTGAGTTTGCTATCGGCACGGGACGTATCGCACTGCCGCTCAGTGACAGAAATGTAAAAGTTCACGGCATTGACATCTCGGAGCCAATGCTGAAACGATTTAAAAACAAACCAAATGCAGAAAAAATTGAAGTAACAATAGGAGACATCGCCAAGACCCGTGTCCCCGGCACCTTCAGATTGGTTTATCTCGTATTTAACACCATCATGAACTTAACCTCTCAAGACGAGCAGGTGGCGTGTTTTGAGAACGCGGCTGCTCATCTTGAGCCAGGTGGGTATTTCGTGATTGAAGTTGGCGTTCCAGATCTGCGTCGGTTACCGCCGGGTGAACGAGTACGAGCCTTCAACATCAGTCCATCCCGGTTTGGATTTGATGAGTACACCGATTTTATAGATCAAATTTTGCATTCGCATCATTACTGGACCGACTCGGGTAGCCTGCGCAGTTTTTCGGCACCATTTCGATATGTTTGGCCTTCAGAACTTGATCTGATGGCCCGTCTCGCAAACATGACTTTATTTGAGCGCTGGGCGGATTGGACCCGAGAACCATTCACAGAAGAGAGCGACTCACATGTATCGGTTTGGAAGAAGCTAGGTTAGAGACAAAAATTGGGAATATGGAGGGTTTGGGCTAGAATCTTAGGATATTTTTAAGGGCCCAACCCAAATTTGAGCAGCCCCGGTTTGCCAGGAGAGTACGCGGTGCGGGTAGACCCCTCAAAATGGGGTATCAAGAGCTGCCGGGTCTGCTCAACAAACGTTAGTTTGCAGCAAAATCTTTCTTTCCATAAGAAAATTCAAAGAAGTGCGAATGCTTGAGTGAAAGTTTAATTTTCATCAATTACTCGAACGTTTATAACGGGGAAATTAGTACCATCCCACACGAAAATCCGATAATCTCGTCAACTATCATGATAAGATAAGATCGATCTTTTCATCGTTTTCGGTTGGATTTCCAGGGGTAAAGATTCCACCCGATATGCTGCGTTATTGTTCGTACGAGGTGCCGCATGAAAGCTGTCCGGATCATCCCAATCTTTATTCTATTCGCCATATTCCTCTCAAGTGCTACGGGGGAACTTGCCCAAGCCGATGATTTACTCTTGCAAATTTTTGTCGACCAGGGCTCTTATGCTCAAGGTGAGAATATCAATTACGAAATAAAACTCTCAATGAATGGGTATGGTATTGCCAGTGGGCAAATGTGCGTGGAATTGATGAATGCTGCTGGAGAAACTCTGTGGGGCGCGTGCGACATTACCAATGCCGACGGTTATATCGTCGGTATGCTGGAATACGGCTTTGCGATCCCCACCGGTTACAGCGGGTACTTGATTCTGACAGCGACCGGCACCTACGACGAGGAAACAACTTACAGTGAAATGTCAATTCCTTATGGGGTGGATGGGGGTGGGGAGGAAGAAGTTGAATTAGATCTCACCATCATGACGTATGACAAAGTGGAATTCACGCAAGGGGATAATATCACTGTAGGGATCGATGTGACCGACAATGGCTATCCGGTTCAAGGGGCCGAAGTCTGCCCCGTGGTGACGGATGAGTTCAACAATACCCTCTTCAACAGTTGCCTATACACCACTGCCAATGGGATCGCCGAATTCCAGCTTATCTATGGGCAGCATATCTTAACTGGCTACTATGGAAATATTGATGTTTGGGCCAATGTTTCCTTTGAGGGGGGTTATGCCGAAAACAGTTTAACCATCCCTTACAATCCCCCGGCGGGGAATTATCCCCTCGATGTCCAACTTTTTGGCCCCGACCAACCGATTCAAAAAGGCAGCACCGACCAGATTGGAATCGCGGGGATTGTCAGCAGCCAGGGGGCGCGGGTCGACGGGGCGATAGTGACCATGCAAGTCAACGGCCAAACCTTCCAAACAACGACGGGGACCTACGCTTCGGGCGAATTCAATTGGTTCTGGAATAATAACTCCTTCCCGGCTGGAGATCATATCGTCCTGGTCACAATTTCGAAAGATGGCTACCAATCCGCATCTGGAGAGATTCCCTTCACGCTCCTGGGGGAGGATTACGATTATTGGGTCAATATGGATCCGATCCAGGCCAGCTACCCGCCCAGCACGAATGTCCAATTTTCGGGCATTCTGACGTTGGGAGGAGTTCCCGCTGCCGATTGGATCGAAACCGACATTACCTTCCCCAGCGGAAAAGTTGAAACCTTCATCAATTTGACCGAGGCCAATGGCCGCTTTACGCTCACCCTGCCCTCGATGGTAGAAACCGGGATGTACCAACTGACTGTTTTCTTCCAGGCGGATCGCAAACAAATCAGTCAAACCTACACCTGGACCGTCGGCGCCACCCCGACCCCCACAGTCACGCCGGAGGCCCCGAAACCTACTCAGGCGGTGTTTACGTGTGAAATCGTCGCTGTCAAATATCAGAACCCATCCACCGCGGGGCAAAACCTGAACATAACCGGAAAAGTGGTGTGTACAGATGGCGAGGAGGCAGTTATCCCCCAATCGGGTTGGACGGTTCGAATTGCCAGCCAGGCGCCCTACGAATCGCCGATCTCCGCTCCTAAAGTCCAAACGGATCAGGATGGCGTGTTCAACGCCGCCATCATTTTGAATAATTTCGCCCACGAAGAGTTATTTATCGTAGCCACCGACCAGGAGGAGGGCTGGACGCATAAAGAATATTGGTTAGGACCGTTAAAGGTCGTGGTTGAATTGGAACCCGAGTTATCTCTTTCCCAAACCGATTACGACAGTGGGGAATTACTCGAAGGGAAATTAACCCTAAACCCGAGCCTGTATGACCGCGGTTGGGATGAGGGCATTAGAATTCTCTATCAGGTTGTTGGACCCATTGGGGGCGCAGAGCAGCTATTTTTGTTCGAATCGCCTGGAAATTATCGGGACGGAGTCGACAATTTCTACTGGCAGATTCCCCCCAATGTCGAGTTTGGGGATTATAAAATCACCGCGTTTGTCTCGGGTAACCATATCCCTACCCATAATCCTGAAGCTAAATTCTGGGTTAACGATATCCGCCACACCACTGTATCCGCGTTCGTGGAACCCGGTGCCGATGAATGGTCATCGGCTTTTCTGGTGGGTGAATACCTCGACGCTGAGGATGCGCCCATCCCCGAGGCTGATGTCCGCGTCACTTTCCAGGAGCGAGCAGCCCCGCACCGTGAATTTTCGCTCACCGGCCGCACCGACCAAGATGGCATTTTCGAAATTGACCTTGAACCCTTAGATTTATTTGCCGGACAGGGCCAGGCCGATCCCTGGCTGGCGCGGTACTGGCTGACTACCGTCTATGCCGACAAAGAAGGTTACGCCACCGGCTCAACCATCATCAATATCGTCACGCCGACAGTAAGCCCGTATCTGGAAATCATCGCGGTCAATCCGCCGCTGGATACTCTCTCCAAACTGACGGCGGGTGGTCTTGACTATACCAGCCGGGTTCCCTTGGATATTGAAGTCACGGTGATCTACAACAATATCTTTGAGGGTGGCAAATTAAAATTGGCCGCCGAAGGGAATTTCGCCCTGAGTTGCGTCGGCGGCAATGATTGGTGGGCCCCCAGCCGTAAAGGACATCTGGCCATCAATGGCGAACAGCTCCCCGATTGGCCCTTGCATGTACAGCCCAACAAACACCGCCGCAGTTGGACTTTGCCCGGCAATATCATGCCCGCGGCCTATTACTGGTACCCGCGCCTGGATACCGAAATGGATGCCCAGCAGGGTTTCGGTCAAACCAGTACCATTCGGGTCACAGGTGAAGTGTTCGGACTTTCGATCCAACCGAATATCAATCCGTGTAATGCTGCGATCCAAAAACCAACGCAACCCCCGGATTGGCTGGGAGTCGCTTGGTCAGGAGCCAAAGTCCATGTGAAGTTGGGACGCTCACGGGCCAGTGTGCATTATCCCCTCTCGCCACCAACCCTGGGGATCGCGGACGGCAAAGCCTGGGTTTCCCCGACGGATGGCAAATTGACTGCCAAACTTCAAGCCGGGCAGGCCACCGGGTATGCACTGCCCAATCAGGAAGTCCAACTCAGTATCCTCGCCAAAGATTTGACATCCGGTGCGGAAACACCGACCGATGAAATAATGGTGGCCGCCACCGCCACCACAGATGATCAGGGCAAACTCAACCTGCCACTGACCACCAAAACGAATCCCTGTGAATTAGAAGAAAAAGCCAAGTATTTCGTCAAAATCACCAGCACAGATATAGGAGGAGAGCAGAAAATCCCGATTGAGCTGCGGTGCATGCCCAAACTGGCATTCAAAACCAACGATGATTTTATTTCGTTAGTACAGGCCACTGATCTGACCGATTATCCCCCCTATTTAATTGCGGCGGGTAAAGAAACTGGAGTCCGGGTCTACTACGCGGTCGAAGGGGAAATTTACCAACCCGCCCATAAACCGGCCCAGGTTGAAGTTAAATTCGAACTCTTACAGCCGGGAACCGAAAAACCGATCGTGACCCAGCTTAAAAAAGTTTCCTTCACCGAAAAAGGGGCGAGCGTGGAATGGGCCGCAGCCGCCAAAGCAAAAAATCAGGCTGGCATCGGAACAGTGTCGACCTGGGAAACCAAACCGTCTGGTCGAGAGGGTAAAGAAGCCTCCCATATCGACTTCGTCTTCACCCCGCGGCAAGCTGGCGGAAAAAAAGGACCCTTCAAAATTCGGATAACAATCGACCCCGAAGAAGTTTATGGGGAAAAAGTGGAAGCTGAAATTGAGGGGACTGTACTCACCATGAAAACCTTGCGGTTGATCATTGTCCCGGTGGATATCTATAACATGGACATGGGTTTTGTGTTGGAGCAAACCGCTTTCCTGCATGAAACATATCCCTTGGGTTTATCCAATCTAATATTGGATCCCTACCAAAAAATCTACGAATCCAGTCAGATTCCAGCCACTTGCACCTCGCGCACGCTATGGAAAGAGATCGCCTGTGGCGTCGGTAGAGAGACCGGGGTCAGCACTAGTGTGAATGATCCGGTAAAAGTCATTGCGATTGTTGACAGCGCGACTTGGTTGCAAGTCAATAAGGCCTTTCTATATGCTGGTGGGATCGGCGCTTTAGGCACCTATGACTCTGAATTTTGGGACAGCGGCACCAATAATGTGGTCGTTATCCGCTACCCTGAAAATGTACCCAATACTTCAGCCCATGAAATTGGGCATGCTTATGGCTTAGAACCCGCCGAACAATATAAACAGCACCCACCTCACGGCTTGACGGTAGATGGGTTGATCCTAAAAAATGGCCAAATTATAGATTTATCAGAAAACTTAGGCAAAAAGGACCCCGGTAGTCGGAAAAACATGAAAAACAGTGGCTTGGGTGGGGTCACTGAGATGTATGACTTGATGGGAAATGCCGGTTATTATCTCGATACAGTCAACGACAGCATCCAATATTCGAGCTATCAACAATCTTGGGTGGTCTTTAAAACCTATAATGCGCTGCTGCAAGCCCTAAAAGACCCGGATGATGAAGCGATTTTCTTTGTCCAAGGCGTAATCGGCCTAGATGGCATGATCCACCTAGATCCAGTTATCCAAACTACCGGTCTCCCCACCGAACCCAGCACCGCCGGGGATTACGAGCTTCAACTCCAAGACTCAGCTGGCAACGTCCTGTACAGCACCCGCTTCGGTTACCTTACCAAACCAGGATTGTTCAATATTCAAATACCGTATACGCCTGGGCTTGGCCGCCTGGTCGTAGTACAAGGTGGTGCGCAGGTCGGTGAACTGGTCCGTAGCCCGAGTTCGCCCGAAATTATCCTGGCACCCCTGCCCACAATTGGCTATGAAGATACCACCCTGAATTTGAGTTGGACCGCCAGCGATGCCGATGGCGACCCCCTGGTTTACAGCCTGGGATACAACTGTGATGGCACCGATGTCTGGGTGCCCCTGGCCGCGAACCTGGTGGAACCGACCTACACCCTCAACCTAAATCAGATTTCGGAGGGAACCTGCACCCTAAAAGTGACTGCCAGCGATGGGTTGAACAGCCGTTTCGCCGTCTCTGAGCCGTTTGCCGGCATCCAACAGGGCCCCCTGGTTCAAATCGCGGCCTCGGCTGACCCCTATCCCGTGGGCGAACCCGTCGTCATCCCCGGGCATGCTTATGACTTAAGCGAAGGTGCTATTCCACCTGAAAACATGCACTGGAACTCGGATCAGGATGGTGATTTGGGAACGGGCAACCCCCTTTATGCGATCTTGTCGGAAGGAACGCACACCCTAACGCTTTATGCCCAGGATTCCAACGGAAACACATCTGTGGCCTCCGTCACAATCCAGGTCAGTGCCCAAACCGAAAACATCCTAACCGGGATGGGCAGCGGATTGCAAAGTTTATGGGTGGTAGGATGCATTGGGCTGGTTGTGATTGCGATCGTGGTTGGGGTGATTGTCTGGCTCTTACGCCGTAATCGCACCCCAACGCAACCGGCCCGAGTCCGGACGGGCGGTGACCAATACAACCGGGTTCAAGATGGGTAAGGTCGTTGGTGGTATCAGGATCAAAACACCGGTCAATGGAATGTCTGGAATGGCAAGGCCTGGCAACCGACTCCAGGGGTTATACCAAGTATTCCCGCCCCCTCCCGCCAGTCAAGCCCACGCTCTGGTTTGGCTGGCAGCTCGTGTTTGTTCAGCATGCTAATCATAGGCTTGATCGCAGTTGCGGTAATTGGGGGAATTTCCTTGGTTGCCTTCCAGTTCTTCCCGGGCACCGAAATTCAAATGGGTACCGGCGATATACGAAAAATCCTGACCCAGGGTGGCGGTGGTCTCTTGATCACCATCTTGGGAGCGATCCTGATCCACGGGGGAGTGAAAGCCATTCTATCTGGTCGGGCTACTGTCGAAGATGATTGGGGCCGCCACCAAGAGAAACGCGGCTGTGGTGCAATCCTGAATGGGCTGTCAAGGTTATTCTTTGGAGTCATCATCTTGGCAGGCGGCTTAGGAATGATGATTCTGGTTTTCTATCAAGAAATCTGGGTTCTGGTTGGAATTTAGTATCTTCAAACAAAATTTTAAAATTTCAGCAAATCACAGATTCCAGTTTTTAACGATATTGCTACCTGACCTCTCTGCGTTCGGCTGGTGCGCGGTCGATTTCGCTCAGTCTGGTTTCGGGGTCAGGTCATTCGGGGCAAAACAGGGCAGGCAGGTGAACAACCGGCTGTACAGTCATTTTCTTCTCTGAAAAATTATAATTTTTGGGGACGGGTCTCCCGTCCCCAATATCTTTACATCTCTGGGACAAATAACGGTTCGACAGTGATCTCATTAATTGCCGCAGTGAAATCTTCTGGTTTCATTCCCTCTTCAAATCGGGACGCCGCATCCAGGACTTTGGGCAACACATGAATGTCACCAACCGAGTTCAAGAATACGCCGGGGCGGCTCAAAACCCAATGCACCATCGTGTCGATGTGGGCTTGCTCTTCGAGCGGTTTGTACCAGGTGGCCCGGTTCTGTTCATTTTCTTTCCAAGGTCTACTCAGAAGCGATTTTATCGTCTGGATCGCCACCTTGCGTTCCTGGCAAATCGCAACCACTTTTTCAAAACCCGTGGCATAGTTGGGATCAGCCATCATTAATGGGTTATAGGGCAGCAAGACAGAATCGAAATCGAACTCTCCTAGACTTCGTTGGTGGAAATCAGGCACTTGCAATCCATGTCCGGTAACCCCGATATATTTTGTCAGCCCTTGTTCGCGGGCCTCGATGAAGGCTTCCAAGGCACCGCCGGGACCAAATGTCGTTTGCCAATCGCCCTCATCGATCAAGAAGTGTATCTGCCACAAGTCAACCGAATCGACCTGCAGCCGCTCCAAAGAACGATGCAGCTCTTCTTTGGCACCCTGATAGGTGCGTTTATCACTTTTGGTTGCCAGGAAGAAATCCTGGCGATGCTGTTTCATCCAGGGACCAATGCGGTCTTCGGCCTCCCCGTAGGAAAAGGCCGTATCAATGTGGTTGATACCATATTTCAGCAGCAGTTCGAGAGTCTGATCGGCTTCAGCCTGGGTAACGCCCCCCAGCGCCGCCGCCCCAAACAAAATCCGAGTACTCATATGTCCAGTTCGACCAAATTCTAATTTTGGGATCATTTTTTCTCCTTATGTGTGCTGCGGTTTGTGTACAAAATAAAATGGCCACCATTTACCGCACCACCTGAGTAGATTTCGGTTTGAACATTCATTTTGTTTTTGAGATAATTTTCGAAATCTACTTAATCTAACACCCGGGCTATCATCCACTCATTGCTGTTGTGGAAATCTGCAACGGCATTGCCGGGGTGAACGAGTTCATCAAAAATGGGGATATCGGCTTCGTCAAGCGATTGATCGAGAATCCCCAGTGCGTCTTCCAAATGTGCCATCGTGCGCGGGCCAATGATGGGGGCGGTTACGCCGGGCTGATCTTTGACCCACAGTAGAGCTAGTTGGGTGATCGTCAAGTCCCGTTCAGCGGCCATTTTTTCAACCTTGCGGGCCACATTAATCCCGGCCTGATTGACCCTTCGGGCAAACCACTCGCCTTTGGAAGCTCGAGAGCCTTCGGGATATTTTTGGGGATCATTGTACCGACCGGCCAGAATCCCACCTGCTAGGGGTGACCAAGGGAGCAGAGCCAGGTCATATTTCTGCGCTAGCGGGATCAACTCATTCTCGATGCGGCGATCGAGTAAATTATAGGGCGGTTGTTCACTGATGTAGCGCGCCAGGTTGAATTTCTCACTCGTCGCCAGGGCCTCCATTACCATCCAGGCTGGATGAGTGGAGCAGCCAATATAGCGGACTTTGCCGGAAGTCACCAGATCGTCAAAGGCCCGTAGGGTTTCATCTTGGGGCACGGTCAACCCCGGCCGATGAAGTTGATACAGATCGATATGATCGGTCTGCAACCGGCGGAGGGAGTCTTCACACGATTTGATAATGTGATAACGGGATACGCCGCCCTCATTGGGTCCTTCACCCATCGTGTCATAGACCTTGGTCGCCAGGACAACTTCATCCCGCCGGCCGTTTTCTTTGAGGGCTTGCCCCACGATCTTCTCGCTCGCGCCGCGGTTGTAGACATTGGCCGTATCAAAGAAATTGATCCCGCCGTCAAGGGCGCGGTTCATGATGGCGATACTCTCAGCTTCACCACTAGGCTCGGGAAAGTTCATCGTCCCCAAACACAATGGCGAAACCTTTACGCCGGTTCGTCCTAAAGTTCGGTATTCCATGATTCACTCCTTTCTAATTTATGTTGATTCGCGTTCGACGATTTCATATGGCATTTCAACTGCTCGGACTTCTTCAGGGGCAGGTCCACATAAGCGCTCAAAAAGTAATTGAGCCGTTTGCTGGCCGGTTTTCTCCTGGAATTGACGGACTGTAGTCAACTGTGGGCGAACCAGATGTGCGGCAGGGATATCATCGAAACCCATCACCGCAACATCTTCAGGTACCTGCAGCCCCGCATTTTGTACGGCAAATATTGCTCCAATCGCCATCAGATCATTCGCCGCAAAAACGGCTGTGGGTCGCTCCGGCAAAGTCAACAACGCCTCCGTTTCGGAAAAACCGGTGCTTTCCGTGTAATCCCCATGACGTACATAGTGGGCATTAAAACCAAGTTTGTGTGTATGGAGAGCCTGTTGATAGCCCTGTAATCGACGCTGGTGTGGGGGTGTACCCTCGGTGCCCGCCAGCATCCCAATCTTCGTGTGACCGCGTTCGATGAGATAAGTAACGGCAGCCTGTGCGGCGGTTACATTGTCAATATAAACGACATCATGCTGGCGAGTGCCGGTTTCCGGCCGGGCGCCTTCGAAAGTAACCAGATGAATCCCATTATCTAGTAAATTGGAAATCAGGGCTTCATCGCGTTGATAGATCACTGCGACCGCACCATCGACGTGCCCGCTTCCCAAGGAGCGGGCATAATTCAGCTCTTTGGCCCCCGAGGTGTTCGAATCGTAAATGATCAAGTCGTAATCGTGTTGATCGGCGACCGATTGGATGCCGCGCAAAAAAGCCGGAAAAAAGGCGTTGGTAATATCCGGGACAATACAGGCAATCGTAAAGGTTTTCTTGGCCCGCAGGCTGCGCGCGGCTTTGTTGGGGGTATAGCCTAAATCTTCCATAGCCGTCAGGACGCGCTGTCGAGTTGCATCTGGGATGACTTTATCGGTTTTGTTGACCACATGGGAAACAATCGCCTGCGAGACCCCCGCAAGTTTGGCTACATCTTTTTGAGTAAGTTTCTTTTTTCCTGACATGACTAAAGGGTTATACGTATTACTTGCTATTATATACAAATCTGGCTTCAAAATAAAGCCCTTGTGATAAATCTTATCGGGAATTAATTTTCTTGAAAGATGGCTGGGACCTGAATGACGTAGCTGCGGAATAGGGAAACTGTTTTCATGTCAGGTGGGGTGCGCCTGCGTTGATCTTGCATTAAACGAGAGCGTCGTTTAGTCCAAAAAAAGAGACAGGGAGGCTATGAATTACGAGTAGTTAAAGGTCTGGATAAAATTAGCCCGGCAATAATGGGATTGACCATGAAAAAGGATACAAGGTTTGATGAACAATGTCAAATATCGAAATAAAAAAATCAACATCGTGTTCGATCAAAAGGCAGTGAGCTTGGGTGAAGTGGATTGCAACCCAACCCAAGTTGGAGCAGACCCGGCTTCGCCTGGGAGGTACGCGGCGCGAGTAGCCCAGCTAGAAATGGTGTGTTAGGATGCTCGATGAGCAAGAGCCGCCGGGTCTGCTCAACAAACCGTTATATTTCACCTCGAAATCCTGGATAGTCTCCCTGTTAAGTGCTGGTGGCTTTTGGTATGGTCAAAAACGCCAATAATGCTCCAAAAATTGCAGAAAATACACCTTTTTAAACGTTTTTTGGTGAAGCCGAATTGGCCTTAACACCATGAGTTTTGGTAACGTCCGGCGTATGGTTTTAATCCTGGCTAGCGCTGGTGTGTCCTGGCCAACCCGATAGATTGCTCCGCAATCCATCCAGCCATGTAACCTAAGCAGGTACTTGTTCGGAGCCAGCTGTGTCTATCTATTTCTTCTGAATGACAAGTGATTTTTTTGTGTGCTTTGATGTGATCCAAGGAGCGGGGGTTACCACAAAAGACTTGATTTTATACTAAAGTCCCAGTTGGTCTTGTAAAATTCGGATATTTTGGTAAGATATTTAGCAGTGTTTCATTGCAATTCGTAATGATTTGATAATGTTTTGGTAATACTGATAGGAGCAGCATTACCATCAATTTAGCAACTAACCAAGGAGGGCATGTGGTGGGGAATATTTTCAAGGAGGGGCTTATCGCAGCGTAATAGGTGGAATTCAAAGCTGTCGGGAACGAACTGTTCTCGAAATCCCAGTTCGCTTGGGGCGGGTAAAACATTATATTCCTGGTTGACAAATTTGTCCGCAGATCTTCGTTTGTTATTTTCGATGATAAGAAATCGTATTGGCGCTTGAAGCTGGCGCCCATGCAGTATCCGCGGCCGATCGGGTCGGAATGATAAATGCGATCCCACACCAACCAGTATCATAAAGTAAATAATAGGGAGAATGTAGTGAAAAAACGAATCTCAATCCTGATAATGATGGCCCTGGCACTCTTGCTGAGCCTACAATCGGCATCTGAAACCCTCGCCGAGGCGGATGCGACCTATACCTGGTCCGCCGCCGACAGTATGGCCGCCGCCCGTAAAGTTTTCGGCGCTGTCACGTTGGCTGATGGGCGCATTTTGGTCGCCGGAGGTAACGGTAACAGCGGGGCCCAGGCCAGCGCCGAAATCTTTGATCCCGCTACCGAACTCTGGTCCCCCACCGGCAGCCTGGGCACCGCTAGCTGGGATCTCACCGTAACGCTACTGGCCGACGGCCGCGTCCTGGTCGCCGGGGGCTACAACGGTAGCAATTACCTGAACCGGGCCGAGATCTTTGATCCCGCTACCGGGGCCTGGACCGCTACCGGCACCATGGTGACCGTCCGCTCCAGACACACTGCTACGCTGTTGACCGACGGCCGCGTTCTGGTTGCCGGGGGCTACAACGGCGCGTTCCTAAATAGTGCGGAGATCTTTGACCCCACCACCGGGACCTGGACTGCTACCAGCACCATGGGCGCTAACAGCCGCATGTACCCTACCGCCACCCTGTTGGCCGACGGCCGCGTCTTGGTTGCTGGGGGTAATAGCAGCAGCGGGTCCCAGATCAGCGCCGAGATCTATGATCCCGTGACGGAGACTTGGACCTTCACCGGCAGCCTGAGCGTTGCCCGTCAGGCTCACACGGCCACCACGCTGGCTGACGGCCGCATCCTGGTCGTCGGGGGCCGGACCACCAACGGTACGGCCATAACCAGCGCCGATATCTACGACCCCGTTACCGGGGCCTGGACCGCCACCTCAAACATGAGTACCGCTAGTTGGATGCACTCTGCCACCCTGCTGACCGACGGCCGCGTCCTGGTCGCTGGAGGCGCTTACACCGGCGGCGGGAGCCAGCAGCGCCGAGACCGGGCTGAGATTTTTGACCCCATTACCGAGACCTGGACTGCCGTTGGCAGCCTGGGCACTGCCCGCGCGTCGCACATTGATGTCCTGTTGGCTGACGGCCAGGTCTTGATCGCTGGGGGCAACCCCTCCGGCGGCGGGTCTTTGGCCAGCGCCGAAATCTTTGACGGTCCCCCTGCCCCAGGCTCTGGGACCGACTTCATCATCACTGGCCACACGCCCACGAAAAACGAATTAGATGTGGCAGCCAATAGCAGCATCGTCGTCCAATTCAGCGACAACATCAACGGCGCAACAATCGACAATAACTCCTTCAACGTGGACGGCTCCATGATCGGTAAAATTGCAGGTAGTTATAGTGGCGGCGGCACCAATACCATCACTTTCGACCCCGCTAGCAACTTTGAATATGGCGAAGTGATCAATGTAACCCTGACTAGCGGCATTCAAAGCACCGGGGGTGATCCCTTAGCCGCCCCCTATACCTGGCAGTTTGTGGTGCAAGCCGTGGACGGCCCGGGCACGTTCCTGGACAGCGGCCAAAGGCTGGGTGGGGGTGTGAAGAACCGAGATTTGGCGCTAGGTGATGTCGATAACGACGGTGACATCGACGCCTTTGTGACAAATGGTAAAGAACCGTGGCCAAACGAAGTGTGGCTGAATGATGGTACTGGCCAATTCACCAACAGCGGCCAGTCGTTGGGGAATTCACGTGATGAAGGTATTGCCTTGGGTGATCTGGATGGAGACGGTGATCTAGACGCCTTTGTGGTCAATTGGATTGAGTCCACGGGTGCTAACAGAGTGTGGCTGAATCAAGGAGGCATCCAGAGTGGAACTTTGGGACAATTCAGCGATAGCGGCCAGTCCGTGGGGAGTATCAAAGGAACAAGACGTGTCGCACTCGGTGATGTGGACGGCGACGGGGACTTGGATGTCTTTCTCGGTAATTTCTCGTCCGGGGCGGGACGCTACAATGAACTCTGGCTGAACAATGGCAGCGGGACATTCACCAACAGCGGCCAATTACTGGGAATTGGAAGCACTCTGGATGTAAGTCTTAACGATCTGGATGGCGACGGCGATCTGGATGCTTTTGTTGTCAACACATATTCGCAGGCTTCCCAAGTGTTGCTGAATGACGGCAGTGGTACCTTCATTGACAGCGGTCAGAACCTGGCCCATCCATACGCATTTGGGTTGGCCATGGGGGATGTGGATAATGATGGCGACCTGGATGCGTTGATCGGGGGTAGATATGGTAATGGTAGTCGAATCTTCCTAAACAATGGCAGTGGTGTCTTTACCTTTAGCGGGCCAACGCTGGATACCGGCCTAAACACCCTGGCCCCGCGTTTGGGTGATTTGGATGGTGATGGTGATCTGGATCTTTACTCGGGTAATTATGAAGCCGATCAGGTGTGGCTGAACAATGGCGTCGGGATATTCAGCAGCAGCCAAACCTTGAGCACTGGCAACAATTACTTTGGGACGGCCTTGGCTGACCTAGATGGTGACGGCGATCTCGATGCGTTTTTGGGTGATCACAACGGTGACGGATGCACCGTCTGGTTAAACCAACCACCGGTTGTCGCGGTTGACTCTGACGGCGATGGCGTACCGGATGATGAGGACGCTTTCCCGGACGACCCGACCGAATGGGCTGACTCTGACGGTGATGGTATCGGAGACAACGGCGATAACTGCCCCAACGCAGCCAACCCCGGCCAGGAAGACCTCGATTCCGATGGTATTGGTGATGCTTGCGATCCCGTTTTAGATCCCACGGCCTATTGGCCGGCAGAAGGCAATGCCGCTGACGCCACTGGTAATGGTTTCGATGGCACCCTGTACGGTGATGCTACCTTTGCCCCGGGCGTAGAAGGTCAGGCGTTCAGCTTGGATGGGAATGGTGATTGGATCGGCATAAATCAAACGATGAGTTTTTCAGGGGATTACACGATTGAGGGCTGGTTGAACACCCTTGGACCGGATCCTGATTGCGGCGACATTTTTGCGGCTACGAAGGAAACCTGGTACAACGGGCAATACTCCGATCAGCATGGCATTCTCCTCGAGGTGCGGCAGGATCCCGAGTGCCCCCACTGTCCGCCAGAGAACGTCGGTACCCTGCGATACCTGAGCCGACTCCCTGGCGGCCCCGTACCTGGCAACACGAACGTCCACTCCGCGATGCGCGTCGATGATGGTGAGTGGCACCATTTCATGGTGATTCGGCAAGACGCGACGAATAGTCTCTACATAGATGGTAACCTGATCGAAACCAGCGCTGACCCATTGAATGTCGGCGACGACCTTGATGTGGCCCTGGGAAGATTGGGTTACACCCTTAATGCTAGATACTTTGAGGGTCTCATCGATGAGATTCGCGTCTTTAACTTCGCAGTCTCACCGCCAGTACTCGACATTGACGGTGATGGCATCTTGGATGAGGCGGACAACTGTGTGGCTGTTCCAAACCCCGGCCAGGAAGACTACGATCTGGATGGCCTGGGCGACGCCTGCGATCCCGACGATGACAACGACGGCTACACTGACGATGTGGATGCCTTCCCCTTTGACGATTCCGAGTGGTCCGACAACGACGCTGACGGCGTCGGCGACAATGCCGACACCGACGATGACAATGACGGCCAACTCGACGTTGACGAGACCGCCTGCGGCTCCGATCCGCTGGACGCGGGCAGCCTGTCTCCAGATTTCGATGGTGACGACCTTCCCGATTGCGTCGACCCCGATGACGATAACGATGGCGTCGAGGATGGCAGCGATGCTTTCCCCACTGACGCTGGAGAGACCTCGGACAATGATGGTGACGGAATCGGTGACAATGCCGATCTCGACGACGACAACGATGGCCAATCTGACGTGGATGAGATCGCCTGCGATTCGAATCCGTTCGATTCCAATCGGTTGTCACCTGACAACGACGGTGACAGCAGCCCCGACTGCGTCGATCTCGATGACGACAACGACGGTTATGCCGACGATGTGGATGTCTTCCCCTTCGACAATACCGAATGGGTCGACAACGATGCTGACGGTGTAGGCAACAATGCCGATCCTGACGACGACAACGACGGCCAACTCGATGTTGACGAGACCGCCTGTGGCTCCGATCCGCTGGACGCGGGCAGCCTGTCCCCAGATAACGACGGTGACAGCAGCCCCGACTGCGTCGATCTCGATGACGACGATGACGGTTACGCCGATGTCAATGACGTCTTCCCCTTCGATGAAACCGAGTGGGCCGATAACGATGCGGACGGTACCGGCGATAACGCTGACATCGATGACGACAACGACGGCCAACTGGACGTTGATGAGACTGCCTGCGGCTCCGATCCAATGGACGCGGGCAGCCTGTCCCCCGATAACGACGGCGACAGCAGCCCCGACTGCGTCGACCTCG
>CAYVQU010000038.1:0-5055 GCA_964453155.1 uncultured Anaerolineales bacterium | reverse complement strand
GGCAGCCTGTCCCCCGATAACGACGGCGACAGCAGCCCCGACTGCGTCGACCTCGATGACGACAACGATGGCTACGCCGATGTCGATGACGTCTTCCCCTTCGATGAAACCGAGTGGGCCGACAACGATGGCGACGGCACTGGCGATAACGCCGACCCCGACGACGACAACGACGGTCAACTCGATGTTGACGAGACCATGTGCGGCTCCGATCCTATGGCCGCGGGCAGCCTGTCACCCGACAACGACGGTGATAACAGCCCCGACTGCGTTGATCTCGATGACGACAACGACGGTTACGCCGACGTCGATGATGTCTTCCCGTTCGATCCGACTGAGTGGGCCGACAACGACGGTGACGGCACCGGCGACAATGCCGACGTCGATGACGACAATGATGGCCTGACCGATGAAGAAGAAGTCATATTCGGTACCGATCCCTTCAATGCTGATACGGATGGTGATGGAATTCTCGATGGCCAGGAGCCTCGGATCGTCAAATCATTGACGGCCACGGCCCTCAATAGCCTGCTCCCCTCGGGTAACCGCAAAGTAGACCGCGAAATTGCTAAGGCGCTGTGGTACCTTAATCGCAGCCTCACTGATAAGTATTGGTTGACCGATTCAACCTTGGCGGCCAAAGGTAAAAGTGTTTTCACCTACGAAAAACACGCGGTTGATCGGCTTGAAAAAGCGATCAAATATGCGGAAAAGTATGGGGCTGGCGATGTCGCTGCGCTCCAGGCCGCCCTCGAAGCATTGGTCTTTGCTGACCTGATTCTGGCGCAAGAGCAGATCAAAATGGCCGAAGCAGGTGATGGAGATCCCAAAGACCTGGCGAAAGCCTACAAAGAATTGGGTAAGGCTGCCGCTGATCTGGAAAAGGGTAAGTATGAAAAGGCCATCGATCATTACCGCAAAGCCTGGGATTACGCCCAGAAATCGCTCAATCATTGCTGGCATCCCGATAAAGATTGGGATGACGACGATCGCGATGACCGAGACGACAATGATGACGATGACGACGATGATGACGACAAGAAAAAGGGCAAAGGTCGCCGTGATCGCGATGACTAGGAAATCGCAATCAGATATCTGTGTGATACAAAATCACTAACCTTTGTCAACTAATCAATAACCGGATCATGATTTCAAATCATGATCCGGTTTGTCGTTATTATGGGTCTTAAATCAAGATTTATGGATTGGAAATTAAACGTAAGAAAAAATGAAAATAATCCCAGTTGGAGCAGACCCGGCTTCGCCTTGTTCGTTATTTCTTACCGAAGAACCAAAGGAATATAGACTGTGTAACGAGCTTCTCCAAGCAGAGCAAATTCCGTCAGGTGCCCAAGAATAATTGTTATGATGTTGTTTTGTGTATCCAAAGTGCATCCATCACAAGGCAGCAGTTCAATCCATTGGCCGGTGTTTTCATCCCAATACGCTAGATTTAGGGCGGTTTCTTCGGCAACGCCAGCATGGACCCAATCCAGCTCCGAATAATAAATCTGCATCGTAAAATCTGCATTGAAGTTGGTCACCGGATTTCCGTTATTGTCGGTGGCATCTACCTGAAAAGATTGCCCGGCGAAAATGGAGCTTCCGGTTTCTTCCGATGGTATGGTCCGTTCTGTAAAAGTGATGGTGGTCGTTGCATTTACAGCGCCCGAAGGGAAACTTAGATTGGCATTTCCACTGTGGTGGTAGGTGGTAGAATCGCCTAGCGTGTTAGAAAGGAACAATGGGAGCTAGAATCGCTTGGCAACAAGTAACCGGTTTAGATCGTCAAGAAAAGTTCAAGGAGATGAAGGAAAGCCTCAAAAAAAACTTAATGGCCTTTTACACAAAACTCACCAAACAAGAGATAGAGACATTAGCGGGGCAATATGAAATTGAAGTATTCAGTTACGAACCAATTGAACAAGGAGTAGGAAACTCCAATTATTTACTAGCCACCCAGCAGGGACAATATGTGCTAACAGTTTTCGAAATTAAAGAGCCGCAAGTCATGAAAATGGTTGAAGTGCTCCTGTTGTTAGAGAAAAATGATATTCCGGCGCCGCGTTTTGAAAGGTTGAAAGCCGGGGGTGTCATCACAGAATTCAAAGGCAAGCCAGTATCCCTAAAACCATATATTCAGGGGCAAGTTCTCGAGGTATTGCAAATCAAACAGGTGAATCAGGTTGGAACCGCCCTGGCGAAATTGCATGAAATACCTGCTCCAAAAAATTTATCGAACCAGCATACCTATGTCAAGACGACCTATCCCCAGGTTCTGAAGCAAAAAATAAACTTGAATTATAGAAATTGGGTCCACGTCAGGAATAATGCTATTTTGGAAAGTATTCCTTCTGATTTACCACTTGGAATCGTACACGGAGATATATTTACCGATAATTTATTGTTCGCTGAAGGCGAATTCGAATCAATAATCGATTTTGAAGATGTCAGCCAAATACCGAGGGTTTTTGATGTCGGCATGGCAATCGTTGGGATCTGTACGAATGGTATCGAGATTGACCTCCGTAAAGCCAAAGCATTGGTTGATGGGTATCAAGAAATCAGATCATTCGAAGAAAACGAAAAAGAGAGCTTGAAAATATTTATCGAATGGGCGGCTATATTGACTTCAACCTGGCGATTTTGGAAGTACAATATCGATACTCCAGATACAGGAGATGCCCAACAGTATGTTCAAATGGTTGGCATTGCCAAAAATGCCAATGCAATTTCACGCGGAACATTCTATAAAGCGATGTTTGGCTAAAAAGCCGATGGCCAAGAAACCTGGGTAGCACCTGACCTCACTGCGTTCGGGGGTCTGCGGCCGATTTTGATCAGTTTGGATTGGAAAGCGTGGGGGTCGATATTATTAAATCACCGCTGGCTCAGAATGATACAATAGCGTTGGCTAATTTAACCTACAAAAATATGTAGAAAGGAATCTGCAAATGACCGCTGAAATTGCATTGACTCTAGGTATCATACTCATGGCCATTATTCTTTTTGCTACGGAGAAATTACGAGTTGATCTCGTAGCACTGTTGGTTCTGATTATCATTTCTATTACCGGTTTAGTTAGTAAGGAAGAAGTTTTTCTGGGTTTTTCTAATACTGCGGTGATCACCATTTGGGCGGTATACATTGTTTCAGGAGGCTTGTTTAAAACCGGGGTTGCTGATTCTTTGGGTTCGATCATTTTGCGCTTATCGGGGCCGAGTGAAGTCCGATTGATCCTGGTTATTATGCTTGTTTGCGGAACGATGTCGGCCTTTATGAATAATGTTGGGGCTGTGGCGGTGCTGATGCCCGCCGTCATTGGTATTGCAAGGCAAACCAATATTCCGGTGTCAAAACTACTGATCCCATTATCTTTTTCATCATTGTTAGGCGGAAAAATGACATTGATAGGTACCCCAGCGAACATTCTAGCTCAAGGTGTATTACACGCCCGGGGTTTAGAAGGGTTTCAATTTTTTGAAATCACCCCTATCGGTTCTATTGTTCTAATAACTGGAATTATTTATATGGGATTTCTTGGTCGTCACTTATTGCCAATTCGCAAATCCATCAATGAAACCCAAAAATCTGAAAATCTGAAAGATTATATAAGTCAGGTTCAGATAACACCTGAAAGTCCCTTGGTTGGCAAGAATCTGTATCAATCTGATTTAGGTTCCGATTATGACATCACTGTAATTTCAATTATTCGTAAAGGGGAAACAATTTTACAATTTCATCGTGACTTTGTTTTTGAGAATGATGACTGTTTAGTTATTGAAAGTTCCGCTCAAAATTTATTAAAAGCTCGGAAATCACTAAAATTAAAAATTCAAATTGAGCAGGGTATTGAATTATGGGAATTAGATACCGGCAGCTCCAGTATTATCGAAGCCACATTGGCACCTCGTTCAACCATGGTTGGTCGGACGCTGAATGAGGCTAAATTTCGGGATCAATTTGGCTTTTCAGCCCTCGCAATCAGGAGAGAAGGCGGAATTATCACTGAGAATTTGAGGGACGTTGAACTCCATTTTGGGGATGATCTGCTTTTGATTGGAACCCCAGATCGGGCCGAAATGTTGCAAAAGGGGAGTGAATTTTTAGTCCTCGAACCTCTCGAAATTGAACGTAAGCGAAAGAATAAAGCCTTGCTGGCTACCAGCATTATGTTATTAGTGATTGCCCTAGCAATTTTTAGTCAACTTGGGATTGCTACTGCGATGGTGATCGGCGCAGTTGCAATGGTACTTACTGGATGCCTTAGTATGGATGAAGCCTATCAGAGTATCGATTGGCGTACCGTGTTTTTGGTTGGGGGGATGTTATCACTGGGTACGGCAATGGAAAACACTGGCACCGCGCAATATCTGGCAGATATTTTATTAAAATCCCTGGGTGGATTCGGGCCAATTGGTTTACTAGCTGGGATTTATTTACTCTCGGCTCTAATAACCCAGCCGATGTCGAATGCGGCCGCAATCGTGTTGATGGTTCCCATTGCTGTGGATACAGCATTAAGTTTGAATGTGAATTACCTAACCTTTACCATGGCCGTCGTGATTGGTGCCGCCACCAGTTTTCTCTCCCCGGTCGGTCATAAAGCCAATGTATTGGTGTTTGGCCCCGGTGGCTATCAATTTTTAGATTATCCGAAAGTTGGCGCCCTTTTGACCGTTGCACTTTTTATTGTGTCAATGATCTTTCTACCTCTTTTGTGGCCTTTTTAAATTGACTGCTATAAGATCTGGGCTTAGCGTGAAATTGCCATATTCGGATTAAAAGGAGTCCTTTCATGGCAGCTTCCATTTCATCCAGCATGGAGGACGATCGTTTGATTATTACGATCACAGGAAGGATAGACGGGTCGCGAGGTTGGGGAAAAGTGGCTGAAAGGAAGTTAACCGAGAAACAATGGAATCATTCGACAAAGGTTAACAATCGATCAGCATGCCATACCATAATCTGATCATCACTTACAATGTTACCAAGAACATCAATTGAGCTCTTGTGGAGAATATAGCATTAATTGAATTTTCTTTTGTTTTATAC
>CAYVQU010000037.1:0-36215 GCA_964453155.1 uncultured Anaerolineales bacterium | reverse complement strand
TCTTTTTTGTTGCTCAACGCTTCTGTTTTGCCTGAGTTACTGCAGTAGAGTCCTTTATGCATCTATTTAAATCGCTTACAGATGATATTTGCCAATTCGGAACCGTTTGGATGAAATAGTTTGCTAAAGACTCTTGATTGATCCTATGGTTTTTCTCAATTTTCTGCCGGATTTGGATTATCATAATTTTCGAAATATTTAATATTGTTAGGTTTGACTAGTTAATAAGTTTAGCCATTTAGTTGGGAGGCTACTATGCGCCGAGGACGAATCTTCATCTACTTAGCTTTGATCATCATTTTGGGATTGGTGGCCGCTTTTGTGTTGTTTCGCCGCTTCTCATCCCAAACTCCAGCCGAAGTTCCGGAAGTTGTGGAAGGTGATATTGTGCCAACGCCGATTCCAGAGGTCAATGAGGTTGTTGTTGTTACTCAAAATACTCCTCGAGGAACCTTGTTGGATGAAACTCTTTTGACCACAATTTAAATTTGGTTCAATTACTTCCGAAGCGCTCCAATTCCTAAAGGCATGTGTTGAAGCTCGTTTGAATGTTGTTATTTCCGGCGGTACTGGTTCAGGGAAAACAACTCTCCTAAATATTCTTTCCCAGTTTATTCCCGGTGATGAACGCATTCTTACCATCGAGAACGCCGCTGAAGTCCAATTGCGCCAGGAACACGTTGTCACTTTGGAATCGCGCCCACCAAACATTGAAGGTCGGGGTGAAATAACTATTCAGCAATTGGTTGTGAACTCACTGCGTATGCGACCAGATCGGATAATTGTTGGTGAGATTCGCGATGAAGCCGCCTTGGATATGCTTCAGGCAATGAACACGGGCCATGATGGTTCAATGACTACCGCCCACTCCAATGGTCCGCGGGATACCCTCTCTCGTGTTGAAACCATGAGCCTGATGGCTGGTATGGATTTACCCATTCGGGCAATTCGTGAACAGATTTCATCTGCTATTGATATGGTTGTCCATCAAGAGCGGTTGCGAGATGGTTCCCGTAAAGTGGTAAATGTGACTGAAGTAAGTGGTATGGAAGGTGATGTCATTACAATGACCGATGTCTTTACCTTCGAACAAAGCGGTATTGAAGATGGTAAAGTGATCGGTCGGTTGCGGCCAACTGGTTTGCGACCCCGGTGTATTTCTCAAATTGAGGCGGCTGGAATTAATCTGCCGCCGTCCATCTTTGGTATTGGTGGCCGCCGAGGATATTAGTTGAAATTTGTCCAAATAATTTCGTGTAAGGAATAAATGATGCCATCGATGACTGTCATGTTGATTGCGGGGGGGGTAATTGCCGTCGGATTGTTAATTGTCGGCGTCATAGTTTCGGTTCGCAGTGAGCGTTCATTTGTCGATGAACGGTTGGGGCAGTATATCGAAGAAGAGCTTTTTGAAGTGGAAGGCGAAGATGATGATAGGCCTTCTCCATTAACCAATTGGCTCGATAATCGCTTAGAAGGATCTAAATGGGCTGACCGGGTCAGTCGGAATTTGGCTCAGGCTGATGTTAAACTGCGCGCCGCCGAATACTTGGCATTGATGGTTATCGCGGCAGTAGGATTGGGAGCCCTGGCCTGGTTTTTAGGTGGACGAAATATTATTTCTGGAATCATCGGCGGCGTTGTTGGTTTAATCATCCCTCGGATTTATATCGGGCGGCAAAAAAACCAACGTTTGAACCGTTTCAATGAGCAACTACAAGATATGCTCAATTTGGTTGTCAATGGGTTACGGGCCGGGTTTTCTACCGTACAGGCTATGGAGGCAGTTAGCAAAGAACTCCCGGCTCCAATTTCAGATGAATTTCGCCGAGTTGTTCAGGAAATGCAAATCGGTATTCCAATGGATGAAGCTCTCGATAATCTCCACCGCCGGATTCCCAGTGATGACTTAGATTTGATCATCGTGGCCATCAATGTGCAGCGCGAAGTTGGGGGTAACCTGGCCGAGATTTTAGATACGATTTCCTTCACGATCCGTGAGCGAGTGCGGATTAAGGGGGAAATTCGAGTGCTAACCTCCCAAGCGATGTATTCGGGCCGCTTTTTGGCATTATTGCCTATATTATTGGCATTGGCCTTGTGGTTTATCAATCGCGATTATATGTTGACGATGTTCGACAATATGATTTGTGGCGTCATCTGGGCGTCGTGTGTTGGCATTATGATTAGTATTGGTTATTTTGTCATGACACGGATTGCAGATATCGAAGTGTAGTGCTGAGGAGATATCGATGAATATCCTGGTACTTGTAATTATTGGGTTGGTCATAATTGTGGGGGCAGTCGTGTTGGTTGTGATTGGTTTACGCGACTCATCGGATCAAATTGACCCTCTTCAAGATCGTCTTATGGAGTTTGCTTCCCGGGGCGAATCTGCCAATTTAGAGGAAATTGAATTATCCCAGCCGATTACCGAACGTATCATCTTCCCCATGGCCCGTCGCCTGGGTGAGTTTGCTTTACGATTTACCCCTCAAAACGCAATTCAAGAAACCGCCCGAAAGCTTGAGCAGGCTGGTAACCCCCGTGGTATTGACCCCACCATTTTCTGGGCATTACGTTTCGTGACTGCCATTGGCCTGGCCGGATTGTTGTTCTTTATTTTTACGATCGCACCAGTTGATTGGACTTGGGGTCGAAAAATCCTCATCATTGGTATCTTCACCATTCTGGGTTTTTATTTGCCAGAACTGCTCGTTCGCAGTCGTATTACCAGAAGACAAAAAGATATCAATAAGGCAATGCCCGACGCCCTCGATCTTCTAACAGTTTGTGTTGAAGCAGGCTTAGGTTTCGATGGGGCGATGGCTAAAGTTTATGAGAAGTGGGAAAATGAATTATCTCGGGCTTTCGGCCGCGTCTTACGCGAGATCCAACTCGGGAAATTACGACGCGAGGCGTTGCGTGATATGGCTGAACGTGTGGGGATTCCAGAAATGACCAGTTTTGTCGCGGCTATTATTCAAAGTGAGCAATTGGGTGTGAGTATGGCGCGGGTCTTGCGGATTCAGTCAGAACAAATGCGGATGAAACGGCGGCAGGCTGCTGAAGAAGAAGCTCACAAAGCACCGGTAAAAATGTTATTTCCAATGGCATTATTGATTTTCCCCTCGATTATGGTTATTTTGTTGGGGCCAGCGGGAATGATGTTGATGAATTCAGCTCTCGGACAATTCTTCTAATTAAATCGTATGCTTGGTCTCAAGGAGGCCAATAATTCGTTATTTAACCTATTCCTGGTTCTGGATAGTTATAGATTGGTTATTCCCACCAAAATGCGGCGGGTGTGGGAGCGATGGAAGTCGCTGGTGTTCCGAGTGTCTGTCAAATGCTAAGAAAATATACCCTCCTTTGTGTCAAATTTGTGGGCAAAATATAAACACTGCGGATTTATGTGTTCGGTGCCAACGTGAAAAGCCGCATTATGCAGCAATTCGATCTTGGTCCATATTCGGTGGAGCGGTAAGAAATGCCCTTCATCAGTTGAAATATCGGGGGAATCTGGCATTTGGTGATTCTCTCGCCCAGCCCTTAATCACGCTCTTGGAATCATTAAATTGGGATGTGGATATGGTGGTGCCGGTTCCATTGGGCGTTGCCCGTAAAAAGGAGCGCGGCTATAATCAAGCCTCACTACTGGCTTACCCTCTAGCTTTACGGTTTAACCTCGCCTACCGTCCTAAAGCCTTATGGCGAGTTCGCGAGACGAAATCACAAGTCTCACTAAATCGCCAGGAGCGGCAAAAAAATGTTAGTGAAGCATTTAAAGCGGGTGCCAAATTAGTCAATGAAAAGACTATCTTGGTTATTGACGATGTAACCACAAGTGGTGCCACCCTAGATGCTTGTGCTGTAGCTTTACTTAAGGCTGGAGCAAAAAAAGTGTATGGCCTCACATTGGCCCGGGCTGAATTTAGTTCAGCAGAATGACGGTTTGTAGTGGAGTTGGGCTCTACGTGTGAAAATTCTCAATTGCACTACGCTCAAAATATCTTGTTTGGAGGTTTGAAATGACACTAGAAGTTGAAGTTTTTGGACGCAATCTCGAAATTACGGACCGCATCCAAGAGTATGTCGATAAGAAGGTGTCTAAGCTAGATCGCTACCTCGGCAATATTGAGGAAGCCCGTGTGGATTTAGCTTATGTCAAATCGGCACGTAGTGCAACTGATCGCCAGGTTGCGCAAATTACACTACGTGGCAAAGGTTATATTTTACGCTCCGAAGAGAGAGCCGATGATATTTTTTCAGCTTTAGATTCGGCAATTTCGAAAATGCAGCGTCGCATTGAACGGTATAAGGGGAAACGTTTCCGCGGTCGTGGAGATCGCTCAACGGTTGCTGATTTTGTCACTGGAGAACCTGATGAAGGTCCGCCTGACGATATGATTGAAATTGTTCGCCGTAAGCGATTCATGGTTATGCCCATGGATGAGCACGAAGCAATTGAACAAATGGCTCTTCTAGGCCATGAAGACTTCTTTGTATTCTTCAATGCGAATACAAATTCGATAAATATTCTTTATAAACGGCGCGATGGGAAACTGGGTTTGATAGAACCTGAAATTGCTTAAAAACTTTGAAGAAATGAAAGAGACCCCCGTGAAATCGGGGGTCTCAGTTGTTATTATGCCTCTGCGATTTTGCAGGTGGCGTGAATATAATAAAAATCTCCTCGGGGGGGCATTAATTCCACAATTTCTAGCACTTCTAAAAAGATATCACCAAATTCAAATTTCTCCCCAACTTGGGGCTGATAGTCGAGATTGACAATACCGCCCGGATGCTCACTTCCTTTGACAACATAACTCACTTTATATACTGCCATTTTTACCTCCCTTAAGCCTCACTCAAGTGGCGATGACGTAGTTTGAAGGATAGATCAGCAGCCATATTGTGCATCACGACGTAACCAATGTGGTTATTACGCTTGCATAATTCGTGAAAATCATCATGGCGGATGACCTGAACAATCGTGGGGGAATTAATCGCGCGGACAGAAGCAGACCGGGGGCCTCGGTCGACCAAGGACATCTCGCCGATGATTTGTCCAGTTCCCAAGTTGATCACCACCCGGGGATCGGCCTCTTCATTTTCCACGAGAACCTCAACAGTTCCTTCCATAACAATAAATAGATCATCACCCGATTCCCCTTCTACTGCCAAGAGTTCGCCTTTTTTAAACTGTCGTTCCTGGCAAATTCCAGCAATTTCATCCCACTCGGGTTCTGAAAGTCCACCAAATAATTCTACACCCCGAATGAGTTTCTTCAAATCCATAGTTGCCTCCATTAAGCGCGTGGAGTTTTCGGTTTGATCTAACATTCAATTTCGAAATTTTTCCGAAAACTGCTTATTATGTGAAATGCACTCTCGAATTTATTGTATCGCTTTTTAATAGCCTGTGCAACTCAACTAGAGTGGGTCCTGAGGGCTGCCGCGACGCGCTTTAGTTTAGCATGGGCAGTATTGGCAACCTCAACCACTGCTGGATTAGACTGCATATCTCCCACCTGACTCATAATTTGTGGATCTAGAATCCGGACTAAAGAATTACCTGGAGAAGTTTCCTCAACAGTCACATTGCAAGGCAATAGCATTCCAATTTCAGGAGCTGCAGAGAGCGCCTGGTGCGCCAGAGGGGGATTGCAGGCCCCGAGAATGATGAAGGGACGAAAATCGGCATTGATTTTTTTCTTTAGAGTAGCTTTGACATCAATTTGGGTCAAAACGCCAAAACCTTGTTCCTGTAATGCCGCGGTGACGGTTTCAATCGCAGTCTCATAAGGTTGATTGAGATTGACTTCGAATCCAAATTTTTCTGACATGTTTTCCTCCTTGAATATTTACTAAAACTTAAATTAAATCTCTTTTGGCTTAGTCAGGAAATAAATTCCTGATAAACTCAAAAATATAATCATCCAGGCCAGTACTTGTGCGGTACGAATATTGCCAAACAGGATTGCACTGTCGCCTCGAAAAGCTTCAAAAAACAATCGCGATCCAGCGCTCAAGGCCAAAAATACTAGAAAAGTTTTCCCTGATACCCATGATTTTGGGGATTCCGCACGGTTTTTGATCCAAATCAGACCCAATATGCCGGTCGCTCCTAAAGTTTCGTATAGCTGAACTGGATGCCGGGTTGCGCCCCACAGCCAGATTCCCCAGGGAACTTGAGTCTCGATCCCAAACGCGTCTCCCGAGGCAAAGTTGGCTAACCCAACTGCTATGGCAAAAACCGCAATAACAGGGGTGAGGGCATCTAATGTTGACCATAATGGCAGTTTTTTTCGATTGCCATAAATTAGAG
The DNA here is from genome assembly GCA_964453155.1 of uncultured Anaerolineales bacterium. Classification (GTDB taxonomy): domain Bacteria; phylum Chloroflexota; class Anaerolineae; order Anaerolineales; family UBA11858; genus CAYVQU01. The sequence goes on along the minus strand of CAYVQU010000037.1, from coordinate 29,884 downwards.
CCGCTAGAAAGCCAACTGCGCTGCCGCCAACCGGGTCTAACAGACCAGGGTTTAACGAAATGAGATTGAGGGGCGTGTCACGAAAAATATCGAAATGCCGGAAAACATATTGGATGCGGGCCCCAATCACCCCAGCGATCAAGGCATTGAAAACAAGATTATAGATATCATTGGGGCTGACCTTGAAACGAGGTGCCAATTTCTCCGCAAATGTGAGGCCTAACCAAAGTCCCAAAATCAAAATCAAACCTGGGGTCTGCATGGCCAGTGGACCGATTTGTAAAATGGGTAGCATTAGCGTTCACCCTTTAGGGCTGATTCAACCCGGGTCTGGATTAGCGCTTCGGCCATCGGGCCGCCAATTACGACTTCTGTGATCATGCCATTAGGGGCGACGAAAAAAGACGATGGGAAAGAATGGACCTGGTAGGCCCGGGCTGCACTGCCATCAATATCATAAAGGATGGGGAAGGTTAATTGATGCTCTAATGTGAATTGGTCGACGGCTGAACGATTATCTTGTTGGGTAGCGTTGATTGCTAAGATCGTGAAACCTTGATCCTTGTATTTATCATACACTGCTTGCATCGCGGGCATCTCGGCTCTACAGGGTGGACACCAGGTTGCCCAGACATTTACCAAGACTGCTTGCCCTCGAAAATCAGACAATTGGTAGGTCATACCATCGGCCCCTTCGAGCGTGAAATTCGGGGCTAAAAATCCATCTTTCGGTGCCGGAATAAAGCCATTTGTGCCTTTTGGAAAATATGCTGCGGTTACCCCAATCCAGGTGGCGGCTAGGAGTAAGATAATGAAGGATGCCAACATCTGTTTACGGTAGATAGTAATTTCCATGCCAAAAAGTGTAAGGTCTTAAATTTTCGGTGTCAAGCAAGTCTTAATGATATTCATGGATTTCTCATCCTGATTTCATGACGCTTAATATTGGAAATGATAGAATTTTGGTGTAAATACTCATAAATGAGTGAAAGGAATAACCAATGAGAAAACGATCAATGAAAAATCTAATTTCTTTGTTTTTGGTTGTTTTGGTGAGTATGCTGGTTTTTGTCGCCTGCCAACCAAATGCCACTCCCCCAGTTGAGAGTAGTGGATCAGAAAGCGAAGCTACCCCACAGGGTCAGCCAAAAGACGATGCTGAGCTTGACATGGTTGCAGAGGCACCCACTCAGACCCCAACCCTTGCAAATCAAGATGTTGAAGAAGAGATCGTGGCTACCATAAATCCCACAGCAACCCCCCAAGTGGCTGAAGAAAGTTCATCAGAAGAACCAGAGCAAGCAGCTCCCGCTGAGGATGTAGCCCAAGGACCACCAAACCACGGGGATCAACTTTTTGCCACCGATCCGGCCACAGTGGTTTTGGCCTCAGGCGATGTTCAATTGGTTGAATTATTCGCCTTCTGGTGAGGGAGCTGCCGCCAAATGGCCCCCGTCGTGCACGGGTTAGAAGATGAATATTATCAGCGGATGAAATTTGCTTACTTGGATGTGGATGATTCCCGCAACGATACCTTCAAAGCGCAACTTGGTTTTCGTTACCAGCCTCATTTCTTTTTATTGGATGGCGATGGAAATATCCTGCAACAATGGGTTGGCACCGTCTCTGAGCAAGCATTACGAGAAGCATTTGAAGCTGCCCTACAGTAAATCTCTGATTTAATCTTTCTCTCCCCTGAAAAACGTTTTTCAGGGGAGTTTTGTTTTTTGGATGGGAGTGTTTGCTACATTTTTCATGGCATTGATGTGAAAACTTGACAAAGAAGGTGAAAATTGTTATTATGATTGCCCTACCCCCCAGGGGGGGGGATTGGAGAATGACATGAAACATGAAGATGCGTTACACCGCTTAAAAAATGCCGAGGGACATCTCCGCGGTATCCAACGGATGATTGCAGATGACAAATATTGCATCGATGTTATCCGCCAAATCCAAGCGGTTCAGGCCGCCCTCCACAAAGTGAGTTCAATTATTTTAGAGGAGCATCTCAACTCTTGCCTGATTACGGCCGTACGCGGCGATGACCCTGCCGATCGCGAACGCGTCCTTCAAGAAATTACAGATATTTTCGACGCGGCCACCAAAGTTTAGCCACGTCAGCATAAATCATCCCAAAACGATCCACAAACCATCCAACCAACTAACCAGTTACCGAAAAGGAGTAACCTCATGACAACCGTAACCTATAACATCCCCGGAATTAATTGCGGACACTGTGAACACACCATTAAAATGGAATTGAGTGATTTAGAAGGTGTTCAATCGGTGGAGCCCAGCGCCCAATCCAAAACAGCCACCATCACCTTTGATGTTCCCGCGACCGAAGAAACCATCAAGGCCCTTCTCACTGAGATCAACTTTCCAGCTGCCTAATCGTCGAATCTGTCCCCTTAGTCTAAAAGATCTGAGTAGTCGAAATAAACTACTCAGATCTTTTAGACCCTTCGGGCTTTTGAGACCAATCAATGACTGACACCAAACAATTAACCCTCCCCATCACCGGTATGACCTGTGCTAATTGTGTCGCCGCGGTTGAACGGAATATCAAGAAAGTGGCAGGCGTATCGACCGCGCATGTTAACCTTTCATCTGAGCGCGCTACAGTTGAATACAATCCGGTTCAGGCTGACCTGGATCAATTCTTGGCCCGGATTTCTCGGGCTGGATTTGGCGTGGCTACTGGCGAAGCGGATATCCTCATCCAACGGTTGAGCGATGACAATGACGCTCGCCGTTTAGCGCAAGCCCTATCAGATTTAGATGGGGTGCTCTCGACGAATGTGAACTATGGCACCGAGCGAGCCAGCGTAGAATACATTCCTACAATGGTGAGTCAGGCCGATTTGCGGCGGACGATCGTGGCTGCGGGCTTCCAACCAATCGTTTCAGCGGGAGAAACCGAAGACGCTGAAGCCCAAGCTCGCGCAGCTGAGATTGCCCAGCAACGTCATTACCTGATCGTGGGTTTGCTTTTCACTGTGCCCTTGTTTGTTTTCTCGATGGCGCGCGATTTTGGTTTGCTGCCGATGTGGGCCCATCAACCCTGGGCCAATTGGCTGATGTTTGCCCTGGCGACCCCGGTTCAGTTTTATGTAGGTTGGCAGTATTATGTGGGAGCCTTCAAGTCCTTGCGCAATCGGTCAGCCAATATGGACGTCTTGATCGCGATGGGTTCGAGTGTGGCCTACTTTTATTCCATTGTGATCATGTTGGGTTTATTGCCCGGTCACGTTTACTATGAAACGGCGGCTGTGATCATTACCCTGATTAAGGTGGGGAAATTCCTGGAGGCCCGGGCCAAAGGCCGAACCAGCGAAGCCATAAAAAAATTGATGGGCTTGCAGGCCAAAACCGCCCGGATTGTTCGAGATTCAGCTGAGCTTGAAATTCAGGTTGAAGAAGTTCTCGTTGGAGATGTAGTGATTGTTCGGCCAGGGGAAAAAATCCCGGTCGATGGGGTTGTGATTGAAGGCCGATCAGCCATTGATGAAGCGATGTTGACCGGTGAATCCCTCCCGGTTGAAAAAGGGCCGGGTGACGATGTGATTGGGGCGACCCTCAACAAGTTGGGTTTACTCAAATTTGAAGCTACCAAAGTTGGCAAAGAGACCGCATTAGCCCAAATTATTCGCCTCGTCGAAGAAGCTCAAGGAAGTAAAGCCCCGATCCAAAAAATGGCCGATCAAGTCTCGGCGGTTTTCGTTCCGGCAGTGATCAGTATTGCAGCCCTAACTTTCCTGACCTGGTATTTCATCATCCCCCTTACGGATTACCAATTTACACAATCAATCTTCACCACCGCCCTTATCAACACCGTCGCGGTCCTGGTGATTGCCTGCCCGTGTGCGATGGGATTGGCAACGCCCACCGCCGTAATGGTCGGCACCGGGAAAGGGGCGGAGCTGGGTATCCTTCTCAAATCGGGGGAAGCGCTGGAGCGGGCCGGACGCTTGACCACCGTTGTTCTCGACAAAACGGGGACGATCACCAAAGGTCAACCGGCAGTTACCGATATTGTGATGGCGGAAAATGAATCTGCAAGCCGAATTTCGAAATCTGAAATCCTGCAACTCGCCGCCTCGGTTGAGCAAGGTTCCGAACATCCGCTTGGTGAAGCCATCTGGGCCGAGGCCGGGAATCAGGGTTTGAAGTTGAACCAGCCCGAAAATTTTCAGGCTGTGGTTGGCCAGGGGGTGCAGGCCACCGTGGCAGGACATGCTGTGTTGGTTGGCAATTTACGTATGATGACCGAGCGCGATATTCCGCTCAATGGTTTGGAAACTGACCTGGAACGGCTCCAATCGGAGGCAAAAACCGCGATGTTGGTGGCCGTCGATGGGGCTGTAACCGGAATTATAGCGGTGGCCGATACCCTCAAAGATGGTTCCCAAGAAGCATTGGACACGCTAAAAGAATTGGAGCTCGATGTTGTTATGATTACTGGCGATAATAACCAAACAGCTACTGCAATTGCCAATCAGGTTGGAATTGGAAGTGTTCTGGCAGAAGTATTACCGGGAGATAAAGCGAATGAAGTGAGAGCATTGCAATCCAGTGAAGCGATTGTCGCGATGGTTGGCGATGGGATCAATGACGCCCCCGCGTTAGCTCAGGCCGATGTCGGGATTGCGATCGGGACGGGGACCGATGTCGCTATGGCTGCAGCCCCCATCACCCTCATTAGCGGCGATCTCCGCGGGGTGCCCAGGGCAATCTCTTTATCCCGCCGAACGCTGCGTACAATCAAACAGAATTTATTCTGGGCTTTTATTTACAACATTATCCTGATCCCTGCCGCGGCAGCCGGATTCTTGAATCCCATGTTAGCTGCGGGTGCGATGGCATTTAGCAGTATTTTTGTCGTAACCAATAGTTTGCGTTTAAGACGATATCAACTTTAGAGGTATATATGCACAAAACCAATTTTTTGCTTATTAGTCTGTTTGTGATTTTGTCTATATTTCTGGCCGCATGTGCTGGATCAACGGATGAGATCGGTGTCGGCAATCCTGCCCCAGACTTTTCTTTGCCAGCCGCCGACGGCAGAACGGTCTCACTGACCGATTATGAGGGGCAGCCAGTGTTGCTCTATTTCCACATGGCCAAGGGTTGACCGCCCTGCCTCCAACAGATCGTTGATCTGGAAAACGACCCCGCCTTCCTAGCCCTAAATGTCGAAATTCTCAGCTTTGCATTTGATTCAAAAACCGAACAAGTTGCCAGTGTTCAAGAATATGGCATCGCCGCCCCCATGCTGATCGATGCCGACCATGCGGTATCAGAAGCCTATGATGTTTTACAATGGGCCGTCGGCACCGGTGAACCTGGTCACACTTTTATTCTCGTGAATGCCGAGGGTGAAATTGCCTGGATTCAAGATTATGGGCATCCCGATAATCGCGGTGTCATGTATGTGCCGGTGGAAGAACTGACGTATGAAGTTAGCCGCCATTTAGATAAATAAAATCGATCTAACCAAAAACACCCCAGGGATCAAAAAATCTCTGGGGTGTTTTTGGTTAAATTTGGATCTAATTTTCAAGCGCGGAAGTGATGTCGATCTCTACGCCTAACTCATCTCCCAATTCTGCCAGATTTTCTACCAAATCATCGCCGTCAATATCCGGCGGGGCTTGGACTTCGGCTCTGAAAACAATCCAATTCGACAAAAAACGACCATTTTGATGATCTTTTTACGAATCAATGTTGCTCAGTCATGGATTTGACCAAATCAATGGGTTGCGATGATCCTGCAATTATCCGTTTAGTTCTTCCAAATCCGTTGCTGACTGTAGCCACCATATGCTTACCCCAAATCCAACCAGCATGATCACGGCCCCGCTCAAATAGGGGTAGCTGATTTGAATATCAAACACAAATCCAGCCCATACCGGACCGGCGATGCGACCTAGGCTCATAAATGCGTTATTCAGGCCCATTGCGACCCCTTGACCGATGGTGGTGCGTTTCGAAGTCAGCGAAGAGACTGCCGGCCGGAGCAAAGAATTACTGATGACGAACAGTCCGGTGGTAATCATAACAGTCAGGAAATTAAAAGCCAAGAGCATTAAAATAAATCCGACTACACTACCAATGAGTGATGCCCGAATTACCGCGGTTTCTCCCCAGCGTTTGGTTAATGGTCCGGTCAATCCTCCTTGCATCCCGGCCGATATAACCCCAATTACCATCAGCAAAATACCTACTCTTTGGGGCCCGTAGCCAAATTTCTCTAGGGCAAACAATCCGAAAACGGCCTCGAAATTGGTTAGTCCAAAACTTAACACAAACGCCAAAATCAATAAAATCCCAATTGGGCTGGATAAGGCCTGCCACATTTCTTGGAATTGAGGCCCTTTCAATTTGGTATCCGTAACATCACGTTTTTCTGGTGGGAGCGATTCGGGTAAAATCACCATGATTAAAACAGTTGCCAGGGTGGAAAGTACCGCAGCCACATAAAATGGTAATTGCAACGAGTATTCGGCCAACCAGCCCCCTAAGCCCGGCCCAATGACCATGCCCACGCCCATCGCGGCCCCCATAATGCCCATTCCACCCCCGCGTTCTTCATCTGAAGTGCTATCGCCAATATAGGCCATCGCCGTAGGCAGTGTGGCCGATGACAAACTGCCTGCCAATGCCCGGGAGGCATATAACATCCACAACTGGGTGGATAACCCAAAAAACAGCATCGAGAGCGCATTTCCAATCGCGCCTACCAACAAAAACTTCTTGCGGCCATAACGGTCAGATAAACTTCCCCAAATAGGCGAAAATATAAATTGCATCAGGGCAAAAATGGCCATCAAAATGCCCAGTTCGCTCCCGCTGGCGCCAAAGCTCTCAATATAGAATGGAATGATCGGGATGATCATCCCAAACCCCATCATCACAACCACCAGGGTAAAAAATAAAATAACGATATTACGCCGATTAGAGTCCATAATTACTCACAAAAACAGGCTGTCCTCAGGACAGCCTGTCAGCACACTTCGCAAATTAGGTTTCAGGCCTAAAGCAAATTTCGAAAATTAGCTGAAAATACAAGGGCTGCTCAAACCGATATTTGCTCAAGCGTAGCAGAAACCTTTCTCATTTTATTTCGAAGACAAACCGCTACGCACTTAATTCCCAGATATGAAAGCCTCAACTTTGTCTCGGGCTTCATCATCCGTGTACTGCTCCGGCGGGGATTTCATAAAGTAGGATGAGGGGGCTGTAAGTGGGCCGCCAATGCCGCGATCCATCGCGATTTTGGCGCAGCGGACGGCATCGATCATCACACCGGCAGAATTGGGGGAGTCCCAGACCTCGAGTTTGAGCTCGAGCTGTAGGGGAACATCGCCAAAGGCTCGGCCTTCCATGCGGATATGGCACCACTTGCGGTCAGTCAGCCACGGGACATAGTCGCTAGGACCAACGTGAATATTTTCTTCACCCATCTCGTACGGCAATTGGCTGGTGACGGCCTGAGTCTTGGAAATCTTCTTCGATTCCAGGCGATCACGTTCCAACATGTTGAAGAAATCCATATTGCCGCCGAAGTTGAGCTGGTAGGTACGGTCGATATGCACGCCGCGATCCTTAAAGATGTTGGTCAACACCCGGTGGGTGATAGTAGCGCCAACCTGGCTTTTGATATCATCGCCGATGACCGGGAGCCCGCGCTCTTCAAAGCGTTTGCTCCAGTAAGGGGAGGTAGCAATGAAGACGGGGATACCGTTGACGAAGGCGCAACCCGCCTCGAGAGCCTGTTCAACATACCATTTGGTGGCCATCTCGGAACCCACCGGCATGAAATTGACTAGCACATCGGTTTTGGTTTCTTTAAGAATACCAATGATGTCATCGGTGGGGCCAGAGGCCTTTTCGGTTTTTTGGAGTAAATATTTTCCCAGACCATCATGGGTCATGCCGCGATGAACCGGAATACCCATGTGGGGTACATCGGCAAATTTAATCGTATCATTGGGTTCAGCCCACATCGCTTCGCTGAGATCTTTACCTACTTTGCTGGCAACCACATCAAAAGCAGCCGAAATCTCAATATCCCGCACATGGTAGCCGCCCACAGTTGCATGCATCAAACCAGGGATTTCAGCATCATCTGGCGCATCTTTGTAATACTGCAGACCCTGAAGTAAAGCATTGGCACAGTTACCAATCCCAATGATTGCAACCCGAACTTTCTTCTTATTTTCTGTCATGTTTTCCTCTTTGATTTTTCTACTCGCCCTCATACCCAATTGGTCTGAATGGCGTATACTTGTTGTTGAAGATAAACCGCCTGAATTATACCCAACTAATATTATATTTTGGTAAGTATTTGAGCAACTGTTCAATTGCTGCGTTACTCATCGCTTGCTTAACTGCAAGGACCATAATCCTGATGTAAGAATGGTATCCTTAAATTCATCCAAAATGGTAGAATGACCCCGTTTTGGAGTACTTTTCTAGATTGACGCTGATAGCATCCTAAAACGATTTCTAACTAAAAATATGTTTAAAAGAAATACTCCCCCCATCTCCCGGCGTTCATTTCTCAAGTTGGCTGCCGCCTCCTTGGGGACGGTTGGATTTATCCCTTTTCGACGGGTTTTTTCGCTCCCTGATTTCCCAACTGCAGACCGACTGGGACGCGTATGTGAAGGCAAGATTGATGTCAAAGCCGCCCCCGATTACGACAGCGCCTCTGTTGGGGTGCTGTACGAAGATGCTGTTGTCCCCTGGCTCAAGGATGTTGTGGGGCGCTGGCCCTGGCGCAATAATCAACGCTGGGTGGAAACTCCGCAAGGTTATATCTGGTGCCCGTATCTTCAGCCGGTGAAGAATACGCCCGCAACCCCGGTGACTACTTTGCCTCCAATGGGTGATCAACCCGGGATGTGGGTCGAAGTCAGTATTCCGTATGTCGACGCAGTGATCGCCAACGGACCACCCCGTTCAGCCTGGTGGGAGTTTCGCAAGGAAAGTGGGCTCCCCTTCCGATTTTATTACAGTCAGGTTTTATGGGTGGATCAAATCAAAACGGATGCTGACGGCCAGGTGTGGTATCGGATTAATGAGCGTTATGGTAATCCCGGTGATCTTTTCTGGAGCCCAGCGGAGGCTTTCCGCCCGATAACTGCCGAAGAAGTTGCCCCAATTTCACCCGAAGTCGAAGATAAAAAAGTTGTGATTGATATCAACTGGGGTGTGCAGACTCTCTCTTGTTTTGAGGGCAATACCGAAGTTTATTTCTGTCGCATTTCCTCAGGTGTGGGTGAAAACAGCACCCCATTGGCCCCTTTCCCTTCACCTGGATTTCAAATTTGGCGGAAACTTTTCTCACTCCATATGGGCGGGAGCACGGCCGCTGGGAGTTGGGATGTTCCCGGGGTCGGTTGGACCTCGCTCTTTCAGGGAGATGGAGTGGCGATCCACTCGACCTATTGGCACAACAACTACGGTGAACCCATGTCGCATGGGTGTGTGAATGTCACTCCCGCCGACGCTAAATGGATTTTCCGCTGGACTCACCCCGCGGTCCCATTTGAAACCGGAGATTTAACCATTGTCGGGGAGGGGAGTACGCGGGTGGTTATAAACGAATGGTAATAAAAATTTTTTGATAGGGAATGATGCCATATTTCTCCTAATCTCCTGTCTCTATCCCTATCTTTTTGGAGTTATTCATGGATACATCTAATATCACTCTCGGCCTGGCGTTCTTGGCCGGATTAGCATCATTTTTATCGCCCTGTGTCTTATCCCTAGTGCCGGCTTATATTGGCTATTTGGGCGGGCGGTCAGCGGCAGTTGGTCAAACCGATGAGAGTAATCGCTGGTTGACGTTTTCACATGGCGTGGCCTTTGTGGTTGGATTTAGCATCGTTTTTGTTCTCTTAGGCATCGCGACCTCCGCGTTGGGCAGTTTGCTCTATGATTTGCGCGGTTGGCTGACCAAAATTGGCGGGATTGTGGTTATTATTTTTGGTTTACACATGACCCATATTATCCGGATTAAATTCCTGGAATATGATTTGCGCCCGCAATCTCAGCCGGATCGCCAGCGGGGATATATTTCCTCGGCCCTGATGGGGGTTTTCTTCTCGGCGGGTTGGTCGCCGTGTGTCGGACCGGTTTTGGGTGCCATTCTAACCCTGTCGCTCAGCGGCGGTTCGATTTCACAAGGTGCATTTTTGTTGATGGCTTATTCATTGGGGCTGGCAATTCCATTTTTACTGGCGGCCCTCGGGGTTGGCTGGGTGACAACAATTTTGCGTCAGTATGGCAAAGTGATGTATTATGCCGAAATCATCATGGGCATCATTTTGATAATTGTTGGTGTGATGCTATTCCTGGGAACGTTTGAGCAGTTAGCCCGGTTTGGGGTATTTGTGGACTTTGGGTTGTAAATGAAATCCAAACAAGCTACCAATTTGGTTGCCGGAGTCATTGTTGGGTTTCTGGTTGGGATGTTGTTTGTCTATGGGGTCGCGCGGTTCACTGGAACACCCAAAATTGGCGATCTTATTCAGGAAGGAGATTCCCTCGCAAACTTTGAAACGGACACCCCAGCCCCCGGTTTTGCGCTGACCAGCCTCTCTGGAGAGACCGTTCAGCTAAGTGCTTATCGCGGTCAAATTGTCCTGATAAATTTTTGGGCGACCTGGTGCGGCCCCTGTGAAGTTGAGATGCCAACATTCCAATCCCGATTTGATGAGAGCGACTCCGATCTGGTTGTGTTAGCGATTAATCCCCAAGATTCCCATGCCGATATGCTGGATTATGCCGCCGAATTAGGGTTGACTTTTCCAATTCTGATGGACGATGATAACGCCACCTATCGCACTTATCGGGTTCCAGGATTTCCAACTTCCTATCTAGTGGATAGGGAGGGGATTTTGCGGATCCAGCATGTGGGAATCATGTCGGCAGAGCAATTGGATCATTATTTAGAAGAACTTGGTGTTCAGTGAATCCACCTGAGGAGAAATCAGTGCTTACGGTTACACTATATAGTCGGGAAAATTGTCATTTGTGCGAACAGGCCGAGAAAGATTTGGCTGCATTACAAAAAAAATATCCCCACGAATTAGTGGTGTTGGATATTGAAAGTGATCCGGTTTTGCTCAAGAAGTATGCGGTTGAAATCCCGGTGGTGGAGGTTGGCCCCTACACACTGAAAGCACCTTTTGAAAAAGCCAATTTACAGATGACATTAGGGGCGGCTGCCGATCGGAAAAAACGTCTGGCTGAAACTGGGGGCAAAAAATACCAAAAGCAAGTTCAACGCGGCCGCCAAATCTCCACCGGCGATCGGTTTTCGATGTGGTTCTCAAAACACTATTTGCTGGTGTTTAATTTGTTTGTTTTGTTGTATGTAGGGTTGCCCATTTTAGCGCCCGTATTATTAAAGGCCGGCGCGGAAAAACCGGCCGCGGCAATTTACAGCCTTTATGGGGGGTTGTGTCATCAACTTTCGTATCGTTCCTGGTTTTTATTTGGGGAGCAACCCATTTACCCACGCGCTACGGCGGAGATTGAGGGCTATCTAACTTTTCAAGAGGCCACTGGCCTGGACGAAAGCGGTTTATGGCCCGCTCGACACTATCATGGTTCGGAAGTAACTGGATATAAGACTGCGCTCTGCCAGCGCGATATCGCGATATATGGCGCGATTCTCCTATTTGGAATTGTGTTTAGCTTATTGGGGCGCCGGATAAAGCCATTACCGTTATGGGCCTGGCTGCTAATTGGGATGGTTCCCATTGGGTTGGATGGCGTATCACAATTGATTAGTCAATTTTTGTCTGAGCCAGCCTTGTCGTTTTTACAGCCCTATTTCACATTTTTGGATTACCGGGAAAGTACTCCCTTTTTGCGGACCCTAACTGGTTTCTTGTTCGGGTGGACGACGGCCTGGTTTGGCTATCCCCTGGTTGAAGAGACCATGAATGATGCCCGCCAATTGCTGATGTCGAAATTTGCCCGAATTGAACAAACTCAATCATAACAACATGCCATTTCAGACTCGTAACGGTCTTCGTTTTTTCACATTTGAATCATTTTCACACCCGCACCTGACCCATGCTATTTTTACGCGCCAGGGTGGTCTCAGTCCGGCTCCATTTAATTCACTCAATGTCGGTGGCTTCATTGGCGATGATCTTGATCGGGTGATTGAAAATCGAAAAATGTCTTTCCGGGCATTAGGGCGAGAAGTCGATTCAGTTTATGATGTCTGGCAGGTGCACAGTGCGGATGTGGTTTGTACGGATGCCCCGCGGCCGGCCGATGTTCCTCATCTCAAGGCAGATGCAATCCTTACCGACAATCCAGCAGTAACGTTATTTATGCGGTTTGGGGATTGTGTGCCCATTCTGTTGTTTGATCCGGTTAAAAAAGTGGTGGGCACCGTTCATGCCGGTTGGCAGGGGACCGTAAAAAAAATTATTCAAGCTGCGGTTAAAAAAATGGAAGCCAATTATGGGGTTCGCCCGGAAAATATCTTGGCCGGAATTGGTCCCTCGATCGGGCCGCATCACTATGAAGTGGGGGACGAGGTGATCACCCAGGTAGAAACCAGTTTTGGGAAATTATCTTCCCAACTCTTGCCCACTACCAACGGCGCGGTACAATTTGATTTGTGGTCTGCCAACCGAATTCTGCTGGAAAAAGCTGGCGTTGCACAAATTGAAATCGCCAAAATCTGCACCGCCTGTCACCCAGATGATTGGTTTTCGCACCGTGGTGAGAACGGCCAAACCGGTCGCTTTGGTGCTTTGATCGGTTTGAATGCGGATTGACAAATTTGAACTGCGGTGATTTCTTTTCTTGAAACTTGCTACCTGTAACCTGAAAACACACTCTTACCATTGACCCATGACTAACATCGCTCAACGTATTTCTCAAACGAAAACCGAAATGGCTGCCGCTGCACAAACTGCTGGACGGTCACCGGCTGATATCCGGTTAGTGGTCGTGACCAAAAATAAACCCGTGGAATTGATCCAGGAAGTTGTGGCTGGCGGAGGGGAAATTATTGGTGAAAGTTACGTTGAAGAGGCCGTTGGTAAAATTACATCTTTAAAAAGCCCTGTTCCAGAATGGCATATGGTCGGGCATATTCAGAGCCGTAAGGCCCGGGCTGTTGCCGAACATTTTTCGTGGGTGCACTCTTTAGACCGGTTGAAATTAGCCCGCCGCTTGGATCGATTTGCGGGAGAAGTTGGCAAAACTTTGAATGTTTTGTTGGAATGCAATGTCAGTGGGGAGGCCTCCAAATTTGGATATTCGGTATGGGATGAAGCCCAATGGCCTGCATTTTTCCAGGAAATCGTTGAAATTATTGCATTGCCAAACTTAAAAATCCGCGGCCTGATGACCATGCCGCCCTGGAACCCTGATCCAGAATTTTCTCGGCCCTATTTTCAACGGTTGCGGCAATTGCAAACAAAATTAAAAACGCAGTTTCCGAATATCGATTGGAACGAGCTGTCGATGGGGATGAGCAATGATTTTTCTGTTGCAATTGAGGAAGGTGCGACTTTCGTTCGAGTTGGCACCGCAATTGTTGGGTCTCGCTAAATAAATTTTTGAGGTATTTCAGTGATTATTTTTCTACTTTACTTAGTTGATATTGCCATTCGCCTTTTTGTGTTGCTCCTAATCGTTCATGTGGCCCTGACCTATTTTATGTCTCCATTTCATCCGATTCGGATGCGCATCGATCGGATCGTTGAACCAATACTAATGCCAATCCGCCGGATCATTCCTTCTGTTGGCATGTTTGATTTTAGTCCCCTGGTTTTAATTATTTTCGTTCAAATTGTGGGGATGATTCTCAAAAATGTGCTCACAGCACTATTGTAAATGGGATAGATGTTGGTAAAATTTAATTAGCTTGATCTAGTATCCTTAAAACCACAACGGATTATTGAAATCTGAGTGAAATTAGCTAGTCAAGCTGATCCAGCCAATAAACCGAGTTGTTGAACAATTGAAGAGGAAAACCCATGGCGCACCGAGAATATAATTTGCATGATGGCAAAAAGGGAGCCGCAATTGGTGTTAGAGTTACGCCCCGAGCCAGGAAAGACGAAATCGCCGAAATCATGGCGGATGGTACCGTTAGAATTCGGTTGACTGCTCAACCCGACGAAACTGAAACCAATCAGGCCTTATCTGCATTTTTGGCAAAAATCTTAGGGGTACTACCTTCAAAAATTGAGGTCGTAGCTGGACAAACTGGGCGGGATAAATTAGTTTCGATTTTAGATCTTGATGCCGAAGAAACCCATCAAAAAATCTTGCAAAATTTGAGTTAGGGTTTAATCCGATAACAAAAAAGACGGGCAGCTGCCCGTCTTTTTTTCTTAACGTTACCCATTTACCCTAACCCAAACTGGGTCGGTGGCGGGATATCGAACCCCATAGCCGCGCTGTGCCATATGGTTTGATAAGCGGCCTCAATTAGCTCGGGATCTGTATCATAATAAACATGGTAAACAAATGGGAATATGTTGGTCAAGCCGCGGGCCTGAAATTCCCTTAAGGTCCCCATTTTTTCGTCTGAATTGCCTTCTCGTAAAACCCGCTGCAACATTGCAACTGCAGAATCTTGGTCGTTGATGCCTAATCCTTGCTCGCTGGCATAGGTAATCAGCCAGGGTATTTCTTCCAATGGTTGGCTGGGTTTGGGAACGGCTGGATCAAGTTGATTGAGTTGTTCTACTGCCTGGGCGGCGGCATCTTTAACGACCCATTGGGCATCCTCGATTTGAAGTTCCTCTAATATTTGGGTAGCCCACGGTTCCCGGACCCGACGTAAACCATAAATAATCGCTCGCCGTACCAAAAGATCATCAACAGTACTGCCATCTCTTAGAATAGGATATCCTTCGGCGGGATGATTTGAGAATGCTTCAGCTGCTGCCCGCCGGAGGAATTCATCTCCTTCGAGTAGAACCGCGGCCGCGGTTTCTAACGCTGGTTTGGTACCCATATTGACCAAAGCCAGGCAAATTGCACTCCCTACCAAAGGCATATCTCCCAGACTGCGGACCAGATCACCCATGGCTTGGTTGTCTCGCAAGAAGCCACTCCCCAAGGCTGCCAATTGCCGGACGGTACTTTTATCGGATTTGAACATGTGCCGGAACAAAGTCGCGGCCCCAGGATCTCCCGAAGTAGCGATCGCGGTGGCCGCTTTCAAGCGATAACCCATTGTTAGATTGTCGTCCTGTAAATCTTTTGAGAGCTTCTGCAAAATTCCTGCCCGTTCAGGAGCTTCAGGATGGATGTTTTGCAACCACCGCCCAGCCACCAATGTTCCTTGGTTGAGAATATCCTCAGTTTGCGTGAGCATGGCGCGAACCTGGTAGTTCAAATTGACTCGATCCGTGCTGAAGAAAATTGCTAAATCACGAATTACCCCAGCAGGTTGGGCGAATAACCGCGAAACGTCATCTTGGGAGATGGTTGAACCGATCAGATAGCCGGTGATAACAGGATGAATAAATCCTAACTTGTCATCCACTCGCTTAAACAGGAGACCATTTTCAGTAAGATCAGGTAAAACTCGTGGAATGGTAATGTCTTTTGGTTGAACGCGGTCGTCGGACACTTCAACCTGATAAATGTCTTCGCTTCCATCCGATTGCCCTTTTCCGCTAATCCAAGATTTGACCTCACCGTCATTGATTGCACTCTGTTGAGAAAAAAGGATTTGGGAAGCCATTAATTCAAGGGTTGCCCGGGCTTTGGGAATGCTGACAGACATCCGCAAAATATAAGCTTCAATGGCATCGGCGACTTTATGGCCGCGGACGTCCCCGGCGTAGGCTGCCCACACTTTTAGAGTATGTTCGAGCGGGGTGGCTACTGGTGTCAGGTTAGCTAACCAGCCGTTGATCAACAGATGATCAACACCGTTGGGTTGTTCGCCATCTTCCGCAACAAATTTATCCCACAGGGCGTTCCATTGGCTAATAAAAGCGGCCTGATCCTTGCGACCCCAAATTAACATTGGGATGGGTTGAACTCCGAGTTGCGGCAATCCCTCGTAATGATTGACGTCTGCAGCAACCACCATCCGCAGCGCGGGATATTGTTCAAGCAGATGCGTAATTAAATCAAGGGTGTCGACATATGCCGCTGGGGCCAACTCATCAATTCCATCTAAGAATAAAACAGCCCTTTCAAATTCAAATGCGGCTCGGGTCATCTCCGGTAAGCGGGGGAGCGTCAATGTCGCGGCCCGGAGGGAAACCGCAGCAATAATTGTTTCAAGCGGGTCAGATGAATTTTCGATCGGTAAAACTAAATCGGCTACATGGATAAAGAAAGGGACAAAATCTTGAAGCCCTTCGGTTTGTGGATCTTGCCGGCAGATTTTGGTGGCCAAGTCAGCCAAAGTGGTTGTTTTGCCGCTCCCGGGAGGGCCAATGATGGCGATATTGCTACCTCCTTGGAGGGCCGTTGCCAAACTAAAGGAATTCGCACCATAAACGGATGCCATCTCGGGCCAATCGGGTGCGAATGGAATGGTCATGCTGATGACATCTTCTTCGGGTGGGGCGGCATGGGGGTCAAAAACTGGAGGGGGCGCGTACAATTTGGGTGGGATGAGAATCTCATCGAGGGAGAACAAGGGTGCAGCTAGATGTAACGATTGGACATACTGTAAAGTTGAATTGCGATGTCGTTGTTCGGTGTCGGTTAGTAATCCCTGCCGGGCAGATTGAAAACTCTTTTTTAGGGTTTGCCAGCCTATTTTGAGGGCGGGTTGTAATAATCTTAACAGCCACCAGAACAAGGTCGCGGCCAAAAAACCGGCCCAAAAGGAGATAGTATGGATTTGAAGACTGCGTAAAAATCTGATCATATCGGACTACGTTGCATATAATATGCGCCCACAAGTCGAACAATTTGTGATTTGACTGGGTGATCGAGCCGCCTGGAAGAGGGCGGCTGTTAGGGTGGCACCGCAGGCAGAACAAGCGCCTCCGGTGACTTGGGACACCGCGACCCCCGCCCGTTGTTTGCGGAGCTGGGAATAAATTTTTTGATCATCGGTGTTAATTGGACTCAGGCAAGCTTGACGTTCGATCTTGAGTTTCTGCTGGTGGGTTTCAATGGTCCCCTTTTCTCCTAAAAGTTGAACTTGGAGGTCATGGGCGGCACCTTGGGCGGCTGCGAGGGCCGCTTGAACCGTCTCATTTTCACCGGCAACTTCATCCACCTGGAGCATCGCCTCTAATTGACGATCTTCGAGGACGGTGAGGAACCGTTTTAAGGCCGCGACCTCAACCTGGAGGTCTTGTAATTCTTTCGGGTTGCGGATTTTGCCACCGTACAAATTGGCTTCGGTTTGCCCAATTTTTAGGCGTTGATCTTTAACCTTCGTTTCAGAACTCCGCAGCTCTTTTTGGGCATTTTCCAGAACTTGCTGGGCTTGGTTAGCCTGGGTCTGTGCTTGTTTTAAAGCGGCGTTATCTGCCAATGTCCGCGCGATTTCATGTAATCGCTTTTGGTGTTGATCTAGCTGACTGTCGATTTTTTGCAGTTGATAGAGGTTGCGTGGGCGGCTCATATATTTTTCCAAGAGTGAAAAGGATTGTAATGTGATTATAGAGGGGGTTGCGCTGAAGCGCAAGAGGCGACAGAACAAGTCGACGAAACTGCAAGTTCATCAGGTAAAATTAGCCTATGGTTCAATTTAAGGAAAATATAGGGCCGATTCTGGTCAGCATCGTCGTGTTAGTTCTAATATCTGTGCCGTATATTTTGGCCGATTTGAGTGTGGGGACTGATTTTGTCTTCTCAGGTTTCCTGTTTAATCCTTTGGATGGCAATTCTTATCTGGCCAAAATGCACCAGGGGTGGTCAGGTGGTTGGCAGTTTTACTTACCCTTCACCTCCGATCCGGGGGAGGGGGCGTATCTATTTTTATTTTACCTGTCTTTAGGTCATTTGGCCCGGGGTGTTCAACTGCCGTTAATTACCGTTTTCCATATTACCCGGGTTTTGTGCTCACTCATACTATTGTTATCCTTATGGCGATTTTTTGCCGTCATTTTCCCAGTTCCTCGACCGAGGAAACTGGCCTATAGCCTGAGTATAATGGGATCCGGCCTGGGGTGGTTATTGATCCCCTCGGGGGCGTTTACGGCGGATTTTTGGGTGGCGGAAGCTTATCCATTTTTGTCGATGTATGCCAACCCCCATTTCCCGCTGGGGTTAGCGCTGGTTTTATATTTACTTACGCCTAAACCTGGAAACAAAATTTCTAAGATCAACTTTATTCAAACCGGTTTCATCGCATTGTTATTGAGTGTCATAAATCCTTTTGGCGTAGTGATTGTTCTGATGGTTATCGGTGGAAATCTGATCTGGTTATGGATTTCAAAACATGAACTGGGGTCAATGATTTACCGGTTTATGGCCAGTGCAATCTTTGGTTTACCAGTACTAATTTACGATTATTGGATTGCGAATGTTGATCCTGCTTTTCGGAGTTGGAATGCCCAAAATTTGACAGCCTCACCTCCAATTTGGGATGTGGTTGTCGCGTTATCTCCAGCATTAATACTGGCCCTCCTGAGTGGCATCAGGCGCTGGCGGCAGCACGAAATCGCAAACAATCAACCCGTCACCTTACTCGTCGTTTGGACCGTATTCGGATTGATCATGTTGTATCTCCCATTTTCTCTGCAGCGGCGTTTTATGATGGGGTTATATGTACCCCTCGCCGGGTTGGCTGCGGTGGGCGTTGAAGCATTGGCAGGCCCGCGCTCAAATCGCTTCAAAACGCTTACGGGGAGTCTTTTTTTGCTGGCAGTGCCCACGAACTTGATCATTTTATTGGCGGCCTTCAGTGGAATTCAATCCAGAGATCACAATATCTACCTGACGCGTGCCGAATACACCGCTCTAACCTGGATTGGAGATAACACCGAGGCTGAATCTGTGATTATGGCCAGTCCGGAGATGGGCTTATTCATCCCCGCGCATACTGGTCGCCGCGTGATTTATGGACATCCATTTGAGACTGTGGCGGCCGAAGAATCCGAGAAACTGGTCCTGGCGTTTTATGCAGGGGAAGATATTGACCCGATGCTCGCGGCTCACAATGTAAACTATATTCTTTTGGGGCCGCGGGAGCATCAATTAGCTCAAGAGCAATCCCTGCCCGGGGTCGAAGCAGTTTATTCCCAAGATGGGGTTGAAATTTTCAAGGTCACGAGCCCATGAACTCAAATGGATTGAAAAAATGGCTCGGCTTGTGGCCGTTGTTGCTACCGATTCTCATTTTTTTGCCGGGCCGGGATGGTTTCCCGTATCCATCGCCAGAAGCCGCGTATTCTGACTTAGCCATAAGCCATTATCCGAATGCGATATTCATTAAAAACGCCATTCGGACCTATGGCCGCGTCCCCCTCTGGTCACCAACGATTCTGAGTGGGTACCCATTTATGGCCAATCCCTTGGCTGGTTTATGGTACTTACCCGGCTGGCTGGCGTTGGTACTGCCGCTCCCGTTGGGATTTAATCTCACCGCAATACTCCACATTCTTTTTGGGGGGGTGGGGATGTATTACCTTTTGCGAGCTGAAAAATTATCCGGGCGCGCTGCGCTGTTTGGCGCGTTAGCGTTTGAGAGTTTGCCCAAAGTCTTTGCCCACTACGGGGCCGGGCATTTGACTTTGATTTATGCCATTCCTTGGACCCCCTGGTTATTGTTGGCTGCAAGAGCCGGATCTACCAATTCAATTCGTACAAAATTCTGGCTGAAAGTACGGCGATTTCTCCCCGGAATCATTTTAGCGCTGATCATCCTCGCGGATATCCGTTGGGCAGCCTACGCTACTCTGATATGGATATTATATGTAATTGCGCATAGTCAATTTGGTTTTGTGCTTGGATTACACCAACGAATTCAAACGCTAATCTCTAATCTCCAATCTCTTTTTACCCAAATATTCTTAGCAATCCTCCTCGCCGCGCCCCTCATTTTTCCCTTGATCGAATATACTCAGCTTTCGACCCGCGCAAATATCGCGGCCGAAGAAACATTGTTATTATCTCTGCCTCCGATCCGGTTGCTCGGATTATTTTTCCCAAACTTTGGTGGCAACCACGAATTAATGGTCTATTTTGGAGCTGGGGTCGCGATTTTAATTATTTTTAAACTTTTTGGGGGTGGTCGAAAGAAAATCGAAAATTTCTGGTTGGTCCTGGGTGGATTCGGGTTGTTAATGGCCCTCGGTGTCAACATACCAGGATTTTTAAACCTCGCTCAGTTGCCTGGATTCTCATTGCTACGTGTGCCCTCCCGGGCTTTGTTCATGAGCGGGCTGGCTTTTGCGGCTCTCTCTGCCCACGCTTGTGAACGGTTGCTATCTGCCAGCAATTCTTCTAACAAGCGGTGGTTAAATCTCACATTAGTTGGTTTGGTCTTCCTGACCAGCGCTTTGGCGGGGATAGTGTGGGTCAGCACGCAGGAATTTCCGCTTAGTTTTGTGTGGGGCGCGGGGATGGTATTGGTAACCGCGTTGGGGGTGGGATTGCGATTTAGGGGAAGAATTTCGCCAAATTTGTGGTTTGGGTTGCTAATTGGATTGGCACTGATCGATTGGGGCGCAGTTCATTGGTCAACCTTATCTTTCCGGCCGAAAGCCGCAGTGTTTACAGAGCAAGCGGAAGTTGTGCAATTTCTTATCCAGCAGGAAGGCCATTTTAGAACGTATTCTCCCTCTTATAGTTTGCCTCAGCAAGTCGGTGCGCGCTTTGATCTTGAAATGGCTGACGGCGTAGATCCATTGCAATTGGCAGATTACGCCGAATTTATGTCTGTTGCAACTGGAATACCAGCCGAGGGGTACTCGGTTACGCTGCCACCGTTTGAAGATGGTGATCCGACGCGTGACAATCAAGAGCATATTCCCGATCCGGCATTATTAGGCCAGTTTAATGTTAAATACATTCTCGCGGAGTTTGATCTCGTAGCCGATGATCTGTTATTCACAACCCAATTTGGGAAGACGCGTATTTATGAAAATCAGGCCTATTTACCCCGAGCCTGGGTTCAAGACCGAAATTCAAATTTGGGAGATAATCCCCGACCCGTACAGTGGATAGAGTGGCAGCCTAATCGCATCACAATAATTGCCGAAGGACCAGGACTTCTGGTTCTATCTGAAATTGCTTATCCGGGTTGGCGGGTGAAGTTGAACGGGATCCCGGCCCAACTCAAAGCTGCCAACGGAATTCTACGATCCGTTGAATTAGAACCCGGCCGCCACGAAGTAAGTTTTGTGTTTCAGCCCGTTAGTCTTTATGCGGGATGGCTGGCCTGCGGGTTGGGGCTCATTTTCATTTGGTTTAAATCCCGCCAATTTGGCCTCCGACCTGGATCAAATGCCAATACACTGGTCATCACCTCTGACGATGAATATGAAAGCAGATAAGATTAATTCTGAAAACCGCTGGGTTATTGTTTTTGCCCTGGTTGTGATGGTGCTTTTGTCCGTGCCCTATTTTGTGGGTTATCAGCAAGCCGCTGATGAATGGGTTTTTACCGGTTTTCTATTTGGGGTTACCGACGGTAACTCATATCTTGCCAAAATGCTAAGCGGCGCGGCGGGTGAGTGGTTATTTCGGACCCCGTATTCAGCAGTTCATCAAGATGGAGCTTTGATATTTTTCCCATATTTGTTGTTGGGCAAACTTTCGGCCCAACCCGGGCAACATCCCCAATTGGTGGCGATTTATCATATTTTTCGGTTTGCAGGGGGTGTTTTGGCCATCATTGCCACCTACGATTTCATGGCGCTGTTTCTACGGCAAGTGCATTCGCGCCGGTTAGGCGTTTTCCTGGCTACCCTTGGTGGTGGTGGCGGTTGGATTTTGGTTTTACTAGGCCGGTCTCAGTGGTTAGGGTTTCTGCCCCTTGATTTCTTTTCGCCAGAAACATTTGGTTTTTTGGGGATTTTTGGAATTGCTCATCTACCCTGGGCGCGCGCCTTTTTTCTGTGGGGGTTGCGGGCATTTCTAATTCGAGTATACGATTCTGACCCATTGAACGTACCCATCTTAGGGATTGCTAACTGGCCTCCCGGCCTTCTCTGGGTGCTTACCCTGATTTTCCAGCAATTGACCGGGATGCTCATTGGGGTCTTGGTGGGTTGGTATTTAGTAATCTTTCTGGCGATCAACGGCATCCGACGATATCTGGGCCACGCGTGGGCCGGGCCCTATTGGAAAAAACTGATCCAAACCGCGTTCTGGGCTGGGTTGATTACCCTGCCTTTGGTTGGTTATAGTTTTTGGGTTTATTTTCAAGATCCCTTCATAAACCAGTGGATGGCTCAAAATCGTCTCCCAGCCCCACCAATTCCCCATTATCTGGTGGCCTATGGGTTTTTATTGCCATTCGTTGTCATCGCCTTAGTCAAAAAAATCCGGCAACTTGATTTGAAAAAAATGGAGTTGTTTTTGTTTACTTGGTTTTTTTTGATCCCACTCCTATTTATGATGCCTTTCAATTTGCAACGTCGTTTGATAGAGGGATTTTGGATTGTGCTGGTCATTCTGGCTTTGAGTTTATTTGATTTCACACCCAAAAGAGGCATACAATGGATTAGGGTTTATTCATTATTCACAATACCTTCTACATTGATTCTGTGGATTGGAAGTTTTACCGCGGCTCAAAATCCCACCATCCCGGTTTTCCGACCAACTGCCGAGGTCGCGGCATTTAATTTCTTAGCCCGAACTACCACTGCCAATGATGTTGTGCTGTCATCCTTCGAAACCGGCAATGCATTGCCCGCCTGGATCCCGGTATATGTTGTTCTTGGGCATGGCCCTGAAACCATTAATCACGCTCAAATTGCTACCCGGGTCTCGGCATTCTACACCTTGGAGTCTTCTGATCAGGTGCGCCGCTCACTTTTAGATGACTATAATGTTGACTATGTTTTTTGGGGCCCGGAAGAACGAGAATTAGGCTCCTGGCAGCCAGGTGAGGCCGACTATTTGTTCGAAATTTTCTCAGATGGAGAATATTCAATTTTCAGTGTGATTAAATAAATTGTTTTCCTATGCGATCTAAAACCAACTTGCGCCGCAACTTTCCACTCCCGTACTTACCTATCATTATTGGCCCTGTGATCTTGCTCTCTCCGGTATTGTTTACCGGCAAAGCCCTCTTTTGGGGTACGCCGGCATTGCAATTTATCCCCTGGTGGCAGTGGGCATTTGATACCCTCTTAAGCGGTCACCTCCCCCTGTGGAATCCGTTAGTGGGGATGGGAGCGCCCTTAATTGCGAATTATCAATCGGCCTTATTCTATCCACCCAATTGGATATTTTTTCTGTTTTATGTCGGCGGGGGAATCACTGCTTTGGCATGGAGCCAGGCCTTGGTGGTAGTATTGCATTTAATCTGGGCAGGGATGGGAATGGTACAGGTCATTCGTCGCTTAGAATTAGGACGCCTGGCTCAAACCATCGGCGGACTGGCTTTTAGTCTCTCGGGTTATCTGATAACTCGGGCCTGGTTTGCCAGTGTGATTACCACAGTGGCCTGGCTGCCGTGGGTGCTGGTATTGAGTTTTGATCTTGTGCACCGGAAACGACCAAGACGAACGTTGCTTAAATTGGGGTTCATCATCGGACTGCAATTGTTAGCCGGTCATGCTCAGACAACCTGGTATACCTGGTTGCTGGCTGGACTGTGGATCGGGTTCTGGTCCTGGCAAAACCCCCAGCAACTTGAACAATATAAATTTGGACGCTTGAAAGTGGTCGGCCGAAATTGGGTTTTGCTAGGAGTGGCGGTCTTACTTGGTTTAGGTCTGGCCGCGATTCAATTGATACCTACCGCTGAGTATTTAATGCAATCGCAACGATCAACCGCCGTCGATTATGAATTGGCCATGGGATATTCATTTTGGCCGTGGCGGTTTGTAGGATTACTGGCTCCAAACTTTTTTGGTAGTCAGGCCCTTGGGGATTATTGGGGATATGGCAGTTTTTGGGAAGATGCAATTTATATCGGATTGATCCCGATTCTCTTAGCGTTAGCCACCCTGAGAAATGGTTTGTTTAGTTCTAAAAAGAATTCAAATTTACCCCACAAATCCCACCAGCCTTATCCTGTTGGGTTTATTCGATTCCTGCTCACTGTAATCATCATAGCCTTTATCTTCGCCTTAGGGGACAATACGGTAATTTTCCCCTGGCTATATAAAAATGTTCCAACTTTTAGTATGTTTCGTTCGCCTACCCGTTTTTCAATTTGGGCGGTATTTGCCCTGGCAGTGCTCAGTAGCTATGGGGTTGAATATTGGCATAAACCTGTTGGCCGGAGTTTATACTGGACCCGGTTAGGAACGATGGGGGCATTTGCCATCATGCTCGGGGCTGGCCTGGGCTGGTGGGTTTTACGCGATCTGGTCACTGATTTTCGACCGACTTTTGTATCAGCTTTAGCGCTAGCTGGGTTATGGGGTGTTGGCGCGGGGTTATCTTCGTTGATGGCCAAAGATGATACTCATCCTCCAACTGGCCATTCCTCGATTTGGGTGGCTGGGGTTGTTTTATTGGTTTTTACTGATCTTTTGGTTGCCGGCTGGGGACATAATCCTAGCATTGCCGCGAATTTCTATCAGCTTAGCTCTGAAAATTTAACGCCCCCCCCCTCAAATTCAGGTCTGAGAGTTCTACTTCACCCCAAAACCGAAGACGAAATAAAATACAAACAATATTTCACTTTAGATACCTTTGATCCCCACCTAAATTGGGATGATCTTTATTCCATTCCTTTACCAAATTTGAATATGATGCAAAGGATCCCCGTTGTGAATAATTATGATCCTTTGGTTCCGGGACGATATGCGCAGTGGATGGAAAAACTGGCCGATCGCGACTTGCAAAATTACCCAAGTCTACTTGATATTATGGCGGTTGATACCCTCGTCTGGACGGAGCCGATTTCGGCAACAACCACCACAACTGCTCAGATTGCAGAAACCCAGCGAGTGCGCTGGGTCCCTTGTGCTCGTTCGGCAAAAACAAGTCAGAAAGCCTTGGATTTAGTGTTTTCTGGTGATGTAAATTTCAATGCCGAGGTAGTTCTAGAAGGTATCACCAAAGTGCAAAACCAAGAGTGTTTTCCAATCGATTATTCTTCAAAAATTGTCTCAGAAACTCCGAATGCAATAAGCATTCAAGTGGATACGCTGCAACCAGGATGGTTGGTTTTCTCAGATATCCACTATCCCGGCTGGAAAGCTTTTCTTAATAATGAAGTCGTTGAAATTTATTCAGGGAATTTCCTGTTCCGAGCGGTTGAAGTTCCTGTGGGTCAGCATGAAATAAAACTCATCTATCAACCCTGGTCCTTTTATAGCGGTGTATTGATTAGTATTACCACTTGGCTGGGTTTATTGTATACCTGGAAATTCTGGAATCGATTGGATTAACGCGGTGAGGCGAGAGCACACCTTTTAGGTAGTTTTTGAAAAGAGTTTTGAAATAAAATTCACACTCAAACCTAAAAATGCTAAGGCGTGGCGGTAATTTTGACCGTTTCATTTTCAGCCCAAATCGCCACGCCCATAATTCAATTTGCCTTCTTTGATAACATCATTTATGATTGGTCCAATGGATGAAAAAACCTGGAATCAAATCATTGCATCTTTCCCAGAGCCGCATATTTTGCAGTCCTATCAGTGGGGACAGGTAAAATCTCAGTTTGGTTGGGAACCACATTACAAGATTTGGGGGCCTCCTGAAAATCCAGAAGCAGCCGCCTTGATTCTTCAGCGTACAATTGTCTTGGGAGGCTTTTCAAGCCGGTTGCGGATTTTGTATGCGCCAAAAGGCCCGTTGTTGCGCTCCTGGGAATCTGAAGCTCTCAAAAAAACTGTTTTCTCTGATTTGAAAGATTTTGCCCGTCAACAAGGTGCAATATTCATAAAAATTGATCCCGATATCCCTTTAGGTACTGGAATTCTGGGCACAGAAGACGAGCAATCAAACCCCGCAGGTACAGCCCTCGTCCAAGAGTTACGCTGGCGAAATTGGCAATTCTCTGACGAACAAGTTCAATTTCGCAATACCGTTACGATTGAACTGAAGCCTTCAGAAGAGACCTTACTGGCTCAAATGAAGCAAAAAACGCGCTATAACGTTCGCCTGGCTGGAAGAAAAGGCGTAACGGTGCGGACTGGAACCCCAGATGATTTTGACATGCTTTATCGCATGTACGCCGAAACTTCTTTGCGGGATGGCTTCGTGATCCGAAGCCAGGAATATTATCACGCGGTTTGGCAAACTTTCTTTTCAGGGGATATGCTGGAACCATTGATTGCAGAAGTGGAAAGTGAGCCGGTTGCGGGGATAATGATGTTTCGGTTTGCTGAACGAGCATATTATATGCATGGTATGTCTCGCCCTGTCCATCGAAATAAAATGCCGACCTATTTGCTCCAATGGGAGGCGATGCGCCGGGCTAAAGCAGCAGGCTGTCGAATATATGATTTGTGGGGTGCCCCAGAAGTATTTGACGAATCCGATTCGATGTGGGGGGTCTTTCGGTTCAAACGCGGCCTCGGGGGGCAAGTAGTGCGTACATTAGGGGCATATGATTTGCCCATAAAACCAATGTATCATCGACTGTATACCCAGGTATTGCCCAAAGTTTTGGGTTTCATGCGTAGACAGGGCAACCGCCGTACCAAGGATTTGGTTGCCTAAAACCAATTTGGAGACTCAATCACTGAACACCTTCAGGAGTTAAAATGAAAGGTATCCCTCGTCTAAACTTTGCCCACTTACCGACCCCCATAGATTTCTTACCTCGTTTGACTGCTGAGCTGGGTGGTCCTAAAATTTATGTCAAACGAGATGATCAAACGGGGTTGGCTTTTGGTGGGAATAAAACCCGAAAATTGGAATTTTTGGTTGCTGAAGCCCAAACTTTAGGAGCCGAAACGCTGATAACGGCTGGAGCGACGCAGTCCAATCATTGCCGTCAAACGGCCGCAGCCGCGGCTAAATTTGGTTTCAAATGTATTTTGGTTTTGGCCGGGGATCCTACTGAAGATCCCTCGGCTAATTTCCTTTTAGACCAATACCTGGGGGCCGAAATCATTTGGGCCAATTGGGAGACCCGCCGAAAAGATTTGCTAGTTGCCTTTGAGGCCGCGGTAAAAAATGGACAGGAACCTTATTTGGTTCCCTATGGGGGATCTAGCCCCACCGGCGCGGCCGGGTATGCCGTTGCAATTCAGGAATTAATATCCCAAGATCTGCGACCTGATTGGATTGTTTTTCCTTCATCTTCAGCCGGTACCCAAGCCGGGATGGTTGCTGGGGCAAAACTATTCGGATATGATGGAAAAATATTGGGAATCAGCGTTGATGAACCCGAACAACTTCTCAAAGAACGGGTGGCGGATTTAGCCACTCAGACCTTGGGCCTCTTTGGTCATCAAGATAATTTTGATGCCGATGAAATATTGGTGAATGCTGACTATTGTGCCGCAGGATATGGTATTTTGACAGATAATGAGATAGAAGCAATCCGGCTGTGTAGCCAATTAGAAGGATTGCTTATCGACCCGGTCTACACGGGCCGGGCTATGGGGGGAATGATTAATTTGATTCGTAAAGGCTTTTTTACAGCCGATGATAGCGTATTATTTTGGCATACTGGTGGCACCCCGGCGTTATTTGCTAACAAGTATCAAAACCTTCAAATCACGGTATAGGAGAAAAATATGGATACAGTATTTCTTGGATTAACTGGAGATCAATGGGGCCAGATCGGTACTTCCGCACTTATCCTAGTTCTTGTAATTGTGTTCGGCCGCTGGATAATCAAATTTATACTTGAAAAACCTGCTCGAAAACTTGTTAGCCGCACGAATACCACTTTGGATGATTCGATTTTTGAAATTCTGCGGGTTCCAATTTTCTTGCTAGCTTTAGTGATCACCGGAGAAATTCTTTATAAACGTTTAGATTTTCTCCCTGAATCCTGGAACGACACCAGTTCTGAGGTTTTTTATGTTTTGTATTTATTGGTCGGTTTTGTATTTGCTTGGCGTTTTGTCCATTATTTTTTCTTGTGGTATAGCAATGAGATGGCCGCCAAAACTGAAACAGAACTCGATGAGCAATTGATGCCATTTTTCCGCCGAATCGCCATGATTATCTTGTGGTTGATCGGGTTGATCACTTTATTAGGGCACTTTGACGTCGATGTCAGCGCGATGGTCACTACGTTGGGCATTGGTTCCCTGGCAATCGCCCTGGCCGCACAAGAAGCGCTTTCAGACACAATTAGTGGCTTCATTATCATGATCGATCGTCCTTTTCGACTTGGTGACCGCATTGAAATCCAGGATTTAGGTACTTGGGGGGATGTGGTAGATATTGGGTTGCGCAGCTCTCGAATTCGGACCCGCGATAATCGCATGGTCATCGTCCCCAATTCTGTGATTGGCAAAAGTTTAGTCGTGAATTACTCTTATCCTGATACCCAATATCGGATTCAAATTCATATTGGAATCGGTTATGGCGCCGATATTGACACCGCCCGACAAATCATGATTAACGCGGTAGAAAGTGTCGAGGGCGTTCTGCCGGATAAACCGGTGGAAGCTTTGTTTTTGGAATTTGGTGATTCTGCCTTGATTTTCCGAGTTCGGTGGTGGCTAGATTCATATTCCGATACCCGCCGCATGTTTGATAAAGTCAACTCGGTGATTTACAATGAACTCAATGCTGCCGGTATCGAGATTCCCTATCCGCAGTTGGATGTGCACCATAAACTTGGTGCAGGAAATAGCGGGACCAAAATTGAAATTCACACCGATTGAGTTTGAAATATCTGCAACGATTTGATTAAATCCAAAAGGCTTCTCACTGATGAGTGGGAAGCCTTTTGGTTTAGGTGGAATGTTTTTTTATTTATCTTGAACGTGATCTACAAGAACATAAAAACCCGCCCCGCGCGGACCTACAATCGGATAAAAGCGAAGTCCGCCATCGGCTAAAACCGTCCAAGTCTTGACAACAAATTCTTGCCCTGCCTCATAACGTGCAATTGGTTCGACCTTGATCATAATGGGTTTACCAGCATCATTCTCTTGTTTAAACGTCCAGAAAGGAGCATTCCGAGCAGCAATAACAGCTTTTTGGTCAGCCGGAGTGACCACAATGGTCGGCGTAGAACTGGGGATTGGGGTCGGAGTGTTCGTTGGGATTACAGTTGGCTGTGGCGTAGGCGAATATTGAGCTTTTTGTAAATCTTCTTGGAGAGCAGCAATCAAACCGGCCTGGTCGGTCAATTTGATTTGGGCTTCATCTAATTGTTGTTTGACCTCATCAAACTCCGTTTGGGATGGTCCATCCTTGACTGCTTCCATTTCAGAGTTGGTTTGTTCCTTTTGCTCTGATGGGTTACTATTAACCGATTCATCGGCTGAGGAAGTCGCGATCACCTCCGAAACAGCAGTTTGAACGGCCGATTCTTGGAGTGCTACCGTACATGCCGATAACAAAAATGTCATTACTAAGACCAGGAATAAAAATGTTTTAGCGCGCATACGAAATCCTTTAGGAACGAAGTTTTAGCTGATATAACCAGCGCTAGTTTACCAAAGAAGAGCCAGTTTTAGGAAGGTAAGCAACTCTGGTTCCTAAATTCTTTTACCTGCAATTTTCCTCCCTGAAAATTATATCTGCGGTATAATCCCCCGCACACCCAAAATTGATCCACACGGGCGCATAGCTCAGCTGGTTAGAGCGCTTCCCTTACAAGGAAGAGGTCGTTGGTTCGAGTCCAATTGCGCCCACT